>NZ_KV820965.1:90842-167738 GCF_001815505.1 Staphylococcus sp. HMSC072B07 | reverse complement strand
TTTTAGCTCACCAGTCCTATTTGACAGAGAGCCCTAAAAAACAGGTTATCGGTTGAACATTGCATTCAATGTCCGAATCGATAACCTGTTTTTTATTACTTTAATTTTGGTGTCGCTACTGAAGTATTCGGTAACGTATGCATAATCTCTAATCTGGATTTCGTTTTCTTAATATTGACACCGAGCGAAGATAACAATTGAACGACATTACGTAGTTTATCTGTATTATTATTCATTCGTGTTCACCCCATCTTCGTATTACTATAGAATAGTTACTTTTATTCTACCCTAAAAATTTTCATTTTACTACATTATTTTTATATTTTCTTTTGTGGTTTAACTTTTTGTAGTCTTAATGCATTGAGTACGACTGAGACTGAACTGAATGCCATTGCAGCGCCAGCCACCCATGGGGCAAGTAAACCGAATGCCGCAATCGGAATGCCGATTGCATTGTAACAGAATGCGAAGAATAAGTTTTGTTTAATATTCTTCATCGTACGCTGACTCATATCTAACGCATCTTCTACTTTTTCAATATCTCCACCGACAATCATAATGTCGCCTGCTTCAATCGCAATATCAGAACCTGTACCCATTGCCAAGCCGATGTTACTTTTTGCTAATGCTGGTGCATCATTGATACCATCACCGACCATCATCACATTTTTTCCTTCGTCTTGTAATTTCGTAATCTCTTCAGCTTTATGATCAGGTTTCACACCAGCGATGACACGGTTAATGCCTAACTCTTCAGCAATGGCTTCAGCTGTACCTTGGCTGTCACCACTTAACATCACAATATCATAATGTGGATTTAAGCGTTCAATTAATGCTTTGGCACTTGTTTTCGGTTCATCTCTTAAGGCAATCAATCCCGCAAATTGATTATCGATTGAAGCTAATACAACCGTTGAACCTTGATGTTGTAAATCTTTTATTTCTGCTTCAAGCTGCTCATCCCAATCATTCAAATCAGGTTGAATAAAGCTTTGTGATCCGATTTTGATAAACTGTCCATTAATATAACCACTGATACCATTACCTGGATGTGTTTGATACTGTTCTACTATCAAGTTTTGCGCATCTTGATAATAGTCTGTAATTGCTTGTGATAATGGATGTTCAGATTGTACTTCTAAACTTTTTACAAGTGTTCCGAACTGTTGATTATCTGTATTATCGATGACTTTGTATACTGAAGGTTGCCCTTCTGTTAATGTGCCTGTTTTATCAAATACGATTGTGTCCACATTTTGCGTTTGTTCTAACGCTTCAGATGATTTGAATAACACACCTAATTCTGCTGAACGTCCTGATCCAGCCATAATTGATGTCGGTGTCGCAAGACCTAAAGCACATGGACATGCAATAACTATGACTGCGATAAAGACCTCTAAACTAGATTGAAATTTAAATGGTGTGATAAAACTGAACCAAATAATAAACACAACAAGCGCGATACCGAGTACTGTCGGCACAAAGATTCCAGAAATCTTATCTGCTAAACGTTGAATATTTGGTTTTTCTCCTTGTGCTTCTTCAACAATTTTAATAATTTGATTTAATACTAAATCATCGCCTGTATGTGTCACTTTCACTTTAATAAAGTTTCCATGGTTTAATGTGGCACCGATGACTTCATCACCAATCGTTTTATCTACAGGAATACTTTCACCAGTTAACATTGATTCATCTAAACTAGTCTCCCCTTCGATAATTTCACCATCTAAAGGCACATATTCACCGCTTTTAATCAGTAAAACATCACCTTTCTGTACTTGATCGACTGGTAAAGAGACCGCTTCCCCATCTCGTTCTACACGCGCTTCTTTAACTTGAAGTGATAACAGTTTATTAATCGCATCACTCGCATGGCCTTTAGCTTTCGCCTCAAAGTATTTACCAAGTAAGATTAACGTAATTAAAACTGCACTGGTTTCAAAGTACAATGGAATGTGTTTTTCACCTGCATGAATAATCCACATATAGATACTATAGAAGTACGCTGCGGAAGTCCCTAATGCGACCAAGACATCCATATTAGCACTCTTATTTCTTAATGCACCATACGCACCTTTATAGAATTGCCAACCTAGAATAAATTGGACTGGCGTTGCTAAGATAAATTGGAACCACGGTTCTGTCATCACATGAGGGAGTGGCAAGAAGCTTAAGAAGCTGAAATGCCCCACCATGGTATATAACAATGGCAATGATAAAATCATCGCAATAATAAATTTCATTTTTTGACGATTTAACTCTTGATTTTTACGTGCTTTTGCTTCATCTGCAGTTTCAAGCGCAATGGGTTCATAACCGAGCTGTTTCACTTTTTCAAAGACTTGATCCATATCGACATGGCTTTGATCATATTCGATAGATGCTTTTTCAGTGACTAAGTTCACATTCGCTTGGTCGATCCCTTCTGTACGACTCAAAACCCGTTCAATTCGTGATGAGCAAGCAGCACAAGTCATACCTGATATTTTAAACTCTGCTTTTTCCATATTTCACCCGCTCCTATACCCTACATAGGTATATTTTTATTTAAAAAAGAAGGCTCAGCCATAGAGATAACTTGAGCCTTTATAATTCTGTCTTATTTTACAACGTCATAACCTGCGTCATAAATTGCTGATTCAACTTCAGATAATACTTTATCTTCACCATTGAATGTTACGTCTACTGTATCATTATCTGGGGTAGCCGTTACTTGGTCAACGCCATTTACTTTACCAACAGCATCTTCTACAGCTTTTTTACAATGACTGCAACTCATACCTTCAACTTTTAATTGTTTTTCCATATCACAACACTCCTCTTTTTAATTTAATATTTGGTAACCTTGATCATAAATTTCTTTTTCCAAATTGTTTAAACTGATTGGTGTCTGGTAACTCGCTTTCACTTCTTGTGATTTCAGATCCACTTGCACTTCTGACATACCAATCATTTGCTGCAAATGTTCTTGCAAAATATGCTGTTGTTCTTCAGTTTCCATACCACTGATTTGAATCACACTACTATGCATGTCTGACTCCTTTATTAATCTTTAATTAATTTTTGGACGGTAACTAATAATTCTTCCATTGCAGCTTCTGCTTGTCCATCTTCAGCTTTATGCAAAATACAGCCTTTCATATGATGATCCAGCAATTTTACAGCAACACTATTCAAAGCTGAACGTGTCGCTCTGATTTGTGTTAAAACATCATCACAATAAACATCTTCATCTATCATGCGATTAATCGCTCTGACTTGTCCTTCTATACGATTCAGTCGTGCTTTAAGGTTAGATTTTATTTTTTCTGAATGATGTGCGCGTTCTTCTTGCGTCATGTTTGAACCTCCGTCCTGTTAGGTTTCTATCTCTAGAATATACCCTATATAGGTATATGTCAAATGTATCGTGAAAGGTGTGCCTGTGTTACAATAAGTTCAACATCAGCAAAAGTAAAAACATACATAATTGCTGATTAAAAACACGGAGGTTACTTATGTATAATTTCGACTTTATACCTTTTCAAGCCAATTTAGTCATCAATATTATTTTAATCGGCTTATTCATATTAAACCTCGTATTCGGTTTCGTTATTGTATTTATGGAAAGAAGATCTGCAGGATCGATTTGGGCATGGTTGCTCGTACTCGTATTCTTGCCTGTTATCGGGTTCATACTTTATTTATTGCTGGGCCGTCAAATCCAAAGAGATCATATCTTTTCCTTAGATGAGGAAGACCGTATTGGATTAGAGGCAATTGTTAATGAACAATTAAAAGCATTACAAACCAAAGAGTTCTCTAAAGGGAACCATGAAATCGTCAAACATAAATCAATGGTACAAATGTTGTTGTATAATAACTCAGCCTTCTTAACTACTGATAATGAAATGACGATTTTTACAGATGGTCATGAAAAGTTTGATGCGTTGATTAAAGATATAGAAAACGCCACAGATTACATCCATATCGAGTATTACATTTTTAGAAATGACAAGCTTGGTAAACGTATCTTAGCTGCCTTAGAGAAAAAACTTGAAGAAGGCCTTGAAGTAAAAATGTTATACGATGATATGGGTTCCAGGGGCTTAACTTTAAAAGACTTTGATGAGTTCAGAAGAAAGGGCGGACAAGTTGAATCTTTCTTCCCTTCTAAATTACCGCTTATCAACTTTAGATTAAACAACCGAAATCACCGTAAAATTGTCGTGATTGATGGTTATATCGGATATGTCGGAGGTTTTAATGTTGGTAAAGAATATTTAGGCTTATCCAAACGTTTCGGATACTGGAGAGACACGCACTTACGTATTGTCGGAGATGCGGTCAATGCCTTGCAATTACGCTTTATTTTAGATTGGAACTCACAAGCTAAGCGTGATAACATCACTTATTCTGATCGCTACTTCCCTGACATTGATACAGGTAGTTCTATCGGTATCCAAATCGCATCAAGCGGTCCAGATGAAGATTGGGAGCAAATCAAATACGGTTATTTGAAAATGATTACTTCAGCGAAAAATTCGATTCAAATTCAATCGCCCTACTTTATTCCTGACCAAGCCTTTATGGATGCTGTGTCTATTGCTGCATTAGGCGGTGTAGATGTATCGATTATGATTCCAAATAAACCAGACCATCCATTCGTCTACTTTGCGACATTGAAAAATGTTGCATCACTGTTGGCATCAGGCGTCAAGGTTTATCATTATGACAATGGTTTCTTACATTCAAAAATGATGATTATTGATGACGAAGTCGCAAGTGTGGGAACAGCGAATATGGACCATCGTAGTTTTACACTGAATTTTGAAATCAATGCGTTTATTTATGACCGTCAAATTGCGGCACAATTGCGTGACCAGTTCAATCAAGATTTAATGTTATCTTCAGAATTAACACAAGAGCGTTATAATCAACGCAGTTTATGGGTGAAATTCAAAGAAGCCATTGCTAACTTAATTTCACCGATATTGTAAATCATAAAGGAGTACACAAAGTCATGAATCAATATCAACAATTAAAATCAGCTGAACAATATATGAAAGACTTCCATCAAACAGATCACACAGGGCATGATATCAACCATGTCATGCGGGTCGTTAAAATGGCACTCTTCATCTCTGAACAAGAAGGCTACGGCAATCCTTACATTATTCAGATGGCTGCATTATTACATGATACGGTAGATACCAAATTAACAGATGAAACTGCTGCTGAAAATCAACTAATTGATTTTTTAAACCGTATTGAAGTTAGTGGACAGGATCAAGAAAAAATTATGCATATCATCAAAAACATCAGCTTTCGTCATAATGTGGATCAAGAAATCCCCTTATCCAAAGAAGGTTATATTGTTAGAGATGCAGATCGCTTAGATGCGATTGGTGCAATTGGTATAGCGCGTACGTTCCAATTTGCGGGTCACTTTGATGAGCCGATGTGGCAAGGGCCTATTCCTGATAGTATTAGTTCTGATAACGAATTAGAAAATTATGATCCTTCAGCGATTAAGCTTTTCTATGATAAATTGTTTAAACTTAAAGATTTAATGCATACTGAAACAGCTTCAGAAATTGCGCAAGAACGTCATCGTTTTATGGAATTCTTCGTCGCACAATTCTTTAACGAATGGCAGTTTACAGAACAATAAGCAAATAAGATGAAGAAGCGGTTGAGAACAAATCTAAATTCTCAACCGCTTCTTTTTTATTCGATATTATATGCTAGGATTAAATCTGTTTGTCTATCATTCCCCATCATGAAATCATGTTCTGAGATTTTCTTGAATCCTAAATGTTTATAGAAACCTAATGCTTGTTCATTTTTTTCCCATACACCTAGCCATACACATTTTTTACCATCTTCGACTGCTGTCTTTATAGCAAAGTTCAATAATTTTTTACCATAACCATAGCCATGATAATTCTTCAAAATATATAAGCGTTCTATTTCAGTACAATCAGATGAAACTTGTTCTGTTTGTGAATCCCCTTCATTCAACTTTAAATATCCGACAATTTTATCGTTATCATACAAGAAATAGAAATTCGAATGTGGATCTTCTAATTCACGTCTTAGTTTGTCTTGTGTAAATGCTGTATCTAAATAATCTTTAATATTTTCTGGGCTGTTCATTTCTCTAAATGTGTCATCAAAAGTTCTATAGCTGATTTTCTGTAACTCTAAAATGTCAGCAGTTGTTACTGATTTAATTTCCATTGGTATTCCCCTCCAATTTTAAAATAACACTTTTAGTTACTATTACTATTCCCTATTGTACAAATCCTAAATAAAAAATCAGCTGCAATTTTAGTTGCAACTGATTTTAAGTCATCAATGATGTATTATTTTTTCTTTCTGTTTTTCTTACCTAAGACTTGCGCACCTTTTTGTTTACCGTCTTTACCATGTTTCTTTTCATATTCTCTAATCATTGGAGCGACTTCTTCTTTCGCTTTCTTAGAGTAATATTGGTTCGCAACATATGTTTGAACAATCAAGAACGCGGCACTGACTGACCAGTATAAACCTAATGCAGCTGCTGAACTTAATGATACCCAGATAATCATAATTGGTGAAATGATCATCATCATGTAACTCATTTGTTTTTGTTCAGGCGGCATACTGAATGTTGATACGTAAGCTTGTAGGAAGTATAACACACCGGCAATAATTGTAATCCAAATATCCGGTTTTGCTAAGTTGAACCATAAGAAATCAGGATGTTCTACAATACCACCTGGTGATGGGTATTTTAATACGAAGAATAAGCCCATGATTACAGGCATTTGTATTAACATTGGTAAACATCCAAGCATACTTTGCATTGGATTCATATCGTATTTTTTATAAACTTCCATCATTTCTTGGTTTGCTGCCATTTTTTCTTCTTGTGTGCGTGCACGTTTTACTTTCTCTTTCACTGCGTCCATATCTGGTTTTGCAATCACCATTTTTTCGCGCATTAAGTGACTGTTCTTATAGTTAGAAAGCATGAATGGCAGAACGACAATACGGATTGCTAAAACTAAGACAATAATCGCTAATCCATAATCGTTATTAAAACTAGAGCCTAGCCAATGGATGATGTTATCCATGTTTTTCACAAATGTATTATAGAAAAAACCTGTTCTGTTTTCAGGTTTAGAATAATCACATCCTGCAAGAAAAACCATAACCCCAAGAAGCAAAGGCAATAATGCTTTTTTATTCATTTTTCCACCTCTATTGGTATTATTCACATAAAAATAATTTTATCACATTCTATGAGGTGTAGAAAACAAAAACATAGAATTAAGGGCATTATTTAAAATATTGTAAGAAATTGCGAACGGTTTCTTTAACATTTGAACTCTGAGCAATCGCTGAAATTACTGATACACCTTGTGCATGTGTTTGCGCAATCGGTTCGACATTATTTAACGCAATACCGCCAATTGCGACAATCGGCATACCATTTGTTTTCTCATGCAATGTTTCAATCATTTCTGTGCCGACAGGATCACTGGCATCGTCTTTAGACCCTGTTTTAAATATCGGACCAACGCCAATATAATCGACATCTGTTAAATCAGATTGCGCTAATTCTGTTTCGTTGCCGACACTTAAACCGATAATTTTATTTTTAAAGTGCGTCTTAAAAGTATTCACTTTCGCATCATCTTGTCCAACATGAATGCCATCAGCATCAATCAATTCTGCTAATTCAACATCATCATTTACGATAAAAGGTACATGATATTGTTCACATAATTGTTTCAAAGATTGTGCCAGTTCTTTCTTCGCATCACCTGTTTTAGCGTTAGGCCCTTTTTCACGAAATTGATACATCGTAATGCCGCCTTCTAATGCTTCAGTCAATACTTCATGAATCGTACGACCTTCAGGTATATCTTGTGTTCCGCAAATAAAGTAAACTTTTAAATCCTCTGGTTGAAACACTTATTTCACCTCTTGTGCTTTACGATTTTCTACTGCTGCTTCACTGTCTATTTTATATAATGCATCAATAAATTGAACTAAGAAAGTACCTGGTCCTTTACTTTCACTTAATTGTTCAGCACGTTCAGCTGCAATATTATAAACAGAAACTGCTTCAATTAAATCTTCAATCTCTGGATTTTCATTTCTAAATAAGAATGCACCTACAATAGCACCTAATAAACAACCTGCACCTGTAATTTGCGTTAAGAAACGTGAACCATTATTCAGCTTAACGATTTTATTGTTTTGAGCAATGACATCTGTTTCACCAGTTAACACAATGGCAGTTTGATATTGTTCATGTGCTTTTTTCGCAATGGATACAACATCTAAGCTTTCAGCACTATCTGTACCTTTCATTGTTGTTGTATCATCTATAAGCGTTAAAATTTCTGAAGCATTTCCTTTGATTACAGTTGGTTTCACTTGCTCTAGGAATGTTTTGCAGAATTGTTTACGATACGTTGATGCTCCCACAGCAACGGGATCAAATACTAACGGTGTGTTTGTCTTATTCGCAATTTTTCCAACTTCTAACATTGCTTGTTCATTCGCTTTTGTCAGTGTGCCAATATTAATTAAGACTGCACCTGCGTGTGGATAAAAATCTTCTGCTTCTTCTGGTGCTTCGCTCATTGCTGGACTCGCACTTAAACTTAAAAGTCCATTAGCTGTAAAATTTTTGACGACATCATTCGTAAAACAAATAACTAATGGATGTTCTGTTCTGATTCTATCTAAACCTTTACTCATCATCTAATCCTACTTTCTTCATATATGCGAAATGGTTAACTGGTCCTCTGCCTTGTCCGATCTCAGGTGTATATTTAATACTTAATGCGATAAAGTCTTTTGCTTTTTTAACCGCTTCATAAATCGTTTTCCCTTTCGCTAGCTCAGCCGCAATTACAGCTGAAAAAGTACAACCTGTACCATGTGTATGTTTTGTTTCATATCTTTCACTTTCAAAAATTTCTAAACCATCTTTCGTAAATAGATAGTCTTTTGCGATATTGTCATCTTCGATATGACCACCTTTAATGACTACACCTTTACTGCCGATTTCTTCTATGAAGATTTTACCTGCTTTTTTAATCGCATCTTCATTATCTAATTTGAATCCTACAATTTCCTCTGCTTCAGGTAAGTTAGGTGTTGCAACATCAGCAAGTGGTAACAAGATACTTTGTAAGGCATGTTTACCTTTATCATCCATTAAAGAGTCTCCACTTTTGGCTAGCATTACTGGATCAATGACATATGGAATTTCAGGATGCTTTTCTAAATAAGTGCGAATTAATTCCATCATTTCTTTTGTCGCAATCATGCCAGTTTTAATCGCTTGCGGTAATTCGTCATCAAACACACTATCTAACTGTTCTTCTAACCAAGATAATTCTAAGTTATGAATGTGTTGAACCCCTTTTGTATTTTGCGCTACGATACTTGTGATTGCGGCCATCCCGTACACACCGCATGCATGAAATGACTTTAAGTCAGCCATTACACCTGCGCCGCCTGTTGGATCTGTGCCTGCAATCGTTAAAGCAATTTTCGGTTTGTTCATAATTATTTACCTCCAAATTCCCATTGTTCTTTTGTATAAGCCATATTAAAGAAGTTTCGTTCATGTACTGTACTTTGTAGATAATTCTCTCTGACTTCTTGTCTCTCTGTATCTGTCATATGTTTTGTTAACTCATTCATTAATTGGTTTAAAACATCGATTAATGCATCCATTTCTGTTTGATAGAATTCAAACCAATTTTTCAATATAGAAGATTGATTTAATCTGTCATCTTGCATTGCACGTTTTGCTACTTCTGCATAGACATAAGGACAAGGTGCCATTGCCGCAATCGCATATGCAGCATTTTCATGGGCATAAACGTTGTAATACATATGTTTAATATAATGGTCACCACTTGGCGGCCACACTTTTTGTTGTACGATTTCGTGATACGGTTCACCCACGTATTCTGCCATGAATTCATGTGCTTCCACTTCACCATTCACAATGAATTGAATTTGATCAACTAGAAATCGAACACTTTCTAAATTCGGCATTTTAGGAATTAATAAAGCATAGATATTCGCAAACTCTCTTAAGTACGAGGCATCTGCACGTAAATATTGTCTAATTGACTCTTTATCTATATTCCCTTTTAACAATGCTTGAATGAAATTATCATCATAAATTTGATCAATAATCGGTTGTGCATCTCTTTCAAGTGTTTCAGCAAAAGTCACTTTTATTCCTCCAATAAAAAAACTGCATTCCAACCTAGGAGTGCAGTTTCAGTATTTTTGCATCATGCATACTATGTATCTACTTTCCTACGTTGGTCTTAACCAAATCAGGTTTAAAGGGTCTAGTTTCCTATCTCAGCCAAAAGGCGCCCCTAGCAGTTTTTATTTAATTTATTTACATACTAAAAATATCAAAGCCCTTTCATACTTGCAATGAATCTGTTTTCATAAAAAAAGCCGAGACCTCAGTCTCGACTTGAATTTTAACTATTTAACATTAATAACCCCAAGCACTTAATCCTTGTACGTTATATGCATGTACAGCTGAATTGATTTGATCTTGAACTGTTGCTGTAGAACCATGACCAGGCATTGTTTGGAATAAACCGCTGGCACCTGACGGATTATACGCATTAACTTGTCCATTTGATTCACGTGCAATGATGTTTTCCCATACTGATGCAGATACGCCTGTACGAGCTTCCATTTGTGCTGCTGCGTATGCACCTGTAGAACCTGCAGTATTACCGTTAGCTAATCTTACTGAACCTGAACCATAAGATGCATATGATGGTGCACTGTATGATGCTTGTGGTGCGTTATAAGATTGTTGTGGTGCTGTATATGATGATTGTGGCGCATTGTTTGATTGCGCTTGGTTATAATTATTGTAAGATACTTGTTGCGTATTGTATGCATAGTGGCTGTCTGATTGTACAGCTGTTTGTGTTGTCGCAACTTTTTTAGGTTCTTTAACTTTTAAACTTTCATCTACTAAGATTAAGTCAGATTTTTTATCGTTCCATTTTTTTAATTCTTTGACTTTAACGTCGAATTTTTTAGCGATTTTATTTAAAGTGTCACCTTTAACTACAGTGTATTCACCTTTTTCGTTTAGATACTTTTCAGCGTCTTTTACTTTCTTCGCATGTTCAGCTTTTGATGATGATTTTGCTTGTACGTCTTGAGTTCCAATTCCTGTTGCCAATACTGCTGCAGCAGCTGTCACCGCTGTCGATGCTACTAGTAATTTCTTCATGTAAAATATGTCCTCCCATAAGGTGTTTGTATTAAATCATTTATTTGATGTCTTTATAATAGCATCTATCCTAATAACATAGGTTACAACAATATATATTTCTTGTGTCTTTCTTTACATACATATTACAAAAGGCAGGTTACCTCCTAAATTGGAGATAACCTGCCTGATGGATTTTTTAACTATTTATTTATAATCAGTTAACTGAATTATGCAGTAACCCAGTGACCTGCACCTGCGCCACCGTCATATAATTTAACAGCTGCTGCGTCTTGTACGCTTTCTGGTGCTGATGCTGGTGATTTACCTACCCATTCAGCTGGTGCTACTGAATCCCAAGTTGATTGTAAGAATTGGAATTTACCTGCTGCACCTGATGATGGGTTGATTGCGTGGATGTCGCCACCTGATTCACGTTGTGCAATTGCACGTAAGTGATCATTTAAACCAGCTGATGAACCAGTGCTTGCTGATTGTTGTGGAGCAGCTTGTTGAGCTTGAGGTGCTGCTTGTTGTGCTGGTGCTTGTTGAGTTGTTGCTTCTTGTGCTTGTGGTGCTGCTTGCTCAGCTACTGGAGCTTGTTGAGCTGCTGGTGCTTGTTGAGTTGTAGTTTGAGCTGCTGGTGCGTTACCGCCTGCTTGACCATAGCTCCAGCTCCAATATTGACCGTCTGATTCAAAGTTGAAGTCTAAACCATTATATTCAAAGTTAATATTATAAGCGCCTTCTTGTACAGGGCTTTCGTTTAATTGTTCAGGATTGTTTAATGCTGTTTCTGCTAATTGTGCTTGATCTGCATTTCCTTGTTCAGATGCGTGAGCTTCTGCTCCTACTCCTACTGCGAATAATGCTGCTGTTGCTGATGAAGCTACTAATAATTTTTTCATTTCTAAAAATCCTCCTATAAGGTAATTGTTTTTTCGTGTGATTAATATCATCAATTTGCAATTACAACTATATCATCTGAAATCAGGGTGTAGGTTACAGCGAAATAAAAAAATACAGCTTAATTTTACGTGTAAATTACATTAAAATAAAATAGTTAGATATCTTACTATCACTTCAAATCCTATTAATATCACATTCGAACTGAATTTTGACTCTTAACCTATGTAACATTTATGTAATCTTTCAGATAATTGAAGGGTTATTTTACCCTTTACATCTGCTAAAACTTCTAGAAAAAACCGCAATAAAACCCGATTTCTTCTCTGTCAAACGTAGTTTTTATGAAAAAAGACCCTGCATAAAGTGAAATTTATGCAAAGTCTTGGTGAGTATTAGTATATTTAAAGAGTTTTTTATGGATTAAGTTGAAAGTACAAAATTGAAAATGGAGCAATCCAAGCATCTTTCGCAGTAAAAGCTATGCGTTGGACTAAATAGAGTTTAAAAATAGAGTTTGGAATAGATTATAGGAATCTTCCTATAATAGAAAGAAGGATAATTCTAACATCATAATGAATTACTTTTAATTAACGAGAGGACAGCATGATACTTTGAACAGGATAGAGATGGATACATCATGCTGGTTGTTGCAATTTGATTTTGGGAGATATGCAGTTAAGCATATATAATGTCAATGGATAACTTGGTAGTTAGAGATGAATGGCGTCGAAGGACGGGCTTCCTTCATATTCACCCATCAAAGTGTCCGTTTGTGCATGGTGTGATGAGAATTGACAACTTGAATTGTCATTCGGATGCGAGATAAATTTGATTGTTTCTACAACCAGCTCCATACCGAAATGTGTTTGATTATCTTTTTCATATTTGTAGGAATGCATATAGCCAGTAATACCGACAAGCGATCCTTTTTGTGTATAGCTGGCAATATTTCGGGCAATCTTGCCAAAAGCCTTACAATTAATAAAGTCTACAGATTGTTTGTTCTGGCCTTGATAGTTATAATGACGTTCTGTCGCAACACTAAAGTATACAATGTCTGATTCCTCCTTTGCTGTCAATTGAGGTTGTTTCGTCAATCTTCCTACAATAACGATTTTATTAAGCATTTTGTCACCTCCTTGATTACTATCATATTCAGATTGATACATATCGTCAAAACACAAATTAAGAGAAATTTTATAGTTGATTGGTTAATTTTCTGTACTATCTCTCAAATATTTTTATCTTTTACGCTATACTAGAATCAGAAAGAAAAAATTTGCAGATTTTAAAAAGATTGGAGTGACTTCAATTGAAAACATTTAAAGCAGTCAGATTCCAAATTGTCACTGAACACGGTGGCGTTATAGAATATGAACTCTATGATGGTGTAATTATCAATAAAGAACAAAGCGGCACCGGCTGGTTGTTAGAAATTGTAATCTCCAGTAACCACTACGATATTATGAAAGAATATATGGATGATGAAACATTATTAGATATACGTGTTGTGATCACACGTCCTTCTAATGATCCTGCATTATTCGATGCAACAATTAAAAATATTTCATTATACGATAATGAGCGTATGTCTATTATTTTTGATTGCCACGTCTATACATTAAGACAAGTTTATGCTGAAAATTTATTAGCACAACTTGTAGATGATGGATTATCTGGTGAAGAATTAAAGACTTCATTCAACCGTATGATGCAATCAAAACCACGTTTAAAAGACGAAAAAAGAGAAGATTAAAAAAAGACTGAGACAATATAGATGAATTAAAGCAATGCTTTATATCTATTGTCTCAGTCTTTTTATATCAGCTTATACATCTTGGATTGCAAATGTTAATTCACAGCTACATGCCAATTGACCATCAACAGTTGCTTTCGCAGTGCCTTTACCAATTGGTCCACGCATTTTAGTAATTTCAACTTCTAACTGTAATGTATCACCAGGTACAACTTGTCTTTTGAAACGACATTTATCAATACCAGCGAATAATGCGATTTTACCTTTGTTTTGTTCACTGTTTAAAATCGCAACTGCACCAGTTTGTGCTAATGCTTCAGTAATCAACACGCCTGGCATAACCGCGTATTCTGGGAAATGACCTTGGAAGAATGGTTCATTACCTGATACTTGTTTAATAGCCACACAACGTTGACCTTCTTCATACTCAACAACTTTATCAATTAATAAAAAAGGTTGGCGGTGTGGGATAATGTTTTTAATTTGGTTATAGTCAAAAATTGTTTCCATGTTACTAGCCTCCAAAAATTTGCTTGAAATGATACCAAGTCTGGTATTCAAATATATTAAGCGGATTTTGATGATTCAATATAAAACCGATACACATACCGATGAAAAACATCAAAAGCATCATAAGCATAACGATGAGTATGTGAAAACCAATCGGTAATTTTATCACTTTAAAATAAAAGCGTTTAATCATCTTAATCCCCTACTTACTTATTTATTAACACGCTCAATATCAGCACCTAAAGCTTTAAGTTTACCGTTAAAGTTTACGTAACCTCTATCTAAGTGTTGTAATTCTGAAACTTCAGTAGTACCTTCAGCCACTAAACCGGCTAAAATCAATGCTGCTGCAGCGCGTAAATCAGTTGCTTTCACTTGTGCGCCTTGTAAATGGCTTTTACCTGTAATTTTTGCATTGCGTCCTTCAACCGTAATTTGAGCATTCATTCGTTTGAATTCAGCAACATGCATAAAGCGATTTTCAAAGACAGTTTCTGTAATGACTTTATGTCCTTCAGCTGTTAACAATAACGCCATCATTTGTGATTGCATATCTGTAGGGAATCCTGGGTGTGGTAATGTTTTGATATCTACTGGTTGCAATTCACCTTCTGCAGATACTCGGATACCTTTATCTTCATATGATAAGTTGACACCCATTTCTTCTAGTTTATACAACAAGCTTGTTAAATGTTCTTTAATTGCACCTTTAACTAAAACATCGCCTCTTGTAATAGCGCCTGCTACAAGTAATGTACCTGCTTCAATACGATCTGGGATAATCGCATGTTCTACACCATGTAAAGCTTCGACACCATGAATCGTAATTGTATCTGTTCCTGCACCAGTTACATTACCGCCCATTTCGTTGATGTAGTTTGCTAGGTCAACGATTTCTGGTTCACGTGCAACATTCTCGATAACAGATTTACCTTTTGCTAATGAAGCTGCCATGATGATATTTTGTGTAGCACCTACACTTGGGAAATCTAAGTGAATCTCTGCACCTGTTAAACCATTTGCAGTTTCAGCAAAGACAAAGCCGTTTTCTAAATGAATTTTGGCACCTAGTGCTTCAAATCCTTTGATATGTTGTTCAATCGGTCTGCTTCCGATAGAGCAACCGCCTGGTAAAGCTACTTTTGCATGACCTAAACGTGCAAGCAATGGACCCATGACTAAAATACTCGCACGCATTTTACTGACATATTCATAAGGTGCTTCTGAATTCAATTGTTTCGTCGCATCAACTGTCACGCTGTTATCCTCTTTATGGTACTCAATTTCAGCATTAAGCGTTGAAAGTACATTATTAATCGTTTCAACATCGCTTAACTCAGGCACATTATGTAATGTACTCGCTCCCTTTGAAGCTAACAATGATGCAGTTAAAATTGGCAATACTGCATTTTTTGCTCCCTCAACTTGTACTTCTCCTACTAGACGATTTCCGCCTTTAATAATCATTCTATCTCTATTCATTACTACTCCTCCACTTTTTAACTCCTGAACATCTTCAATTTAAAAATTTCTCATCTCTTCTATTACCTATTATTATATATGGAAAAACATTTGAATTACACTCAAACGATTAGCGGCCAAGATATTTAAGTTGCGTTGAAAATTGCAATAAATCTATGATGAAATTACTAACTCCTGTTCCGATTAAAATCGCAAGAAATATAATCAATACTTGTACTTGGACAGGATAACCCTTTTTAAAGAATTGATCCAACCTAATCGCATTCAATGCCCAATATGCGACACAGATACAAAGCACATGCATAATCAAATGCGCAATCGCAAATTGCCCTAAATATTCCATGATCTTTGTCGTCTCCTCAATTGTTTACTGTCTCATATTGTACATGAAAATAGAGTAAAATCATACATTCTTACTTAGAAATTCAAAATCCTAATATCTGTTCACTCATATGTTTACCCTAAAATTTGACATTAAAAAATAGGATATACCTCAAAGTGAGATATATCCTATACTTTATGGTTGTTATTATTTCATTTCCGAAACTTTAATGCGGTTTTCCGCACGTTCTAAAGCTCGTTCTGCTCTGTTAATGTCAGTATCTTCGTCATTGTTATTCAAATGTGATTCTGCTCTTTCTTTAGCCGATTTAGCACGTCTGATATCAATATCTTCAGCTTTTTCTGCTGTCTGTACAATAATTGATGTGCTTTCATGTCTGATTTCAACGAAACCATCACTGACCGCAATGAAATCAATCCCATCTGTATAATTTACTTTAACATAACCTGTTTTAATTGCTGTAACAGTTGGTAAATGGCCGGCCATTACACCAATGTCGCCTCCAACTGTCTGCAGAATCGCAATTTCAACATCATCTTGGTTATAAACAGAACCATTAGGAGTAACAATATTAACGTTCATTGTGTTCATTAAACTTTACCTCCTAATATTATACTTCAACACCCATGTCTTTAGCTTTTTCTAATACATCGTCCATGCTGCCAACTAAACGGAATGCATCTTCAGGGATGTGGTCGTATTTACCTTCAAGAATGTCCTTGAAGTCTTCAACTGTACGCTTAACAGGTACGTATGAACCTTTTTGACCAGTGAATTGTTCTGCAACGTGGAAGTTTTGAGATAAGAAGAATTGAATACGTCTTGCGCGTTCAACTGTGCTCTTATCTTCATCAGATAATTCATCCATACCTAAGATTGCGATGATATCTTGTAATTCTCTGTATTTTTGTAATGTTGATTGTACACGACGAGCAACATCATAGTGTTCTTGACCAACGATGCTTGGTTCAAGCGCACGTGAAGTTGACGCTAATGGGTCAACGGCTGGGTAGATACCCATTTCTGTTAATTTACGCTCTAAGTTAGTTGTTGAGTCTAAGTGAGCGAAAGCTGTTGCTGGCGCTGGGTCAGTATAGTCATCGGCAGGTACGAATACCGCTTGGATAGATGTGATAGAACCTTTCATTGTAGAAGTGATACGTTCTTGTAATTGACCCATTTCTGTTGCCAATGTTGGTTGGTAACCAACGGCTGATGGCATACGGCCAAGCAATGCTGATACCTCAGAACCTGCTTGTGTGAAGCGGAAAATGTTATCGATGAATAAAAGAACGTCTTGTCCTTTAACATCACGGAAGTATTCAGCCATTGTTAAACCTGATAAAGCTACACGCATACGTGCACCAGGTGGTTCGTTCATTTGTCCGAATACCATCGCTGTTTTCTTGATAACACCACTGTCGCTCATTTCGAAGTACAAGTCGTTACCTTCACGTGTACGTTCACCAACACCTGCGAATACTGAAATACCGCCGTGTTCTTGAGCGATGTTATTAATTAATTCTTGGATTAATACAGTTTTACCTACTCCGGCACCACCGAATAAACCAACTTTACCACCTTTGATATATGGTGCTAATAAGTCTACTACTTTGATACCAGTTTCAAGTAGTTCAACTTTTGTTGATAATTCATCAAATTTAGGTGGTTGTCTATGAATTGGTTCACGTGGAACTGATTCAGAAATCGGTCCATCATTATCGATTGGATCACCTAAAACGTTAAATACTCTTCCTAACGTATCTTCACCGACAGGTACACTGATTGGACGACCAGTGTCTTTAACGTCGTCACCACGTTTAATTCCGTCTGTAGAGTCCATGGCGATAGTTCTAACTACGTCGTCGCCTAATTCAAGTGCTACTTCTAATGTAAGAGATTCAGTCGTGCCATCTTTCTTAGGTACATCTAGCACTAATGCGTTATTAATCTTAGGCAGTTCATCATGATTGAATCTTACGTCAATAACTGGACCCATGATTTGTGTTACGCGGCCTACACCCATTCTTTTTTTCCTCCTTTAATATACTATTCAAGAGCTGTTGCGCCACCGACAATCTCAGTAATTTGTTGTGTGATTGCTGCTTGACGTGCTCGGTTATATTCTAATGATAAATCGTCAATAAGGTCGCTCGCATTATCAGAAGCATTCTTCATGGCAGTCATTCTAGATGCGTGCTCGCTGGCTTTCGCATTCAGAATTGAGCCGTAAATTAAGCTTTCTACATATTGCGGCAAAATAATATTTAAAATTGATTCTTTATCTGGTTCGAATTCATATGAAGACATTTGTCCATGTCCTGAACTTGTATCTTCTTCTGCTAATGGTAATACTCTTCTTGCAGTTGGCGTATTTTCAAGAACGTTGACGAATTTGTTGTAGTAAATTTCCAACTCATCAATATCACCGTTGCTATATAAATCGATTGCTTTCTTCGTTACAGAAGAAATATCTTTGTATGACGGTTGATCTGGAACATCCGGCAATGCAAAGTCTACTTCATAGTCTCTGTTTTTGAAGAAATCAATACCTACTTTACCAAGAACGAGTAATTTATAATCGCTCTGACTTTCACCACGCGCTTCGATATCTTGTACCACTTTCTTCAAGATATTTGCGTTATATGCACCAGCTAATCCACGATCACTTGAAATAACTAAGTAACCACGTTTTTTAACCGGACGTTTCTTCAGCATCGGATGATTAGAAGTCGTTTGGCCTGCAACTGCTGTAATCGCATTTTGCATTTTTTCCATATAAGGTTTGAACTGGTTCGTGTTACGTTGTGCTCTGTTGAGCTTAGAACTCGCTACCATGTTCATCGCTTTGGTAATTTGATTCATTTTTTTCGTCGACTTGATTCTTGAATCAATATCCTTTAGAGATCCCATTATTTCACCACCTTATTTATACTTCGCTTCATCTTACTCTTCAGAAATACTGAAACTGCGTTTGAAGTTTTCAATTGCGCTGTTCATTTTTTCTTTGTCAGGTAAAGTACCTTTTGTTTTGATTTCATCTAAGATTTCTGGCGCATTGTTTTTAGTCCAGCTGATGATTTCTGCTTCAAAACGTTGAACGTCTTGAACTGGGATATCATCTAAGAAGCCATTAACTAATGCGTAGATGATTAATACTTCGTTTTGAACTGGTAATGGTTCACCTTGTCCTTGTTTAAGAACTTCAACTGTACGTTTACCACGTTCTAATTTTCTTGCTGTGAATTCATCTAAGTCTGAACCGAATTGCGCGAATGATTCTAACTCACGGTATGAAGCTAAGTCTAAACGTAAAGTACCCGCAACTTTTTTCATTGCTTTAATTTGCGCTGAACCACCTACACGAGATACTGAGAATCCGGCGTTAATCGCTGGACGTACCCCTGAGAAGAACAAGTCTGATTCTAAGAAGATTTGTCCATCAGTGATTGAGATTACGTTTGTTGGAACATAAGCAGAGATATCTCCGGCTTGTGTTTCAATGATAGGTAATGCAGTAATTGAACCGCCACCTAATTCATCATTCAATTTAGCTGCACGTTCTAATAATCTACTATGTAGATAGAAAACGTCACCTGGGTATGCTTCACGACCTGGTGGTCTGCGAAGTAATAATGAAAGTTCACGGTAAGCTGCTGCTTGTTTAGTTAAATCATCATAAACGATTAACACTTGTTTACCGTCGAACATGAATTCTTCACCCATTGCTACACCTGCATATGGCGCAATGTATAATAATGGAGCTGGGTCAGCTGCTGACGCAGTTACAACGATTGTGTAATCTAAAGCACCATGCTGTCTTAATTTTTCTACAGTCGCACGTACTGTTGATTCTTTTTGACCAATTGCTACATAGATACAAATCATGTCTTGATCCGCTTGGTTCAAGATTGTATCGATTGCAATTGTTGTTTTACCAGTTTGACGGTCACCGATGATTAACTCACGTTGACCACGACCGATTGGTACTAATGCGTCAATCGCTTTGATACCTGTTTGTAATGGTTCGTCAACTGATTTTCTTGCCATAACGCCTGTTGCTTTTTCTTCAACTGGGCGTGTTTTATTTGTTTCAATTGGACCTTGTCCATCAAGTGGTTGACCTAATGGATTCACGACACGACCGATTAATTCTTCACCTACAGGCACCTCCATGATACGTCCTGTACGTTTAACTTCGTCGCCTTCTTTAATGTCAGTGTATGGTCCTAAAATTACAATACCGACGTTAGATTCTTCTAAGTTTTGAGCTAGTCCAAGCACACCATTATGGAATTCTACTAACTCACCAGCCATAACGTCGTTTAATCCGTGAACTAATGCAATACCGTCACCAATCTGAATTACTGTACCAACATCAGTAACAGACATCTCTGACTCATAATTTTCAATTTGTGAGCGAAGTAATGCACTAATCTCTTCAGCTTTTATGGCCATCTATGTCACTCCTCTATAATTATTATTTCGTTCTAGTAAATCTTCTCTCTAAGTTAATAAGATCATTTTGAATACTGCCGTCATATACTTTAGTTCCTACAGTTGTTCTCAAACCGCCGATGAGTGCTGGATTGATTTCATTTGTAAGAATGACTCTTTCAAGTCCTGTACGTTGAATTAAAGACTCCCCTACTTTGTCCAGTTCTTCTGGAGAAAGCTCATATACAGACTCAACCGTTGCAAAGTCTTGATTATAGTGTTGATTGTATAAACCTTGGAATGCTCTGAATACTTCAGAGATAATCGCAAGATTTCGATTTTCAGCTAAGACATATAACATGTTTTTTAAGTATTCATTGATATCTTGGAATGTTGCATCAACAAAAGCTTTGCGGTTTTGTGCAATATTCTTTGGATCTTCATCGAAAGATTTTAATTTCTCTTTATAAGGAATTACTGCTTCATCAATAACAGCAAATTCATCGTACATTAAATCTAAAACATCTTTATCGAGTGACGTTTCATACAGTGCTTGGGCATATTTTTTAGCAACATCTGCCATTATTTATCCCCTACCTCTTTAATGTACTTGTCGATCAAGTCTTTTTGATCTTGTTCTGAGATATCTTTTTGTAAAATTTTAGATGCAATCAGAACTGATAGTTTAGAAACTTCATCGTTGATTTCAGAGATTGCACGTTCTTTTTGGCTGTTGATTTCACTTTGTGCAGTTTCAATCATGCCGTTTGCACGGACGTTAGCTTCATGAATGATTTGTTCATGTTGGTCACGCGCTTGAACTTTTGCTTCTTCTAAGATTTTTTGAACCTCTTCTTGAGTTTCTCTTAGTGTTTGTCTATTTCGTTCTTCTAATTTTTGAGCATTAATTTTAGCTTGTTCTGCATCATCGATATCCTTGTTGATATCGCGTTCACGTTTATCCATGACTTGTTTCAATGGACCCCATGCGAACTTTTTAAGCAATGCTAAAAGGATTAAGAAAGTAATTAATGTTACTAATGCTGAACCCCATTCAACACCGCCGCCTGCAGCACCTAAAACTAATGTGTTTGTAGTCGCAGTCACAGTACTTGGACACTCCTTTCATTCAAAGTCCTCTATTGGCTCTTACGATAGTTGTTTACGAAAGAAATGGCGAGAGTCGATGTGAGACTTCGCCGTTAGTATCGATGTATAAATTACATGAATAAGACGATGAATGTGATAACAAGGCCAAGGATAGGTAATGCCTCAACTAAACCGATACCGATGAACATGATTGACATTAATTGTCCACGTGCTTCTGGTTGACGTGCTACACCTTCAACTGTTCTAGATACAATAAGACCGTTACCAATACCTGCACCAAGTGCTGATAAACCAATTGCGATTGCCGCTGCGATTAAATTCATATTAAAAAATCCTCCTAAATATTTTTATAAAATTTTAATGTGGAAAAACTAGTGGTCGTCCGCAACTTTGTGGGACATGTATACCATGGATAACATGATAAAGATATACGCTTGGATCGTACCGATGAAAATCGAGAATGCTTGCCAAGCAATTAAGCCTGGAATACCGATAATCCAACCCCAAGCTGCATGGCCTATGATTAAAGTAGATAATAAGCCGATTAAAATTTCACCAGCGTAAATATTACCGTATAAACGTAGACCGAGCGTCAATGTATTTGTAAATTCTTCAAATATATTGACAGGTGTTAACGCTAAGAAAGGCTGAGCATAATTTTTAAAGTAACCTTTCGCTCCGCGCAACTTGATACCGTAGTAATGTGTCAACAGAATCATTAACATTGCCAACGTCAGAGTAACTGTGGCATCAGCTGTCGGAGATTTCCACCATAGCGTATGGTCGATGACTATCGCAAATGGCAGACCCAACATGTTACCGATAAAGATAAACATAATTAATGTTACTGCCAAGAAGTGGAATTGACCGCCATGTCTCCATGCAAGGTTACTCTCGATGATGCCTCTAACAAAGTCAAAGACCCATTCGATGAAGTTCTGTTTGCCAGTCGGTCGTTTCTGTAAGTTACGTGTACAAGCTATGGCTATTGCTAAAACAATAATTGCTGTAATAATTACCATTAAAATACTAGCCAAGTTGAATTTGATATCTAAACCAAATAGCTCCCATGTAACTACAGGGCTTTTATGTTGCATATAATACTCACCTCTTTCATTCGTTGATTTGTATTACATTTTGTGAAGAAATGGTCGAAAAATGATTAATAAGTATGAAATCATTAAACCAATCATTACACCAATAATATTCACTTGGTTTTTGAAATAAACCCAGATAATACAAGCAGCAAGTGCCACTAAAAAGCGCCATATCCCACCTGTAGATATCTGAGACGTTTCTTGTTTCTGCGCCTGAGATAAATATAATTCAAAGATGTATGTATTGATCAAGGAACCAAATGAACCGATGATAAGACCAATAATGAAAGGCTTTGGTATAAAAATTGCTATTACAACCAAGGCTAACAACCAATAAATGTAATATTGAAGATATTGCTTAAAAATTAAGTTGAACTGTTTCATTTATTGTGCCTCATTTCACATGGAGATACGAATCATTTGTAAACCATTTCATCCATACATTTTTAATCATAATATAGCAATGGAACGCGTGTCAATTACATTCAAAACATGCAATTCTTATGAGTGATTTTTGTCACAAATTAGACACATTTTTAACAAATCATTCATAATTGTCTTTATTTTCATTAAAATCTACAGGTTTTTCGCTTGTCAGATTAAAATAATACTTAATATTGTCACAAATGCGTTTCGAAGCTTTACCATCTCCATAAGGATTGGCAGTTTCACTCATTTGCTGATAAAGTGCTTGATTCGTTAATAATAATTCAGCTTCTCGATACACATCTTCTTCCTCCGTACCAGTCAATTTCAAGGTACCCGCTTCTACACCTTCAGGTCGTTCTGTTGTATCTCTTAATACTAAAACTGGTTTGCCTAAAGATGGTGCTTCTTCTTGAATACCGCCTGAATCTGTCAGTATCAAATAAGACTGATGGGCAAAGTTATGAAAATCTACGACATCTAAAGGTTCTATCAATTCTATGCGATCATGATCACTGAGATACTGTTGTGCAATTTCACGTACTTTAGGATTCTTATGCATAGGATAAACCAACACCACATCTTCATGTGCTTCCACTAATCTTCGTGCTGCACTGAAAATATGTGCCATGGGTTCACCTAAATTTTCTCTACGATGCGCTGTCAATAAAATAACGCGCTTGTCTTTATGACGTTTCATCACTTCTGAATGATAATCCTTTTGAATTGTAGTATTCATAGCATCAATGGCAGTGTTGCCTGTAATTACAACTTTAGCGCTAGGTATATTCTCTTTTAATAGATTCGCCTTCGCTTGTTTTGTCGGCGCAAAATGAATATCTGATAAACAGCTGATCATTTGGCGATTCATCTCTTCAGGATAAGGCGAATACTTATTCCAAGTTCTTAATCCAGCTTCTACATGACCTATAGCGACTTGATTGTAAAATGCTGCTAAACCGCTGGCAAATGCAGTCATCGTATCACCGTGGACTAATATCATATCTGGTTTCTCTTGTTGAATAATAGCTTCCAATCCTTTTAAAACTCTAGAAGTAATATCTGATAACGTTTGCCCTGCCTTCATAATATCTAAATCATAATCTGGTTGAATATCAAACGTTTCTAGTACAGCATCAAGCATTTCTCTATGTTGAGCCGTAACGACAACCACAGGTTCTAGCGCTTCTTCATGTTTTAATTGATTGACTAATGGCGCCATTTTGATTGCTTCAGGTCGCGTGCCGAAGATTGTCATTATTTTCTTCAAGTCAATGCCTCCTATACAGAGAAAGAGTATGCAATGTTATGGCATCACAGATTGAACTTTCTGTTCATCTACGCTAAACAATTTGCATACTCTTATATCTATTTATCTCTTATTTCCATTTAAAGCATGCACATAGGTTAATATATGTGACTGCTGAACACTTCTTATTTTGTACCGAATAAACGGTCTCCAGCATCACCTAAACCTGGGATGATATATGCTTTATCATTCAATTTTTCATCAAGTGCTGCAATATAAATATCAACATCCGGGTGCGCTTCTTGAAGTAATTCCACACCTTCAGGCGCAGCAATCAAGCACATGAAACGAATATGTTTCGCACCACGATTTTTCAACGAGTTGATAGCTTCAATTGCTGAAGCACCTGTTGCTAACATTGGATCTACGACAATAATTTGTCTTTCCTCAATATCTTGAGGCAATTTAACAAAGTATTCAACTGCTTCCAATGTTTCTGGATCACGATATAAACCGACATGACCGACACGCGCTGCAGGGATTAAGCTTAAGACACCTTGTGTCATACCTAAACCAGCTCTAAGAATCGGTACAAACGCTAGTTTTTTACCAGATAATCTTTTCGCTACCGTTTTAGTCACGGGTGTTTCGATTTCAACATCTTGAAGTTCCAAATCTCTTGTCACTTCATATGCCATTAACATACCGACTTCGTCTACTAACTCTCTGAACTCTTTTGTTCCAGTGTGGACGTCACGGATGTAACTTAATTTGTGTTGAATTAACGGATGATCAAATACATGTACTTTTCCCATAAAGGAATAGCCTCCTAGTTCTCTTATTTATATAGTGGATGTTTTGAAGTCAAAGCTTGTACGCGTTCAGAAGCTTCTTTTAACTTCGCTTCATCTTTAGGATTTTGAACAACTAGGCTGATGATTTTACCTACTTCTTCAAAGTCTTTTTCATCGAATCCACGTGTTGTTGCAGCTGGTGTACCTAAACGTAAACCGCTTGTTACGAATGGTTTTTCTTGGTCAAATGGAATTGTGTTTTTGTTACAAGTAATGCCCACTTCATCTAATGCTTCTTCCGCTTCTTTACCTGTAATACCAAATGAACCTTTAACATCAACCGCTACTAAGTGGTTTTCTGTACCACCAGAAACAACTCTGAAGCCTTCATTGATTAACGTATCAGCTAATGCTTTTGCATTTTTGATGACTTGTTCTTGATAAACTTTGAACTCAGGTTGCAATGCTTCACCGAATGCTACTGCTTTTGCCGCAATAACATGTTCTAATGGTCCACCTTGAATACCTGGGAAAATTGTTTTATCAATTTGTTTCGCATATTCTTTTTTAGTAAGAATCATACCGCCACGAGGGCCTCTTAAAGTTTTATGCGTTGTAGTTGTCACAAAATCAGCATAGTCTACTGGGTTTTGATGTAAACCTGCAGCTACTAAACCAGCGATATGTGCCATGTCTACCATTAATTTAGCACCGACTTCATCAGCAATTTCTTTGAATTTCTTGAAGTCGATTTCTCTTGGGTAAGCTGATGCTCCCGCAACGATTAATTTAGGTTTGTTTTCTTTCGCAAGACGACGTACCTCTTCGTAATCGATGCGTTCTGTTTCTTTATCTACACCGTATTCGACAAAGTTATAAAATTGTCCGCTGAAGTTGACTTTAGCACCATGTGTCAAGTGACCGCCATGGCTTAAGTTCATACCTAATACAGTGTCACCGTAATCCAATGCAACTAAATAAACTGCCATGTTTGCTTGTGAACCTGAATGTGGTTGTACGTTAACGTGTTCTGCACCAAATAACTCTTTCGCACGTTCAATCGCTAATGTTTCTGTTACATCTACAAATTGGCAGCCGCCATAATAACGGCGTCCTGGGTAACCTTCAGCATACTTATTAGTCAATACTGAACCTTGTGCTTCCATTACTGCTTCTGACACAAAGTTTTCTGATGCGATTAATTCAATGTTGTTATTCTGACGATTGTATTCGTTTTGAATAGCTTCAAATACTGCTTTGTCTTCCTTTTCGATAAATGACATGACATCATTCCCCCAATTCATTTAGTTATAAAGTATAGTGAGCACGTTCGCCGCCGATTAGCTTAGGTCTAGAAGTCGCAAGTGTCACGACCGCATCCCCGACACGCTTCACTGAAGTACGTACAGGTACTGCAACATGTTTGATATGCATACCGATCATTGTTTGACCGATATCAATACCGCAATCAGCAGTGATATGTTCAACAACCATCGGATTGTCTAAGTGACGATAAGCATATGTCGACATACTGCCGCCAGCATGCGTTGCGGGCACAACTGTAACTTCTTCCATTGTAAGTGGATTGAAATGTTCTCTTTCGATAGTAATTGCCCTATTGATATGCTCGCAACCTTGGAATGCAAAAGTGACACCTGTCTCTTTACGGATTTCCATCAAAGCATCAAAGATTTCTTGTGCTACTTCGATTGAACCGACTGAGCCGATTCGCTCACCGATAACCTCAGATGTTGAACAACCAATAACACAAATTTCTCCGGGTTTGAAGAAATCTTGTTCTTTTAACTCATTAAGCAATAACTTCAAATTTTCCATTTAATTCCACCCCTTTGTAAACTCATCTCAAGCGAAAACAGAAAAGTTCTCGCTTATGTAAAGCAAACGATGCTATATAGTTGCTATTATAACGCATTTAAAGCTCAACTCATACTAATTATTAACATCTTTTTCCAATCTTAACTTCACTTCGTTCAATAAGTAATTCAGTTCATTATAAATCTGTTGGTATTGATTGAGGTCTCCGCCATAGGGATCTGAAACTTCACCTTTTTGGCCTGCAAACTCATAAAGCGTATATACCGGTAATGGTTGCGCATACATCATTTCAAGTTGTTGCTTATGTCCTTCAGTCATTGTCAAAATCAAGTCTGCATCTAAATCACTTTCAGACAACTGACAAGCCTTTGTCGGCGAATCTAAATTTTTTTCTTCTAAAATAGATTGTGTATGTGCAGCTGCAGTTTGACCATTCATCGCAAATAAACCTCTTGAATAAAAGGTATGTTCAGGCATTAATGATTTCGCAATACTTTCAGCCATTGGACTGCGACATGTATTTCCTGTACAAACAAAGATTATTTTCACAGTTGATCCGCTCCTATTTGTTGATTACCTGTTGCTTTTTCTAAACGATTTAAGAAAGCTGTACTTTCATCTGTAGGTTCAAAACGATAAATATAACCTTGTTCAATGGATTCATCCGTATCAAGCTCGTGCAGAATTTGATATAGCATATGATTTGCGGATTTTAAATCAGTGACATCTTTTGCAAGTTCGCGATAAATAGCATCTTTTGGCAAGTAAGCCTGCAATGTCGCAGGTACCGCAAACAATGTATGCGACCAATCTTTATCCTCTGAAATAGCTTGTGTTAAACTTGTCAGCATCGCTACAGGTGTTTGTGGTGAATAATGTTTATACTTCATACCTGGTGCGATTGGTTTTTCTGTATTTAATTGTGCATCGTGGTCTACAGAACCTGGCAATACAGAGTCAATCATTTCTTCTGTTATCGCACCTGGTCTTGCAATTCTATAAGGATATTGTGTGCAGTCAAGTACTGTACTTTCTAAACCTTCTTCACTTTGATCACCATTTACTATTCCTTCTACCCGTCCGTCCATATCATTAAAGACATGTGAGAAAGTTGTAGGTGAAGGTCTGCCGCTAATATTAGCACTCGGTGCAGCAATCGGCAGATTTGTATATTTCAAAATGGCACGACCAATAGGATGACTCGGCATTCTCACTGCGATAGAGTCAAGACCTCCTGAGACACGTTCACATAAGTAACCTGGTTTCAACGGTAAGATAAAAGAAATCGGCCCTGGCCAAAACGCATCCATTAATTGTTCCACTTCTTTTGAATAAGAAGCCACAAAATCATTCAATTGGCTTTTATCATGAATATGAATGATTAAAGGATTATCAGATGGACGTCCTTTCGCTTCATAGATACGACGTACGGCTTGATCATCACATGCGTTAGCTCCTAATCCATAAACTGTCTCTGTCGGAATTGCGACTAAACCGCCCGCATGATAGATGTCACTGATTTCATTTAATGCACGTTGACCTTGTTCTGTCTGTAATTGGTTACGTAAATCCCATGTTTTTGTCATCATTTTCTGCTGCACGTCCTTTCAATTTAATTGTAAAACAAAATAAGAAGTTATGCGAGAACAGGGAATGTGCGATTCCCCTTCTTCTCCCATAACTTCTCATCCTCTGTTTAAGCTGACCATTTAAATGCGACAATTCGATCATTTTGATTAATATCAGCGACGACTTCAACTTGTACTTTTGGATACATGGTTTCAATCATCGTTTTTAATACTGCGCCTTGATTATAACCGATTTCAAAGACGACAAGTGCCTGATCATTTAAAACATACGGCAATTTTTCAATGATCGCACGATAAATCGCTAAACCTTGTTCATCTGCGAATAAAGCTTGATGTGGTTCATAATTCAAAACTGTTTCGGCCATATCGACAGATTCACTTTCATCAATATACGGCGGATTAGAAATCAAACCATCTAAACGAATACCTTGTTTAATGTAAGGTTCCAAGTCACTGCCTTGTATAAAAGCAATTTCTGTTTGATGCAGCTTCGCATTAGCTTCAGCAATAGTTAACGGTCCTTCATATAAATCTGACGCATACACTGTCAAACTTGGTTCTAAACGTTTTAAGGAGACAGCTAAAATACCGCTTCCCGTCCCAATATCTGCCGCCACACTTTGCTTAGGCAAACGTTCTAAAAAGTACATGAGCACTTCTTCTGTTTCAGGTCTTGGTATTAAGCAACGTTCATCTACTTGAAACTTTTCTCCTAAGAAACTTTGAAAGCCAGTGATATATTGAATCGGTTCCCCTGTCAACATACGTTCGACCGCTTGTTGATATAACCGTTCATGTTCTTCTGGCATGGTATCCTGCATATGCATTACATAGTCCGTCAACGACCAATCTAATAAATCTAGCAACAGCCATTCTGCGCGTTTCGGTTCATAACCACGAGCAGTCGCTTGTTTTGAGGCAGCTTGAACCGCTTCTTTATAATTCAACGTTGTTCAATTCTTTCAATTTCTCTGTCTGTTCTGACATTGTTAACGCATCGATAATTTCATCTAATTTACCTTCGATGATTTGATCTAACTTTTGAATTGTTAAACCGATACGGTGATCAGTGACACGATTTTGTGGATAGTTATACGTACGAATACGTTCTGAACGGTCCCCAGTACCCACTGCTGATTTTCTTTCAGATGCGTATTTTTCTTGTTCTTCTTGTAATTTCATATCATACACACGTGCTTTCAACACTTTCAATGCTTTTTCACGGTTTTGAATTTGTGATTTTTCAGATGATGTCGCAATAATACCTGTTGGTAAATGCGTAATACGTACTGCTGAGTCAGTCGTATTGACGTGCTGACCACCTGAACCACTTGAACGATATGTTTCAATTTTCAAGTCTTCATTTCTAATTTCAATTTCTACATCTTCCGCTTCAGGCAGTACCGCTACAGTAGCAGTTGATGTATGGATACGACCACCTGATTCAGTTTCAGGTACACGTTGTACACGGTGTGCGCCATTTTCGTATTTCAATTTAGAATAAGCACCTTGACCATTGATAATAAAGCTGATTTCTTTGAAACCGCCATGGTCACTGTCATTCATTTCAATGACTTCAGTTTTATATCCTAGTGCTTCACTGTAACGTGAATACATACGGTATAAATCACCCGCAAAGATGGCTGCTTCATCTCCACCTGCTGCGGCACGGATTTCAACGACAACGTTCTTGTCATCATTTGGGTCTTTAGGAATCAATAATAGTTTTAATTGTTCTTCTAAATCAGGTAATGTATTTTTTAATTCGCTGATATCTGATTTCAACATGTCGACTTCTTCTTTGTCTGTTGTTTCATTCAGCATTTCATTCATTTCTTCAATATCTTCTTTGTTTTGTTTATACTCACGATAAACATCTACTGTTTTTTGTAAATCAGATTGTTCTTTTGAGTATTCACGCAGTTTATCAGAATCACTGACCACATCTGGATCACTCAGTAATTCGTTCAACTGTTCATAACGTTCTTCAACAATGTCTAATTGATCAAACATGATTATAATTCCTCCTTCTCAGTCTCACTTGGTGCGACAATATGATGTGCACGACATCTTGGTTCATAACTTTCATCTGCACCAACCATAATAATCGGATCATCTGCTTTGGCAGGTCTGCCATTAATCAAACGTTGCGTTCTGCTGGCAGGTGCACCACAGACTGCACAAACGGCTTGTAACTTTGTGACAAGTTCACTGACTGCCATTAGTTGAGGCATCGGTTCAAAAGGTTCACCTCTGAAATCCATATCCAATCCAGCAACAATCACACGATGACCTTGTTCAGCCAACTCTTGTGCGATATCTACTACTGAATGTTCAAAGAATTGTACTTCATCAATACCGATGACATCTACCCCTGTTAAATCCTGTTCAAAGATTTCTTCAGCTGCTTTAATTGTAATGGCTTCTATCGCATTACCATTATGCGATACCACTTTTTCTTTATGGTAACGATTATCTATTGCAGGTTTAAATACAACGACTTTCTGTTTTGCATACATGCCGCGTTTTAATCTGCGGATTAATTCTTCAGATTTACCGCTGAACATGCTGCCGGTAATACATTCAATCCAGCCGGAATGATAAGTTTCATACATTATGCTTTTCCTTCCTTTTCAAAACAAAATCATCTCATTATATCATATTTTTAATTTTGATAGAGAAATAACTGCAAGAAAATCCAAATGAATTCGGACAAAAAAGTAAAAAAACTCTCGCTTCAAAAGCGAGAGTAAATGACATTCAATATTATTGATTGTTGTTTGATTTAAGACCGAATTTTTTGTTGAATCGTTCAACACGGCCATCCGCTGCTGCGAATTTTTGACGACCTGTGTAGAATGGATGTGAGTCAGATGAAATATCTAAACGGATAACTGGATATTCGTTACCATCTTCCCATTCCATTGTTTCTGATGATGTTTTAGTTGAACCACTTAAGAATTTATAGTTAGTAGTAGTATCTAAGAAAATTACTTTGTGGTATTCAGGATGGATTCCTTGTCTCATTATTATTTTCAGCTCCTTTGCCCTGAACCATCTGGAACAGAGTTATTTGTGAGTTTTTACCCAATACTTAGTAATTATAATTGTTACCAGAATAAATTGCAACCCATTCTGGAAGACAAATCAAATTTATATTTAAATGATTGGCTTGCCTGTACGCTTGCTGTCTTCAGCTGCTTTTTGTAATTGTTGGAAGAATTCTTCATTATTTTTCGAACGTTTTAACTTTCTGATGAAACGTTCTGTGAAGTCTGTAGAATCTGTAAACATATTACGTAATTGCCATAAGCTTTCTAAATCTTTCTTATCTACCAGCAATTCTTCTTTACGTGTTGAGCTTCGACCAATATCAATAGCTGGGAAGACACGTCTTTCAGCTAATTTACGATCTAAATGCAGCTCCATATTACCTGTTCCTTTGAATTCTTCATAAATTAAATCGTCCATTCTAGAACCTGTATCAATTAATGCAGTGGCTAAAATTGTTAAGCTGCCGCCTGCTTCAATATTTCTTGCCGCACCAAAGAAATGTTTAGGTTTGTGTAATGAAGCCGGATCTAAACCACCTGATAAAGTACGTCCGCTTGGTGGAATAACTAAGTTGTATGCACGTGCTAATCGTGTAATAGAGTCCATTAAAATAATGACGTCTTCTCCGATTTCAACTAAACGTTTCGCACGTTCTAGTAATAATTCAGCAACTTTCACATGATGTTCTGGCGGCTCATCAAATGTTGAATGCACTACTTCTGCATCATCACTTGAACGTTCAATATCTGTTACCTCTTCTGGTCGTTCTCCAACTAATAAAATGAACAATTTAGCTTCTGGTTTGTTTGCTGAAATGGCGTTCGCAATTTCTTTAAGCAACGTTGTTTTACCTGCTTTAGGCGGTGCGACAATTAAACCACGTTGGCCTAAACCAATCGGTGAAACCAAGTCCATAATACGTGTGGAATAGTTAGTTGATTTTGTTTCTAATCGAATACGTTCATCTGGATATAGTGGTGTAAGTGCTTGGAAGTGAGGACGTTTTTTGACTTCTTCTGCATTGTGATCATTAACGAAGTCAACTTGCAGTAAACCATAATATTTCTCATTATCTTTTGGCTTTCTGACTTTACCTGTAACCTTATCCCCTCGTTTGATTTCAAAACGGCGGATTTGGCTTGCAGAAATATAAATATCTTTTTCGCCCTTGGAATAGTTGACTGTTCTTAAAAAACCGTAACCGTCAGGTTGAATATCATCTAAGATACCTTCCATATAATAGTTGCCGTCTTTTTCCATTTGAGCTTCCATGATAGCTAATACTAATTCTTTTTTATTAAGTTTACTATAATTTGTAAGTTTAAGAGATTTTGCTTTTTGAGTTAGCGCTTTAGTAGTGTTGTTCTTATAAAGTTCGTGGAAAGACTCGTATTGAGGAGATGTACGTTCTCTTTCAGGCATGTTTGACACTCATTTCGTTTTAATTTTACGTATTTACTTATTATAAAGTATTTTTCATAAGATAACCATAGCAAATTTCCATTTTAATTACAAAAACAATCATTGGTCTAACGTTATCAATTGCGTATAATTAACTATTTCTCCATTAAAAAAGCTGGACACTTTCGTGCCCAGCAAATAGTATTCAAAAGTTATTCATTATAGTAACCTGCAATTGATTTGATTTCTAAGAATTCTTCAATACCATAATCGCCCCATTCTCTACCGATACCTGATTGTTTATAACCACCGAATGGTAAATCTGGTTTGCGACCTGCTTCATTGATTTCAATTGTACCTGCTTCAACTTCACGTGCAACTTTGCGTAAAGTGTTTAAGTCTTTACCATATACATAACCAGCAAGACCATATTTTGTTTCGTTCGCAATTTCAATTGCTCCTTTAAGGTCTTTGTAAGTGATAATTGACATTACAGGTCCAAAGATTTCTTCTTGTGCGATAGTCATTTGGTTATCAACATTCGCAAAGATTGTTGGTTTTGCGAAGTAACCTTTGTCTAATCCTTCAGGTTTGCCTACACCGCCAAAAACTAATTCAGCACCTTCATCGATACCTTTTTGAATATAATCTTCAACTTGATCAAATTGTTTTTTGCTGATGATTGGACCCATTTGAACGCCTTCTTCTCTTGGATCTCCAACTTTTACTTGGCTCATTTTTTCTTTTGCTGCTTCAATGAATTTATCTTTCATTGATTCAGGAATAATAGTTCTTGTACCTGCAGTACATACTTGGCCTGTGTTGTTATAAACTTTGCCGACTGCAGCTTCAGCAGCTTCTTCTACATCTGCATCATCTAAAATGATATAAGGTGATTTACCACCAAGTTCAAGTGAAACTTTTTTGAAGTCTTGTGCTGCTTTTTCCATGATTTTAGCACCTGTACGTCCTGAACCTGTGAATGACATCATGCGTACATCTGGATGTTCACTTAATGGATTGCCGACACCTTCGCCGTCACCATTTACTAAGTTGAATACACCTTTTGGCACACCAGCTTTATCAAAGATTTCAGCTAAGATAATTGCTGCGTATGGTGTTAATTCAGAAGGTTTTAATACGACTGGACTACCAGCTGCGAATGCTGCTGCTAGTTTTAATGATGTTTGGTTAGTTGGGAAGTTCCATGGTGTGATTAAACCAGCAACACCAATACCCTCTTTCACCACTAAGTCATTACCGCGTCGTTCTTCAAATTGAAAATTATCCAATGCATCTCTTGCTTCTGAGAAGTGATTAAGCCCCATTTGATAATGCACATTTTCGGATTTTTCAAGCGGTGAACCTAGTTCATCAGTAATCGCTTCTATAATATCTTGTTTTCTATTTTCATACTCTTTGACAATTTTATCGAGTAAGTCTCTTCTATATTCTACACTGCTGTGACGGAATTCAAGATAAACATCTTTTGCAGCTTGGACTGCTTTATCTACGTCTTCTTTGTTACCTTTCGCAACTTGACCGAGTACTTCTTCAGTTGCTGGGTTGATGACATCGATTGTTTCGCCACTTGCACTATCAACCCATTCACCATTGATATATTGCTTAGTTTGAATTCTCAATTCAGTCACTCCTTAGTATTACGTCTTACTTTATAGTTTATCCTTTCTCAGATTTTTTTAAACGTTTCTGCTTATAACGCAAAATAAGAGCTACTCCAAAAGGAATAACTCTTACTTCTCTCAAATCTATATTAAGAATTGGCCACATTATCTGTTTGATTCTCAGATTCAAGTTCAATATATTTTTGTGCCCATTCTTCCATCGGTACTAAAGCCTCAGCTAAAGCAGCACCTTTATCAGTTAAATGATAAACGATTGATAAGGGGGCTTTTGATACGATGTTCTTTTCTACTAACTCCCATTCCATCAGTTCAGAAAGTTTTAAGCTTAAAGAACGTGGTGTAATTGTCTTCAAATCTTTCTTCATATCACTGAAGTGTGCAGACTGTTCTGGACATCTAGATAAATAATTTAAAATTAATCCATTCCAGCTTCGACCGATGATTTTGAATGTTTCTTCTAGATATGGACAAATTTCCATTTAAATCACCTCTCATGATTACTAGATCATGCAAACCTACTATACAAAGTATACCACGTTTCCTAAATTTTTTCAGTCCAAATGTTTGCGCCGAGAGATTTTAAATTCTCTACAATGTTTGTGTAGCCGCGATAAATGTGATTTACATTATAAATTGTTGTTACACCCTCAGCGATTAAACCTGCAATAATTAAGCAAGCACCGGCACGTAAATCACTCGCATACACAGACGCACCATGTAATTGAGACGGTTTAACTGTTGCTGTGTTTTGATCCACAGAAATTTCTCCGCCCATTTTTCTTAACTCTTCAATATGACGGAATCTTTCAGGATAAATTGTATCTGTTACAAATGAAGGTCCATCTGCTAAGAATAATAATGGTGTGATTGGTTGTTGTAAATCAGTCGCAAAACCTGGATAAACCAATGTTTTGATGTTGACGCTGTTAAATGGTAATTGGCCTTTAAGTTTTACGCGGTCATCATCAATCTCAACATCTACACCTAGTTCACGTAATTTAACAGTTAAAGGTTCGATGTGTTTTGGAATGATATTATCAAGTTCCACTTCAGCACCGCAAGCTGCTGCCATACACATATATGAACCCGCTTCAATACGGTCTGGAATAATTTGATGTGTCACACCATGCAAATGATCGACACCCGTAATTTTAATAGTACTTGTACCTGCACCTTTGATATTCGCACCCATTCCTGTTAAGAACGTCGCAACATCTACAACTTCAGGTTCTTTCGCTGCATTTTCGATTACTGTTTGTCCCTCTGCACGGACAGCAGCTAACATAATATTGATCGTTGCACCGACACTAACCATGTCTAAGAAAATATTCGCACCTTTTAATTCTTCCGCTTCAATCTTCATAGAAGTCGGGCTTGATTCATCAATCGTCGCACCTAATGCTTTGAATCCTTTAATATGTTGATCAATCGGACGTGGTCCTAAAGGACAACCACCTGGTAGTCCGATGACGCATTTTTTAAATCGACCTAACATTGCTCCCATCATATAATATGATGCTCTTAATGACTCTACCTTATGGTTTGGTAAAGACGCATTTTTTATTTCCGTCGGGTCTACTTTTAATTCTGTATCTTTTAAATCTGTTTTAATGTTTAAATCCTCTAACAAGCTTACTAAAGTAGCAACATCTGAAATTTGCGGTAAGCCTTCTAATGTTACAACATCCTCTGCAAGTAATGCTGCTGGGATAATCGCCACTGCACTATTTTTAGCGCCGTTGATTTTCAGTTTCCCTTTTAATGGCTGTCCGCCTCTGATTTTTATTACTTCTTGAGCCATTCGATTGTTCTCCTTTGTTATTCAATCTTTATTCCACAGTTCTATGTATAGTCTACCTTGTTTCTGATACGACTACACCCACTCTTTCATCATTTTCTATGAAAATAACTGTTATCCACATACTTCATATTAATTATAGTTGAATGTACTAGCGATTGTATATTCATATTATAGAATACAAAGCCATTTGTTAAAGTATTTACAACATGTTGATATGTTGCACCCATTTTATGCGTTTGTCTTAAGATGTCAGTCTCAACAAACTTTTTTGTTTCATTCAAAAAATCACTTAAGACATTATAGCACAAGTCACGTTAAGACTGCGAAATAATTTCAGGCAATACACCATTTTTGCCTAACATTATTGTCATATAGATATTTCCGCAATCTTTTGTATCCTAACAAATGGTTGACGAGAACACAATCTTTTGGTGTTGTCTCACAACACAAAAAAGAGCATCCGAAAAAGATGCTCTTTCAATACTTAATTATTCAAAATTAAGCGCGGTTAGAAGTACCGAATTCTTTGATTTTACCAGTTACTGTAGCTTTGATAGCTTCACGAGCTGGTCCTAAATATTTACGTGGATCGTATACTTCTTTGTCGTTGTTTAATACTTCACGAACTGCTTTCGCTGAAGCAATTTGGTTTTCAGTATTTACGTTGATTTTAGCTGTACCTAAAGAAATAGATTTTTGGATATCTTTAGTTGGGATACCAGTACCACCGTGTAATACTAATGGTAAACCAGTTGATTGACCGATTTCTTCCATTTCTTTGAAGCCTAAGTTTGGTTCACCTTTGTAAGGACCATGAACAGAACCTAATGCAGGTGCTAAAGTATCGATACCTGTTTTTTCAACAAGTTCTTGACACTCTTTAGGGTCAGCATAGATAACGCCGTCAGCTACTACGTCGTCTTCTTGTCCGCCAACAGTACCTAATTCAGCTTCAACTGATACACCGCGTGCATGTGCATATTCAACCACTTTTTTAGTGATTTCAATATTTTCTTCGAATGGGCTGTGTGAAGCGTCGATCATAACTGATGTGAAACCAGCGTCGATTGCTTCTTTACATTTTTCGAAGCTTGAACCGTGGTCTAAATGGATAGCAACTGGTACAGTGATTTTTAAATCATGTAATAAGCCTTCTACCATTTTAACTACAGTGTAGAATCCGCTCATGTAACGAGCAGCACCTTCAGATACACCTAAAATAACTGGTGCATTTTGTTCTTGTGAAGCTTCTAAAATAGCTTGAGTGAATTCTAGGTTATTTAAGTTGTATTGACCAACTGCGTAACCTTTTTCTTTTGCATCGATTAACATTTCTTTCATTGAAACTAAAGGCATGAAAGTTCCTCCTTGCGTGCGTTTTGCACGTGATTTTTATACGTTAAGTATATCAAAGTCACCGCCGTAATGCATTGCAAAACTAAATGTAAGCGGTTATAAATGATAAAATTGTGTGAATTTTCAAATGAAAACGTATACAACATGTGTATATGTGTTTCACAACCACTTTGTTCTGTGCTTAACGTTGTATTTTTTATTATTACCCATTTTCATCTGCGTCTTATACATTTTTCAGTCAATTGAATTAAAGATAAGCTTCATTTAAAATTGAAATATCGATAATATAGTTGGAGGCTACTATGGCGAATATCTTACAAACACAACTTACTGGTATATTCAATCGCTTAAATCAACAAGAATTGGATATACAAATGGCAGCACAATGTTTAATTCAAGCTATCGGCGGAGAAGGTCATGTTTATGTCAAAGGTTATGGCGACTTAAATTGCTTCGAAGATTATGTGCTTAACAGCAATGAAAAATTAGAAGCAAGCAAGCGTCTAACTGACTTAGAAAGTTATGATGCATTAGATACAACTGACCGCGTCTTACTCTTCTCTCCCTTTTATACAGAAGAAGTTCAAGCGGATACACAACGCTTAATTGATTTAGATGTTGATTTCGTTTTAATCTGTAACAAAAATAAAGAAACACCTATTCCTGACCATCTTCTTCATTATATAGATTTATGTACACCAAGACCGATTGTCTATACAGAGGATTATGACAAAATTGTTCAACCTCATCCTATGGCTTTCACTTATGTTTACTATGAAATCTATACACAAATGATTGAAATGATCAGAGACTTGGATTTGAACGTAGAAGAATAACTAAATAATTTGAAAATACAAAAGCGGCAAAGCTGTTTCACCTAGTTGTGAATCTGCTTTGCCGCTTCTTTATGCTTTATATTAGACGTATTTTGCCTTATTTACTTTTATTTTGTTGATATTTGTTAGCCGCTTCGATAAACGCTTTGAAGATTGGTTGCGGACGGTTTGGTCTTGATAAGAATTCTGGGTGGAATTGACTCGCGAAGAAGAAGTCATTACCAGGAATTTCAATCATTTCGATTCTTCTGCCGTCTGGGCTGATACCTGAGAAGACCATACCTGCATCTTCCATTTGTTGACGATAGTCGTTGTTAAATTCATAACGGTGACGATGACGTTCTTCGATTTCTTTTTTACCATAGATATCATAAGCTAATGTACCCTCTTTAACTTCACTTGGGTACAAGCCTAAACGTAATGTTCCGCCTAAATCTTCGATATCTTTTTGTTCTGGTAATAAGTCAATGATTGGATATGGTGTATCAGGATCTAATTCTGCAGAATGTGCACCTTCTAAACCAAGAACGTTACGCGCAAATTCTACTGTAACCAACTGCATACCTAAGCAGATACCGAAGTATGGCACATTGTTTTCACGCGCATAACGGATTGCTGAAATCTTACCTTCACTTGCACGGTAACCAAAGCCGCCAGGCACTAGGATACCGTCTACATCTTTTAAGTATTCCGCTGCGTTTTCGTCTGTCACTTCGCTAGAATCAATCCATTTAACTTTAATGTCTTTATATAATGGATAGCCTGCGTGTTTTAATGATTCTACAACTGAAAGATAAGCATCTTGCAAGCTTACATATTTACCGACTAAACCGATAGTGATTTCACCATCAAGATTGTTTACGATTTCTAATAAATGTTTCCATTCATCTAATTGTGTATCGTATTTCGCATCTAAGTCTAAGCGATTGATGACTAAGTCATCCATATGTTGTTTGCTTAATTGTAAAGGAATTTCATATAAAGATTCAGCATCACGACATTCGATAACATTTTCTTCAGGAATGTCACAGAATAATGCAATTTTATCTTTTAAATCTTGTGTCATTTCATATTCAGTTCTTACCACAATCAAATCAGGTTGGATACCTAAACCACGTAATTCTTTAACACTATGTTGTGTCGGTTTTGTTTTCATTTCACCTGCTGCTTTGATGTAAGGTAATAAAGTACAGTGGATATACATGACATTATCTCTGCCTAAATCACTACGGATTTGACGAATCGCTTCGATAAATGGCAGTGATTCGATATCACCTGTTGTGCCGCCGATTTCAGTAATAACAACGTCTGCATTTGTGCTTTCGCCTGCTAATAATAAACGTTCTTTAATTTCATTCGTGATATGAGGAATAACTTGAACCGTGCCGCCTAAGTAATCACCGCGGCGTTCTTTTTTCAATACGTGAGAGTAAACTTTACCAGCTGTCACGTTTGAATATTTATTTAAGTTGATGTCGATAAAACGTTCATAGTGTCCTAAGTCTAAGTCTGTTTCCGCACCATCATCTGTCACAAAGACTTCCCCGTGCTGATACGGACTCATAGTACCTGGGTCTACGTTTAAATATGGATCGAATTTCTGTATCGTTACGGATAAACCTCTATCTTTTAATAATCTGCCTAATGATGCCGCTGTAATTCCTTTACCAAGTGAAGAAACTACTCCGCCAGTAACAAATATGAACTTAGTCATTCTTTTTCCTCCTACTTTTCAATTACAAATTAATTTAACATTCCATAACTTGTTTGTATTCATGTTAAGACATAAAAGTCTTAGCGCTTATTTTAAATATCGCTTAAAAAATAAAAAAACGCTCCCTCTCACATCTCATGTAAAGGGGGAGCGTATGATTTATACACGTTGTCCTAATTAAAGGAGCCCGAATAAAATTTTATCATTTTTCTAGAAAAAGTCAATTATTATTCTTCATCGTCTGGCTCATCATTAAAACCAGCCGCATCTTCAAATAATTCTTCTGCTTCTTCTAATTCATCTTCGTCTTCTTCGATAACGATATCAGATTCATTGACTTCTTCTTCATCTTGAGGATCGTCTAAATTTTCTTCGTCGTCCTCAACATCTTCTTCAGTTCTTGCTTCGTCTTCCTCTTCTTCCTCTTCGCCAAGAAGTTTAAGATTTTTATCTTCTTCGTCTTCTTCGTCCAAGATATCAAATTTTTGAATTGTAGGTGCGATTTTTTCTTCAATATCATCTACTGAATACCAGTCACGTAATCCCCACATATTTTCTCCGACATTTAAGAAACGTCCATCTGTGTTTAAGTCAGTGTAGAATTGAACAATACGATTTTCTAAATGTTCATTATCTTCATAGTGTCCTAAAGCTTTAAATTCATCAATGATATCGTATAAGTTCATTGTAGTCCCTTTTTCTTCTAATAAAGTATGGGCCATATCGATGAATGATTTTTCGTCTACCATTTCTTTTGTGTAGTCTTGAATTTTCATATGTTCTATTACTCCCTTTCAAAGGCTTTATCAATTCAATCACAAGTTTACTTATTTCTCATGTTAACAAATGTAAATTATAAATGACAATGCCCTATTTCGCAATGCTAATGATTACATTTTTAATAAACGATATATTTTTCAAATTTTACATAATCTTCAGTTTGCAAGGTTGCGACAAAATTACTGTTCAAACATAACGGTTTTAATTCATTATGTTCACCAAATAAAACAATATCTAAGACTTCTATTTCAGGATATGTTTTTCTGATATATGTCGCTAACTGACGTAATGCACTTTCTGCGATACCTTTATGTCGTTTATCCTTATCCACTTCTATACCTCTGATATGCATACGGTTTTCTGTTGCTTGCAAGGCAATAAAACCTGCTTTTTGACCATCCAGCATTAAATGTACTGTATCGATTTCTTTATCAGGTTGTTCATCGGGTGCTTTCAACTTTAATGATGAAACATATTTAGAATCTAAATCTAAATAGTATAAACGTTCTTCACCGATCGGTCCTTCTTGTTTTGTCGCAGTATGCATAAACCCTGCACGTTCATACACATTCCACGCTGCTTTATTTTCAGCATCGACCACAAGGTATAAATGGTTGAAATCACTATAAAGTGACTGAACATAATTCGGCAGATTCATCATAATCTTCGTGCCGTAACCATTTCCTTGGAATTTTTCATTAATAGATAACGAACGGACATAGACGACATGTTCTGGTGTGTCGTAACCTTCGTGTTGATAATATTGATGTAAAACAAAGAAGCCGACCACTTCCCCTTTTTGATTAATAGCTATATTCGCGATACGGTCTTTGTCTTTTAATGCATCGTCTAATACTTGTTTTGGTAAAGAAGAATAAATCACCTGTCTTTCTGACAGTTCGAATTCTTCGACTTCTTTATGGTACTTTGGTTCGTATGGCTGAACGATAATATCTCCAAATTGCTTACTGTGTTTCATATACATCCCCTACATTTCTTATTTACTGCAAGTTCAATTAGTGTTTCCCTATGCGCTATGCTGAGAAACAATTTGAGAGCCAATTGACACCGTATTGGTCTCTGACTTGACCATGCATTGCGTTGAAAAAAGTTTTAGTAATCGGCATGTGTGGATCTCCACCAACACTCAACGCATCATATACACGTTGTTGTTCTGTAGAATCTTCAAATGTCAGAAGCAGATTCACATCTTCATTACTGAATGGTTTGCCATAATTGCTCGATAAGTGCAATACAATAGCATCAGTAATGTGAACTTCTGCGTGCAACACTTGTTCTTTTTGTTGATTTAATACTTTAATCTCACCGCCGAAAACACTTTGATAGAATTCAGCTGCTTTTGCAACATTTTCTACGATAAGGTATGGACTTAATTTCATTTTTTATTGTACACTCCTTAACTTTGCTTTTTTCTTTCTCTTTTGATTATACTATTAATGATTACATGTCATACATAATTTTGAGGTGAAACTATGAAAATCGGTATTGATGCCGGTGGTACATTAATTAAAATTGTCGAAATCGACAACGGGCACCGTACTTTCAGAACGAAACGTACTGATGAATTAACAGAAGTGATTGAGTGGTTGAATCAACAACCTTGCAGAAATGTTTCTTTAACCGGCGGTAAAGCACAAATGATTAAAGATCAATTAGATTTCCCTGCACAAGAATTCGTTGAGTTCGATGCAGCTTCAAAGGGTTTAAATATGTTATTAGAAGAACAAGGTCATTATTTAAAAGACTACATCTTCGCCAATGTCGGAACAGGCACATCTATGCACTATTTTGACGGCCAGACACAAAGACGTGTCGGAGGTATCGGTGCCGGCGGCGGTATGATTCAAGGTTTAGGATACTTATTATCTGGGATTACAGATTATCAAACTTTGACAGATACCGCAGAACAAGGTGATCGTGAATTTATCGATTTAAAAGTAAAACACATCTATAAAAATAGTGAACCGCCGATTCCAGGTGATTTAACAGCCGCAAACTTCGCACATGTGATGCGTCATCTAGATAAAGAAGTTTCAACCGCAGATCAATTAGCATCAGTAATGGGTGTCGTTGGAGAAGTTGTCACAACCATGGCCATCACACTCGCAAGAGAGTTTCAAACTGAAAATGTGGTGTATATCGGTTCTTCATTCAACAATAATCATCTTCTACGCAAAGTTGTAGAAGATTATACTGTCTTACGTGGTTTCAAGCCTTACTATGTTGAAGGCGGCGCTTTTTCAGGCGCTTTGGGCAGTATCTACTTAGGAAATCCAGCGTAATGTACATCAAATAAATAGGGAATAAGGCAGATTTTAATCATTGCCTTATTCCCTATTATGTTCTCTATCTATTTAAACAATTTTAATAAGATAATTCATTTTTCAATGTTTGGGCTGAAACTATCGAACCTACAACATTCGGTTTTAAGTTGATGCCGACGCCGTTATCATCATCTCTTAATTGATCAAGCCATTCACTGAAAACTTCTCCTTCAACTTGATCTACATCGCATTCTTCAAAATCTTCATCGCGCACTTTCAATGCAGATTGATAGTCACTCCACACTGGCATAAAGTTAGGCTGGTTTTCCCCGTTATTGCTGATAATAATAAACTGTTTATTTCCTTTATCAGTCAGGCCATAAACATCATCTGTTTTCGCAGTAATTCGCGCAAATTCAACTGTACGAATACGATCCAGTTCTGTCATAATTTGTTTTGTAGCTTCATAAATATCAATGAAATGTCCGTCTAGTTCATCTGTAACATTGACTAAGACTTTATCCCCTTTATCAAATAAGTCATCCATTTCACTTGTCACAAAGCGATCTAAATCACGAATAATAATTTTATCGTAAGCATCTTTACGGTTTTCAAAATAAGCTTCTGCTAATTCTTTCTTTGTCCAAAATAGCGCAATGGCATGTCCATCTACATCTCTTCTAACCATTTTTCTATCTTTGACTGCAATATAGTACGTTTCATTTACAAGCAAATCTTTGAAAAACGTTTCGTATTTATAATCCATAGTAAACCCACTTTCTCTATAGTTGTGTATCAATGCAAATATAAAATAATAAACTTAAACAGTCAATCTAATACGATTTATGTTAAAGCAAAACGGCTAAAATCACACAGGATTTTAACCGTTTCACTAAAACTCTATATTAATCGCCTAATTCTTTTAAGAAGGCTTTTTCATTTAATTCAATTTCTTCTCTTGAGCTGCCATGCCAGATACACGCAAAACGAGAATTCACTTTATCCTTACCATACCAATCACCATCATAATAAGATAATGGATAAATTTTGCCCTGGCGGACATATTTCATAATCGTACGATAAAATTTCGTATTATCACTGCGTGAGAAATAACTATAGAATTTATGGAAATCTCCAGATAATTCATCATCTAACAGCAACATGCTTGTTGACCCGTTTTGACGGAAGTTTAAATCAATCGCATAAACATGACCATACTTATCATAAAGCAAGTCGAAACCTCCGACACCATAGAAACCTTCTTTAATACCGTTTTCCATAATTTCGCGACCCGCTTCAATCACAGCTTGCGGCACCTCTTCCACCGGTACACTTTGATTTCCGTTATAGAAACCATAATCATCTGTGATTTGTTCGGCTGTTCCTAAATATTTCAAACCGATTTGATCTGAGTAAGCAAATTGTACACAATAATTGGCGATATCATCCACTTTTTGTTCAATAATCATTGTTTCTGTTTCATTCAATGCTTGATGAACACGTTCAATGGCCTTTTCTAAATCTTCTTGGTTATAACAGATCATCACGCCATAACCGCCGGCTGTCGGTAAATCATCGCCTGGTTTTAATACAATCGGTAAATCCCACTTCTTCACTGCTTCTTCAAAATCTTCTACCGCCACAACTTCACGTTTCGGCAAATATTTACCGTTTGTCCACTCTGGTATACGTGCTTTATTGTTGAGCGCAACAAACGTATCTTTATCCAGCGCATAATCTTCTTTAGGTACAATGTCTTCACTATGCACATATTGGAAGTAAATCTTCTTGTTGTCTTCTTTCGTTAACGAACGTAATAAATGTTCATAACTAGCTTGGTTATGGAATTTATAAACATTGCTTGGCACTTCTTTACCGACTTCGTTGAATAACTGTTTCAACTTATCAGTGACACTCGCTTCATGCACAATCACCGGCATTTTATTCGCAATTAATAATTCACGACCTGTTAAGAAGTTAGATTGATGCTCATCAGGCTCTAACCAAGGATTGGAAACATACGATGGACGAGACGTATAAACAATAGACTCATCATATAAATCACTTAAAGTGACCTTAGGTTGTTCTGAATGTTTTCTAAGTTCTTTTAATGATGCTTGCTTCACTTTTCTGACATGTTGTTCTTTTATTTCTCTCAACAATTCATTGTTTTGAATTAAATCTAAGCCCATACGTGCTAAAATATCCGCACCTTTAATTAAGGCACTATCACCATGGTCAGATGCAGCAGCTTCTTTAAATTTGTAAGTATGTCCTACTAAATTGCTTGGCCCGATTTTAATATGTGCATGTAACGTCGGTACGATATGACTGACGTTACCCGTATCAGTAGAACCGTAACCGAAGTCAGTGAAGATGACTTCTTCGCCTTTTTGACGTGCATAATGTGCAAACAGTTCATCCAATTTAGGTGTTAAGATAAATTCGTTCACGCCATTTTGAATCGGTTTGAATGAATAGTCACAACCTGTCTGCAATGCGGCACCTTGAGCAATTTGACCTACTCGGTGTGTTAACACATCTAAATCTTTACGTGTTGTTGCACGTGTATAGAAACGTGCATGTGTAAAATCAGGAATAATGTTGGCTGCTTCTCCACCATTTAAAATCACACCATGTACACGTTCACCTTTTTTAATTTGTTGACGTAATTGTGCTACACCATTGAAATAGCTGATCATCGCATCTAAAGCGTTAATCGCTTCATCCGCATTTTCAGAAGCATGTGCACTTTTACCGTAGAATTTAATATCTAATACATCTACTGCTAATGTATGGATTGTTTTGTAGGTTTCATTACCAGGGTGCAGCATCAAAGCAACATCTAATTCATCAATGATACCTTCTTTAACATAACTCGCTTTCGCACTTCCGTTTTCTCCGCCTTCTTCGGCTGGACAACCTAACACAACGACTTGTCCGCCTACTTTATCGATAACTTGTTTTAAAGCGATACCAGCTAACACACTTGTTGTACCGATAATATTATGACCGCATGCATGACCTAATCCAGGAAGCGCGTCATATTCTGCTAGGAAACCAATCGTCGGCCCTGGCTTGCGACTATGATATTGAGCAATGAAGCCAGTCGGATGACCTGCGATATCTTGTTCAATTTCAAAGCTGTATTTCTTTAATTCTTGCATTAATAAACCAGAAGCAAAGACTTCTTGGTTTCCTAGTTCTGGTCTTTCATGGATTTTATGACTGATATCAATAAATTCTGACTGTTTCGCATCTATAAATTGTTCAATATGAGTTTCAAATGACATTTTAGTGACTCCCTTTATTTTTCAAAGATATATGTGTCTTTAAGGTCGTTTTAACACGATTTGGAACGCTTTTACCTTGCGTTCTCATCCCCTTTTATATCTTTATCAGTAAAATTGATTACTAAACATTTTAAAGGTTTTTCATGACTTTGTCATCCTTTTTCTTAATTTTCAACAAATTTATCCCGAGTAAACTGATAAACTTTTCATTGAAAGTGTATTCGGTAAAATTGTAAATGCTGCTTAGCCTTGTTACAATAAGACATGAAGAACTAAAGGAGGTTTAGTTTTATGCCTAAAATGAACGTTGAAAGTTTCAATTTAGATCATACTAAAGTTGTTGCACCATTTGTGCGCTTAGCAGGTACAAAAGAAGGTCAAAACGGAGATGTAATTAAGAAATACGATATTCGTTTCAAACAACCAAACAAAGAACACATGAAAATGCCTGGTTTACATTCATTAGAACACTTAATGGCTGAAAACATCCGTAACCACACAGACAAAGTCGTAGACTTAAGTCCAATGGGTTGCCAAACTGGTTTCTATGTATCATTCATCAACCATGATGACTACGAAGATGTATTAAACATCATTGAAGCAACATTGAAAGATGTTGTTGCGGCTAAAGAAGTCCCTGCTTGTAATGAGGTACAATGCGGTTGGGCAGCAAGCCACTCATTAGAAGGTGCACATGAAATTGCACAAGAAATGTTAGAAAAACGTGACCAATGGGATAAAATCTTCAGCGAAGACTAATCCTGGTCACTTGATGCGTTAATAGTATGTGAAGCCCCGCTTCAAATCAAAAATTGATTTGAGACGGGGCTTCTTTTTTGTTTGCTATTAAAATTATGAATAGATTGCTTTCATCTATTCTCTGTTTTTTAGTTTGTCTAATAATAATGAGAGTTTGTAGAGCATTGGGCGAAGCGGTTTAATAAAATCTCCAATATACTCTTCTACGTGTGCATTAAATCCTTCTTTGAATTTTTGTACACCATAGTCTTCTGCATTATCAGAGAAATCTCCTGTAATACCGTAGAAATTATAACGGTCAATACCTTTCTTCTTCGCAAATTTAATCATTTCCCATTGTAAACGGTATGCGCCCATAAACGCATTATATTGAGGATTCGAACCACTAGAGAGATAGTAAACTTCGTGCTCATTATAAAGATAAAGCGCAGCTGCTAAGTTTAAGATGTTGCCATCTTTTTCTATCATCGCTTGTGTTTCTTTGATTTTACGTTCGTTACTATTAAATTGTTGCTGCAGTTGATTAGCTCTGCTTTTTGATTTCTTAGAGTTCGGACTTTCTTTCAACTTCTCATTCACTTCATCTAAATCACTTTGTAATTGTGCGTGTTTCTCTTTCAACTCTTTTAAGTACGTATGCAAATCGACATATGCTAATTTTAAGAAACCACGATGACCATAAACCTTTTGCATTTGTTTAAAATAATCCAAACCTCTAAATGTGAAACCGTGTTTCTCTTCTGCCATTTTAAACAATTCGAAGAATAAAGGTGTTTCATCAATAGAAAGTGTACGGACTTGTACACCCATTTCATAAGTCTTTTTAATATTACGTCTTGTTTGATAGTCCATTTCATTGAGTAACTGCGTTTCTGATTTTCCTTTTAAATCTAACACAGACAACCATCTGATTTGACTCATAGAAGAATAACCAGTGGAATAGCCTTGATGTTTGTAACCTAACTTTTCCAATGTTTGAATCAACTGATGATTATCAAATTGTTCAATGATTTCACCATCAGTTTCCCTAATGCTTTCTAATACATAAGGATCTACTAACACATATATTCCTTTTTGCTTTCTTAAATACAACGTAAGTGCCGCAAAAAAATATTTTACAAGTTCAGCATTCTTATAATCCATGACCGGTCCGCGATGTGTATAGAAGTATTTAAAAAAGCGCATACTTCTCGCTTCTGTTAATAAACACGCCGCAATGACTTCATTTTGATTATCTTTAACACCTACAATATGTACATCATGTTGTGTTTTATTGCGATTATGATAATGTTTCACTGACTGTGTATAATGTGAAAAATGTTGTTTTGTATAATTCTCAAATTCTGCTTCAGTTAAATTAGTAAAATACATGGTGCATCTCCTTTGATGATGTCGCTCCCTTTAACTGTATCATTCTACAACACGTCACACCACATAGTCGTACATAATTGTTTATTTATTTTAATTTTTAATAAAAACACCTCAAAAAAAGATACGATACCTAATCATATTTACAATTAAGCATCGCATCGCATCTTTTCTTTCATCTATTTCTATTAATAATCAGAATCTGATTCTAGTCCTTGGATAATTTGTACACCTGCACTTGCGCCTACACGAGTTGCGCCTGCATCTAGCATAGCTTTGAAGTCTTCTAAGTTACGAACGCCGCCTGAAGCTTTGACTTCTAATGCGTCGCCAACGACTTCTTTCATTAATTTTACATCTTCAACTGTCGCGCCGCCGCCAGCAAAGCCAGTAGAAGTTTTCACAAAGTGTGCACCTGCTGCTTTACTTAATTCAGATGCTTTACGTTTTTCTTCATCTGTCAGTAACACTGTTTCGATAATCACTTTAACGGTACGACCATCAGCAGCTTTAACAACCGCTTCAATATCTTGTTGTACCTCATCATAGCGTTTGTCTTTTAATGCACCGATATTAATAACCATATCTAATTCATCTGCACCATTTTTCACTGCATCTTCTACTTCAAATGCTTTTGTCGCTGTTGTATTTGCGCCTAATGGGAATCCGACGACTGTACATACTAGTACGTCAGAATCTGCTAATGCTTCTGCCGCATGTTTCACGTAAGTCGGGTTGATACATACAGATTTAAATTGATATTCCTTTGCTTCTTCAATCAACTTATCAATTTGTTCTAAAGTAGTATCTGGTTTTAATAAAGTATGATCAATATACTTCGCATAATTCATTTGTATACATCCTCCAATTTGGTTGTTTACTTTCACATATAATATAACGTATTCAATTATCATTTTACCAAATATTTTAACTCGCTAAAATATAAGAGATGTTCAACTTGTTTCAATTTCACTCTTTTAATGAAATCATACCTGAATTGTCATTAAATAAGCCCAACTGTGTATAGTAATTCTCGCAAATTATAGGCTTGCGTGTTATCTTTAACTTAACTTATTTTTTATTAAAGGAGCAGATAAATATGACTCAAGGTACACCGCATATTCAACCAAATGGTGCTAAAATCGCGAAAACAGTTTTAATGCCAGGTGACCCGCTGCGCGCAAAATATATCGCAGATAATTATTTAGAAGATGTCGTACAATTTAACGAAGTTCGTAATATGTTCGGTTATACAGGCACATATAAAGGTAAAGAAGTTTCAGTAATGGGTTCAGGTATGGGGATTCCAAGTATTGGTATCTATTCATATGAGCTTTATAACACGTTTGATGTAGATACAATTATTCGTATCGGTTCATGTGGTGCATTACAAGAAGACGTAAATCTTTACGATATTATTATTGCACAAGGTGCTTCTACAAACTCTAACTATGTAGATCAATACAACATTCCTGGTCATTTCGCACCATTAGCTGACTTTGATTTAATGGTCGAAGCTAAAAATGTTGCAGACAAAGTCGGCGCAACGACTCATGTTGGTAATATCCTTTCTTCTGATACGTTCTATAACGCTGACTCAACATTCAACCAACAATGGCAACGTATGGGTATTTTAGGTATTGAAATGGAATCTGCAGGTTTATACTTAAACGCAACTTATGCAGGTAAAAAAGCATTAGGTATCTTCACAGTAAGTGACCACATCTTACGTGATGAAGCTACAACACCTGAAGAACGTCAAAACTCATTTACACAAATGATGGAAATTGCGTTAGAAATCGCATAATCTATTCAATATATTTTAAGGCGAAGCTCAACTCAGCTTCGCCTTTTTTTATAATTTCATTTAATATTATTTCTTATCATAACCATAATCTAGATATTCTTCTAATGTCTGATGTTGATTATGGATGTCTTTCGCATGTTTAAGGCCGACATATCTGAAATGCCAAGGTTCATATTGATAACCTGTAATATGTTCTTTACCTTTCGGATATCGAAGAATAAAACCATATTCATGCGCATGTTCAGCAAGCCATTTACCTTCAGGTGTTTCACCATATGCTTCTAAGAAATCTTTATTTCCTGGTGGTGTGCCCACATCGAAAGCTAAGCCTGTTTGATGTTCAGAAAAGCCAGGTCTAGCACTATATTTATCAGCGGCTTTCTGACCATCACGAGCCACATAACTATTATAAAGTCCGACTTGTTCTTGATAAGATCTGAATCCGCTGCGATAGACAATATTTAATCCTTCTTTTTTCGCATCTTGCATCATTTCATTTAAATGTTGTCTCGCTGTTTGATTTTCTCCACGATTATAGTGTTTTGAAATCGATACCTTTTTATTCACTAACATTAAACCATCAACAGTTGTCACACCATTTTTCTTGTTCACTTGATGTTGTTGTTTAGGTTGTGGTGCTTTTTTAGTGTCTTGTTGTGCTGATTGCTTGTTCTCCTTGTTGTCGTTTTGTTCTGATGTACTGCCGCAAGCTGTTAATAATAAACTAGCAGCCAAAGTACCCGCAATTAATTTATTCATCCCGTTATCACCTCATCAACTTTCACATCTATATTATAGAACGCATAATATATTTTTCAACATCCTTTTATGAAACTTTAAAATACTTTCACAAAAGAAAAACCAAGCCATGGTTCTTCTTGACCACGGCTTGGTTTTATCATTATAAGTTATTTGATTGGTGCTTATTTGCCTAGGAATGATTGGAACATCCAGTTGTGTTTATCAACTGATGTTTGTAATGCGATTAACATATCTTGAGATACATCATCTTCTGCATCTCCTGCAACTTCTACTGCTTTAGCAAGTTGTTCAGAAATGTTAGTGAAGTCTTTAGAAATTGATTGAACCATATCTTCAGCAGTTTTTTCTGATTCTGCTTCATCTACAATTGCTACATCTAAGCTATTTTTCAATGTCGCAACTGGGCTGCCGCCGATTGCTAAGATACGTTCTGCTAATTCATCAATGTGTTCACTTGCTTCGTTATATAATTCTTCAAATTTAACGTGTAATGAGAAGAAATGAGGACCTTTCACAAACCAATGGAAGTTGTGAATTTTTGTATATAATACTGTCCAGTTTGCTACTTGTTCGTTTAATACATTTACTACATCTTGTTTATTTGCCATAAAAATAATCGCTCCTTTAAGTTGTCGTTTTCTCTCTTTGTAATAGTTATTATATTATAATCATTCTAATCTGTAAAGCTATATCTCCTCTAATTTAAAATTATTATAAACTAGAGTTCTAAGATGTTGTATCTGCTTTCTCTATTAATTTACCCTGCTTGGAAGCTTTTAACACATTAATAACACTTATTACTAAGCCATTTAAAAGGATGTGACATTTAATGCTTGCCCATTATAAACAAGTAGTTCATTTTATTTTCATTCTCAATTAAATATTCTTAGGCAATTCAATAAAGAATGAGCGTTCATAATCAGTAGGTTCTTGCCATTCTGCATGCCACATCTTATCTCGGTTATTCGCAAATAAATCATAACCGAAGTTACGCAATGGTTTCGGTACAAGCGTTAATAGGACACCTATCCATTTTTCTTCTGTTAATGACATCAACAATTTTGCGATAGCTGTAGATTTGAAATAAAGATGGTCCCCTTCTTGCAGTACGACAGTATTCATTTTTAATATACCTGGATGTCTGCGTTCTAATTCTTGGCCTGCAGTACCTTTTAATGTCGCAAACTCATAACTTTTAGATAAACCGTGTCTAATTAACCATATCGCATAGTTATAGCAATACACACAGTTTGCATCATAATAAATAATCGGCATTCTATTACTCCTTTCTCGTTCAGTCTTTCATCTATTATTTAATATACCCGTTTAGAATTACCATTAATTTTTCATTAAAAAAAGTCTTAGATGGGACGTAACCCTCTAAGACTCATATCTATATTAGTCGTGATTTACTTTGACAATTCGTGCATATTTTAAGAATTGTTCTGAGTATTTTTGTTTAATCGTTTCTAAATCATCATATGTGACACCGATGATATGCCAGTTTGGATTAAAGTGATAGAAAGAATCTTTATCACGTGACCATCTGATCATAGAACCATCTCGATTATAACGTGGCAATGTCACTTCATAGCCTTCTAACACATTGATATACGTTTGGAAAATATCTGGATCAATACGATTGAAGTTATCAATGACTAAATAGCTGCGATCTGTTCTCGGCATCAATTCTGTAATGAAACCTTCTCTGTAATAAAGCGCTCCTGCTTCATTTGGTAAATACTTTCCATACAACATATCTTCAGAGAAGTCAGGATGTCCTGTGGTAATAACAGGTTTTGCATTGGTTTTTTGTAGTAGATTCTCTGCAGCTTTTAAGCCTTCTGCACGATCTTTATCTTGAATCACTAATAAAATAAATGGTTTAATTTCATCTTCTGTTTGTGCTACAGCATCATCTTTTTTGATGGCTTCAAATTGTGGTTTCACACTATCATTGCGACTCATTTCAAGAATCGCATCGAATTGTGCTTGAGACATACTTGCGATGGCCTGTTTGGCATTTTCTTGTAAGTAGTATAAGTTCTTTAATCTTGGATGTTTATTTAACGTCGCTAAATTTACCGGATTGATATCTTCATCATAGCGGACTTCAATTGCAGTACTATTTGTACGTCCTTGAATTGGCGGCAACTCACGAATATGTTGTGTTACTTCACCTAAACCTACCACAGAATGATCCGCATTACGGTTATAAAAAACAAGTTTATCGCCAATTTCAAGTTGCGTGTAGTAATGATAGCCGTTACGTTTAATCCCGTTGAACGTATGTGTAAATAATGTATACGTTTCACCCGGTTCAAAGTCTTTGGTTTCAGCTAAGAAGAAGTATCTCGGCACTTGTGTAGTCCCTTTACCAAGTTGTTCAATTAATTCAAATTCTTCTTTAGCGATTTGATTGAACAATGTTTCTTTCATGTTATTGATACGAAATTCTAACTGTTCACTGCGTTTTAAGTAATCTGTAGTTAATGGTTTCAAAGCTTCAGTTAAACGAAATTGTACGCGGATTTTGTGTTGTGCACCTGTTTGGACACTGATGATTTCACCGCTTCCAAGCAAACCAGCATCTGTTTGAACTTGATAAAAGATGACTTTATCACCTGGTTTTGCTTTTTTAAATGCTCGAAAGCCTTGCGTAGGATTGAATTGTGCCCCTGATTCAAACAATGTCGTCTGGCCTACTAAAGGTTCATTATGATTCCAACGATTATAACCACAGTTCAGCCAGAAATAGTTTGTTTCTTCACTCATTTTGATACTGCTCCTTCTTCATAAATATATTGATTTAAGTGCAATATACGCATTTCGCGGCTGTTAGCTTCAACCCTATATTGCAAATCTCATTCTAGCTATTTATATCAAATGCCTCTCTTTGATACAAGTCAAACTCATTATCTCGGCATTAGTAAAATTGCCATCAACGGCATGAAATTAATTAAAAATCCGCCTAACTTCAACATGTTGCTCGTTTGTTTATCTGGAATAGTAAGTAATACACATAGAATTCCTAAAATTGAAAACGCAGCTGGAATCATCAAGTTTGGATACTTAGGGAAATTCATAAAGACCCCTGCACCTGATAAAATACCGCAAATTAAAGTGATATATAAAAACTTGCGCATGCTGTTACACCTCTGTTTCTTTAAACATACGTAATCATAACTGTTAAGTCACCTTCAAAGATGTTATCTAAATCCTCAGATGTCAGTATAAAACTGCTGCCTGACGCAATTTCATAAACATCACCATCTGTAATCAATTGGCCTTCGCCATGTAACACTGTGACTAAACAAAACTCTCTTGGCTTCATATAATTTAATGTTCCTGTGATTTCCCATTTAACGACTGTAAAGGCATCATGTGTAATGTATGTTGTTCGTTTATGATTTTCAATAATTTCTGATTCTGGTATCACATTCGGACTATCTTCACGTACTTCAACGACATCTTTGGCTTTATCGATATGCATATCACGCGGCTGCCCTTGTGCATCTACACGTTCATAATCATAAATACGATATGTGACATCAGAAGCTTGTGTTACTTCATACACGACTAATCCTTTACCAATCGCATGGACAATACCATTAGGTACAAAGAAAAAGTCACCTGCTTGAACTGGGATATGTTTAAATAAATCCTGGTGTTCACCTTGATCTAAAGCTTTTACAAAGTCATCTTTAGACTCTGTATTCAAACCATAGATAATTTCAGCATCTTCATCCGCTTCAATAATGTACCAGCATTCCTTTTTACCGAAATCACCGTCTTCATGCTCATAGGCATAAGCAGTATCTGGATGTACTTGTACCGACAATGCTTCTTGTGCATCTATCATTTTAACCATTAATGGAAATTGCGCACTTGGAAAATCTCCAAATAATTCTTTATGTGTTTGCCAAACATAGCTAAGTGTTTGGCCTTTAAATGGACCATTTGAAATGACACTGTCACCATGTGGGTGCGCAGAAATCGTCCATATTTCTCCAATATCTGATTCAGGTAATGAATAACCATATTTTGATAAATGGTGACTCCCCCAAATTCTTTCTTTAAAAATCGGGTCTAAAAACAATGGCATTGAAACTGTCCACCTCCGCTACTTTTTCAAACCGTACCTTACTATGTATCGATATCTTTATCTCTGATTTCTTGATGGATTCATTCATGTTAGCGTTATCTAGCATATTATAACAATATTTTGTTCAGGGTGGTAGTATCCATAATTTTTTTACAAAACTTAATCATCAAAATTTCAATCAATGTATGTTTTTTTCACATTCTTTTTTATACTTTTGATATTTTTTATCATTTTCTCTATTAAATCTACATTTTCTGTTAATTATTGCTTGTGCTAGCTGTCTGTTACCCTTTATAATAGAAGTATGTTAATAATACCTTAACATATGCTACATAAGGTAATAAAAATGATTAATATCGAACGGGTTGCTGATGCAGCTCACACTGATAAAAAATTTGCATAAGGACCTAAGCCCTGGAAAAGCTTAGGTCTTTTTAAATACAGAGAAATCCCCGAGTCATACTGTTAATTGTATGGTTCGGGGATTTATGCATTTTTATATAATTAATTTATGGTTTCTAGATATCTTCTACAACAATATAAGCCGCTTTCACTGGACCATGTACACCCACAACTAAATTCATTTCGATATCAGCTGAGTTAGATGGACCAGTAATGAAGTTTACACATGATGGGAAACGTGCATCTTCTTGGTTTTTATCGAATAAGCCGTCTGCTGCTTGAGTAAATCTTGGAACAATATTCGATTTAGGAATAATCGCAATATAAGTTTCAGGCATTAAACTTACTGCACGACCGCGTCCTTTGCCTGAGAATAGCACGATTGTGCCGCTTTCACTTAAACAATAATCACTGAAAGTAATACCCACTTGTGCAGTTTGCGCTGCTGCTTTACTTTCATCAGGACGCGCTTCATCCCACACTGTTGTTTCAAATGCGCTTAAATCAATGTGGTATTGATCAAAGCGTGGATCATCAAAACGTACAACTGGGTTGCCGCCAAACTGTTCAATTGTTTCTTTCAATGTTTCATTCAATTGTGCTGTAGTTGTTTTCACAAATGCAGTATGAATGTTTTTACATTCTTGTTCTAAGTGGTCGACTAATTCATCTTGTGATAAGTCAGATAAAGTTTTGTATTGTGGTTGAACTGACCATTCAGGTTTGATGACTTTCTCTGGTGTTTTACGTTCTAAGGCGTTTTGAATATTTGCTAGGAATTTGTCTTTATTAGAAACTGAACCAGTCATTAGTGATTACCCTCTTTCTGTTTCAAATGTTCTTTCATCCAGTGATTGAAACGTTCTTTTTCAGGTGTTGGGAAATCTCTGGATTGTGTCCAAGCGTGTAATGGTTTTGGACCTTTTTCAACCCAACCGTCTTTATTCGCAAACGGTTTGAGGGCTGGTCCTGCCATTTTGATACTATATTGGAAAAGATGCGGTTTAGTTGTACCGATACCGAAACCTTTCATAACCAGACGTTCACCTAATGCTGATTTTTTAAGTTCTTCTGCTTCGACTTGACGGTGTTTTAAGAGTAAGTCGTGAAGCGGAATTTTAACTGGACATGCTTCAGAACATGCGGCACATAGTGATGATGCATATGGTAATTGACCATATTCTTCATAACCGCCGAGTAATGGTGATAAAACTGCACCGACTGGTCCTGGATAAATAGAACCATAACTGTGGCCGCCTGAATGACGGTACACTGGACATACGTTCATACATGCACCACAACGGATACATTGTAAGATTTCTTGGAATTGTGTACCTAAAATTGTTGAACGTCCATTATCTACGATAACTAAATGGAATTCTTCTGGTCCGTCGATTTCACCTTCACCACGAGGACCTGTTAATGTAGTGACGTAACTTGGTAATTTTTGACCTACTGCACTACGAGATAACATACCGACTAATACTTCCATTTCTTTAAATGATGGTACGATACGTTCCATACCCATAACTGTGATTTGTGTTTTAGGTACAGTTGTAGACATACGTGCATTACCTTCATTGGTAACTAAGCAGAAGCTGCCACTATCAGCAACCGCAAAGTTACATCCTGTAATACCGACTTCTGCAGCTAAGAATTTTTCACGCATAATTTTACGTACAAAGCGTGCCATTTCTGTCGGATCATCAGTACCTTCATAGCCTTCTTTCGCATGTAACACACGACGAATTTGACCGCGGTTTTTATGCAATGCAGGTGCAACGATGTGTGATGGTGGATCTTCTTCATCAATTTGTAGTAAATATTCACCTAAGTCAGTTTCAACAACTTCAGCCCCTGTATCTTGTAGGACATGATTCATATTGATTTCTTCAGTAACCATGGATTTTGACTTCACGATTTTTTTAGCATTTTTCTTTTTAACTACTTCAGCAATATAGTTAGAAGCTTCTTCTTTTGTTTCTGCGAAGTATACATGACCACCAAGTTTCGCAACATTTTCAGATAACTGATTCAAATAATAATCTAAGTTTTCTAATGTATGTTGACGAATTTCTGCAGAAAGTTGACGCCATTCTTCCCAGTTGCCAAGTTCTTCTTGTGCTTTTAATTTTTTAACTCTTAAGCCATCTTGTGCAGAACTTACCGCACCACGCATGAATTTATTTTGTTTCTCAACTTTGAAGGCTTCTTTGAATGTTTTTTCTCCGATACGCATACCCATCTTAATGCACCGCCCCTTCAAGTTGATGATTCAACACTTCCGCAATATGAAGTACTTTTACTTTACTATTGATACGTTTTAAACGTCCTTCGATATTCATTAAACAGCTGGCATCAGCACCGATTAAGTAATCAGCCCCTGTTTCATCAACGCAATGTGCTTTTTCATCAACCATTTCACTAGAGACATCAGCCATTTTTACAGCGAATGTACCACCGAAACCGCAGCAGTTATAATACTGAGGTAATTCTACTAATTCTAACCCTTTCACATGACTTAATAGTTCTTTCGGTTCATTCACTACGCCTAATACACGTGTGATATGACAAGATGGATGAATTGTTGCTTTACCTTCTAATGATGCACCAACATCTGTTACACCTAATACATTAACGATAAATTGAGTAAGCTCATAAGATTTATCTGCCAATGCGATAGCTTCTTTATGCATTACAGGATCCTTTTCAAATAAACTTGGATAATGTTTAAACATAGTAATACAAGAACCAGATGGTGCGACAACATAATCTGAATCTTTAAATGCTTTAATCATTTGTTTAGCTGATTGTCTTGCATCATCAAAATAACCTGAGTTGTAAGCTGGTTGTCCGCAGCATACTTGTGCTGTCGGATAATCTACTTCACAGCCTAGTCTTTCAAGCAATTCCACTGTCGCAACACCAATGCGTGTATGGAAAGCTTCAACTAAACAAGTTGAGAATAAACTGACTTTCATATTTTACACCCTTTCCCCGCTCGCGCATGTTACGTGAACGTATATGCCCTATTAAATTTTTAATGATTTCTAGATTCTTAATCATGAAAGCAGCAGTAATCATCCCCACAACAATTACTGTTTAGATTAAGAATAGAAACGATTACTCGTACATTATAGCGCTATTTAAACATCTAGTCATCAGATGTTTAACAATTTGTTCAAACTTTTTTGATTTCGCGAACAGTTTTTAAGCAAAATAAAAACAAGCCTCTATTTCATGAGACTTGTTCCTAATGTTTATTTTTGGCGAATATTTTCTAGAATTGTATCACGTACTTCTGCTAAATGTGATTTCATTTGTTGAACAGCTTTATCTGAATCTTGTTGTTCAATCGCTTGATATATCTTTTGATGTTCTTCATATAAACGGCGTAATGCTTTCTCTTTATCAAATAAATACACTCTGCGTGTTTCTTTCATTGTTTCTTGAATCACATCAGAAATATTATTCAATAAATCAAATAACATCTCATTTTGTGCCGATCTGGCAATTGCTAAATGAAACATTAAATCAGCCGCTTCACCTGATGTTCCATCACCTACTGCTTTCTGCATCAATTGCAATGCAGAAGATAACGCTTCTAAATCTTCATCTGTTCGGTGTGTCGCAGCTTTTTGTACTGTCGCAAGTTCCACAACTTCTCGTAACTCTAATAAGTCTTCAATTTGTTTGCGCGTCAAACTTGATTCATTCAAATCAAAGAACACCGGTTCTTTTTTAGTCACGAACGTCCCATAGCCTTGTTTGATTTCAATGACTCCGATTGTACGTAACGCATTAAAAGCTTCTCGTACAGATGCCACACTGACACCGTAGTCTTTTGCTAACGCTTGAATGGAAGGCAATTTGTCCCCGACAGCATATTCACCAGATTTAATTTGTTCTAACAAGATGTCGGCAATTTTTTCATATATCTTTGTTTTCGAAATTTTCATCGACTTTTGACCTCCATAGTTTTATCTTCTTAATTATAACAAATTCCTTCATAAACTTACTATATTACATATAAAAAAGAAGGCCATCAAAGACCTTCCTAAACAAATTTTATAATCATGATTATTTGTTTTGATAATATTGAGTCAACGCTGTATCAATTGCTTCATCGCCACTAACGACTTGGAATTCTCCACCTTGATATGCTTTGTCGCTCAAGACATTTACTATGACAGATGCAACGTCTTCACGTGGCACACTGCCTGCTTCTTCTAACTGAGCAACAATCGTTACTTTGCCAGTACCTGGATCATCTAATAAAGCACCAGGATGCACAATCGTATAATGTAAACCTGAATCACGTAAATGATTATCTGCATAATGTTTCGCAATAGTATAAGGTTTTAGTTCTGGTACACTATCAAACGCTTCACGACGAGAATCAAATGTAGAAACCATCACAAAGTGTTTCACGCCTGCTTGTTTACTTGCTTCAATAGCTTTAACTGCACCATCCAAATCAACAATGATTGTTTTATCTGCACCAGTACTGCCACCTGAACCAACAGAGAAGACCACTTGTTCAAAGCCTTTAAACTTCTCCGTAAGATCATCAATCGTATCATTTTCAACATCTACAAGTTCTGCTTGATAACCTTCTTCTTTTGCTTTACTCACTTGTTCTTCTTTACGATAAGCTGCTGTTACATCTTGGTTTGCTTCTTTTAATTGTTTTACTGCATAATGGCCAACACCACCATTGGCACCTAAGAATAAAATACTCAATGACTTCACTCCTTATCTGTTTTAACTCTTTTCATTAGTTATATGGTATGACTGTTCCCTTCATTTGTTAACCCAAAACAGACATTGTTTTCTGATATTGACTTATACATACAATCGATGTACATTATATATGAATACATGTTCATATATTAATAAGAGGAGTGAAAGTAATGTCACATCAAGAATTAAGCGGCCGTACACTCGCACAAGTGACGGACATTTTCAAAGCCTTAAGTGAACCCAACCGTATCCGAATTATGCATTTACTTGAACAAGGACCTTGCAGTGTAGGTCACATCAGCCATACGCTCAAACTTTCGCAATCAAATGTATCGCATCAATTAAAGGTACTGCGTCATGCTGAATTAGTTAAAGATCAACGACAAGGTCAATCTAAAATTTATATGCTTGATGATCAACACGTAGTTACACTGCTTTCACAAGCCATCCATCATGCAGAGCACCCGGTTGATTAGAAAGGAAGTTTTATTATGAATCATTCTCATGAACATGCACATCATCACCATCATCATGTGCATACCGACAACAAACGTGTTTTAGCTTTTTCTTTTATTATTATCGCATCCTTTATGGTCGTTGAATTAATCGGAGGATTTTTTGCGAACAGTTTAGCCTTGCTGTCAGATGGTGTACATATGCTTAGTGATGCTTTTTCTCTTGGCTTAGCATTATTCGCATTTAAATATGCTGAACGTCATGCGACCATGAACATGACCTTTGGTTATAAACGTTTTGAAATCTTAGCTGCTTTATTTAATGGTGTTTTATTACTCGTTATCAGTATCGGCATTATGATTGAAGCCATTCGAAGATTTGCAGCACCTCCTGAAGTCCTTTCTACTGAAATGTTTATCATCAGTGTCATTGGTTTAGTGGTCAACATTGTAGTGGCTTGGATTTTGTTGCGTGGCGGAGATACGGAACATAATATTAATATGCGCGGCGCATTCTTACATGTCTTAGGTGATTTACTTGGTTCATTAGGTGCGATTGTTGCCGCATTCTTAATTTGGGCTTTCCATTTTACTATCGCTGATCCTATTGCAAGTATGTTGGTGTCTTTATTACTCCTTAAAAGCAGTTACGGTTTAATCAAAGATTCACTTAATATCTTGATGGAAGGTACACCCAAAGATATCGATATTGATCAAGTGGTTGAAACGGTACGTGCTGAAACAGAAATCCAAAATGTGCATGACTGTCATATTTGGACGATTTCTAATGATTTAAATGCATTCAGTTGTCATGCAGTCGTAAGTGATACATTATCTATCAAAGAGTGCGAGGCATTGCTTAAACGTATTGAACATCAATTAAACGAACTTAATGTGCATCATATGACGATTCAATTAGAGTCTGACCAAAATGAACATAGTCGCGAAACATTATGTTCACATGTCGTGACACCTTAAAACATTCAAATGAATATTTATATGATATTAAAAACGACGTCTCAGCAATCACTGAAACGTCGTTTTTTTAGTCTTTTGTTAATAAGCGTTCTCTATTGAATAAATTTATCAAATATCAATTGTTGGCCTGGCACATCTTTTTGTTCGAAGCCATCAATGAAACGTGTATTATCATAAGCTACTCTGACATGTTCGATATTGAATTGTTCAGGTGTAATAGTCACAATACCATATACTGTATAAGGTGCATGATTCAATCCTACTGAACCTGGATTAAAGTAAGCAACATCTTCATAAATAAAATGATGCAACGTATGATTATGGCCGAATAGAATCAAATCCGCTTCTTTATCTTTAAATAGATGTGCCATATGCGATGCTGTCGGTTCAACAATTGGACTGAACGGCACTTTATCTATAGGTTGTTCTAACATCATATTTTCAATTTCATAATGAATACCTAATACTTTTTGGCCGGCCACTTCTAAGTTAAACGTTCTCGGTAATTGATTTAAATACTCGTAATACTGTGGGTTTAAATGTTCAGCAATCCAATGATGATGTTCGTAAAACTTATCTTTTAAATCTTCTGGATATGGTGTTTGATTGATGACTGACATAATTGCTTCGTCATGATTGCCTGCAATTGATGTAATATCATCGCGTGAAGTGACCATACCTAAAACTTCATTCGTATTATGACCGATTCCAATAATATCTCCTAAATTGTAAATATGATCAATATCCCCTCTTCTATCAATGTCTCTTAAGACTGTAGCCAATGCATCCATGTTTCCGTGGACATCTGTAAATACTGCAAATTTCATACTATCACCCTCATTAAAGTTTATAATGAAACAAAACATTACATTTTGCTTATAATCTTGATTTTTTAATTTGAAACCAAGCATTTTTTTGATATTGTGTTTATATCATATCAAAGGAGTGCTAAGCCATTGTTTAAATTTCATAAACATGCAATACAAAACGCAAAACCGCAAAATGTTAAAATAGCTCTTTTTAGTATTCTAACATTTATTGTCTTTCTATTACTGACTGGATTGACATTACAGCCGTTAACACAGAGCATCTCGATGTTTATTATGGCGATGATGTATCAATCTATGTCACCGCAAATTTTATTACCGGTGATTATCAGTCTTATCATACCATTAGCTTTCTTTATTTTTGCTGGATATCACCTGGCTGCAGGTGCCATCAATATTATTTATAAAGGTATCCATAAAGAAAAAGTCAGCTTGCTTGATGCTTTAGAAGCATTTAAAAAAGGCAGCTATTTAAGAGCTGTTAAATTAGCATTGTTTACTTTACTCTTTATCGCGATACTGAGTCTGATTCGTTACTTACTGACTCAATTGTTCAGTTTAGGTATCGGAGCGTTGTTGAGAAGCGGACAAAGTTACTTTATGGAACATGTCGGTGTATACATCGCTGTTCAATTGATCGCGCTAACTATTTTAGCGATTGTATTATCATTCTTTATTTGGACATTCACATACATCATGATTGCATATACAGTCGCATACTTTAAAGACCGTCAGGCCGGTGCATTCCAAGATGTTAAACACGCATTTAAATCTATGAAAAATGGTCACCATTCATGGTTCAAACTATTACTTGGACTTGTAGTATTAGATTTAATTGTTATTATTCTAGAAACACCTGTTTCTCAACTTGTCGCATTCTCTACAAAAAGTATTTCACAAAATGTGGCAGGCGTTTTAACAGTTGTTTTACTAGTCATTATTATCATCGTACGAATTGTCGTTTATTACTTAAACGTTAATGCGATTATCGCATTCTTCAGCACAGTGACTGATGGGGTTGTACCTCACCGTGCACCTTCTCGTCAACAACGTAAACAACAAGCAAAAGCAGAACAAAAAGAACAAGAAGAAACAACAGCTCCTGTTAAAGAAACAGAAACGAAAGAAACTGCAAAAGAAAATGATAAAGAAGTTTATCAAGATACAACTTTTGATCACTTACAATCAAAGAATAAAGAGATTGATGAACGTTCTGATGAATTTAAAAAATAAGCAATAAGAAAGCGTATGAAGGAATTATAACAAGTCCTTCATACGCTTTTTCTATTTATTGATTCAAAAGATTAGATTCTAAATAACGTGCTGCGCCATCTTCATCATTTGTATAAGAAGTGACGTCTTTTGTCAGTGCTTGAATTTCAGGGCGTGCGTTTTTCATTGCGACTGTATAATGACCGAAAGCAAACATAGAACGGTCGTTATCACTGTCACCAATTACAAGTGTATCTGATTGAGGAATATTAAAGTGTTCAATCATTTCTTTAATACCTGTTCCTTTATCGATACCTTCTGCCATTGTTTCTGCATTAAAACGTGATGAGTTGGAAACTGTGATTTCTAGTTGTTTCTGTTCATCAATTAAATGTTCTCTGAATTTCGTGATTTTCTCTAAATCTGGTGTGAACATATAAATTTTAGAAAATTGCATTTGCGGTAATGTATCTACCCAGTTCACGTTGCCATTTAAAGCATGCTTACGAGAATTCCATTCACTGATACCTACATTATTCGGTGGTGTATCGCCTGCACAAGTTGCTTCAATCCATTCACGGTCTTCTTTTAAAATCATACGCTTACCGCTAAATGGAAAGACTTCATAATAAATATGTTGTGCTTTAGCACTTTCTACAATTTCAGTTACTGCTTCATATGTCAGACTATGTTCAAAAATAGTGACACCCTCTGCGTCTCCTCTTGTACCGTTAGATGAGATAACACCATCAATTTCAAAGTTTTCAGGTGTTAAATGTTCAATTTCATCAAATGAACGTCCTGTCGCAATAAAGACTTTGTATCCATTTTGACGTAATTGTTTGATTGTTTCTGTTGTTTTATCTGATACTCTATTATTTTCTTGTAAAATCGTTCCATCCATATCTAAGAATATCGCTTTTACATTATCCATTACTTTTCCTCCAAGTTGTTGTTATCGCCTTGATTATGGCATTTTCAGACTGTTTTCGCAACTTTCTTCAAATAAAAAAACTGCCACTCTGCAAAGAGAATGACAGTTTCGTTAATAATCAATTATTCTACTGTGACTGATTTTGCTAAGTTACGTGGTTTATCCACATCTAAATCACGGTGTAATGCTGCATAGTATGCAATCAATTGTAATGGAACCACAGATACAAGTGGTGTTAACAATTCATTTACTTGAGGAATGACATAAGTGTCTCCTGCTTTGTTTAATCCATCCATTGAGATAATGCAAGTATGCGCACCACGTGCAGCAACTTCTTTTACGTTACCGCGAATTGATAGATTAACATTCTCTTGTGTTGCTAAAGCAATCACTGGTGTTTGATCTTCAATTAAAGCAATTGTACCGTGTTTTAATTCTCCGCCAGCAAATCCTTCTGCTTGAATATATGAAATTTCTTTTAATTTTAATGCGCCTTCTAAGCTGACATTATAGTCAATTGTACGACCGATAAAGAAGGCATTACGAGTTGTTGCTAAGAAATCTTTCGCAATTTGTTCCATGTATTCAGCATCGTCTACAATTGCTTCCATCGCATTTGCGACTTTCGCAAGTTCTTGTAATAAGTCTACAGTTTCTTCTTGGCCATGACGTTTAGCCACAATTTGAGACAAGATAGCAAGTACTGCAATTTGTGCTGTATAAGCTTTTGTAGAAGCTACAGCGATTTCTGGTCCAGCATGTAGTAATAATGTATGGTCCGCTTCACGTGAAAGTGTTGAACCAGGTACGTTTGTTACTGTTAATGCTTTATGACCACGTTTTTTCATTTCAACTAATACAGCACGGCTGTCTGCTGTTTCACCTGATTGTGAAATATAGATGAATAATGGTTTTTTAGATAATAATGGTGTGTTATATACGAATTCAGAAGCGACATGTACTTCTGTTGGGACACCTGCCCATTTTTCGATAAATTCTTTACCTACTAAACCTGCATGATAACTTGTACCTGCTGCGATAATATAAATACGGTCAGCTTGTGCGACTTCATCGATAATCGCATTGTCCATTTTCAAGTCGCCGTTGTCATCTTGATATTCTTGAATAATACGACGCATAACTGCAGGTTGTTCATGAATTTCTTTTAACATGTAATGATCATAAACACCTTTTTCAGCATCAGCCGCATCGATTTCAGCAGTGTACGTTTCACGATCTTGTACATTGCCATCTAAATCTTTGATTTCAACTGAATCGCGTTTAACAATAACAATTTCATGATCGTGAATTTCTTTATATTCATTTGTTACTTGCAACATTGCTAAAGCATCTGATGCAACAACGTTGAATTTTTCACCAACACCGATTAATAATGGTGATTTATTTTTCGCCACGTAGATTGTATCGTGGTCTTCTTCGTCTAATAATGCTAAGGCATAAGAACCATGTAGTAATTTAACGACTTTAGTGAAAGCTTCTTCAGTAGATAAGCCTTCATTTGAGAAATGTTCTACTAATTGTACGATAACTTCAGTATCTGTTTCAGATAAGAAATTCACATCTGATACGTACTGATCACGTAACTCTTCATAGTTTTCAATCACACCATTGTGAACTAAAGTAAAGCGTTTAGATGCTGATTGATGCGGATGAGAGTTTTCATAGTTCGGCACACCATGTGTCGCCCAACGTGTATGACCAATTCCTACTGTTCCATCTACATCACTGTTGTCAGCTACATTTCTTAAATCTGCAATACGACCTTTTTCTTTAAATACTGTCGTACCTTCATCATTCACAAGTGCAATTCCTGCAGAGTCATAACCTCTGTACTCTAATTTCTCTAAGCCTTTTAACAATACTTCTTTCGCATTATCATATCCGATATATCCTACAATTCCACACATAATTCAATTCCTCCGTATTCTTCATTCCTAACGGTTACCCTTTTCACGGGGGAATCTTTCAGTTTCATATTAAATTTTTTTGTATCGAATATAAATTGATGCCGCCTAAATTCACTTTATAGAGTCTCTTCTCACTTGAACTCTACAAAATAGACGTACTAATCCCCTTGTGTGAGTACCGTTTAAAAATATAAACTTGGGTCTGTTTACAAACTTTGTGCATCGAGTCACCTCAATGTTTTACCTTGTAAACTTACGACTGACCTTATCCGAGACAGCATCCGCCGATAATCCGATCACTGTCTTCCTCGTCGACAATTTAAAGCTATGCTTGCTATTACATCTTCTGCTCTAAGATATAAATCTACGCAAATTCCAGCTTGTCATTGTACGGGCGCTATAATTATGGTTTAACCTGTCTATCCCCCTTTTACACGTAATATAAGTATTTTACAATGAGTGATTTTATAAATGCAACTATTTTCACAACCTGTATCCGCTTACACTCTAAAGTTTTTTGCTAACCGCAATTTTTTCTATTTCAAATTATGTTTCTACTATTATATATAGGCTATTTTATAAATGTCATTATCTCTGTGACAAAGTACCATTTAGATTAGATTGTAACCGCATCCATGTCAGTCTTAAAATTGAGCTATATCAAAGTTATTAAGAGAGGTGGATGACAATGTCAAATTCACAGGAAAATAAAGGGATTGGACGTAAGGTCCAAGCATTCGGCTCATTTCTGAGCAGTATGATTATGCCAAATATCGGTGCATTTATCGCGTGGGGCTTTATTGCAGCGATCTTCATTGATAATGGTTGGTTACCTAACAAAGATTTAGCTGAATTAGCAGGACCAATGATTACTTATCTGATTCCATTACTAATTGCTTTCAGCGGTGGACGTCTGATTCATGATTTACGCGGTGGTATTATCGCAGCTACTGCAACGATGGGGGTTATTGTTGCACTGCCTGATACACCAATGTTACTCGGCGCAATGATTATGGGGCCGCTTGTTGGTTGGCTTATGAAGAAAACAGATGAATTCATCCAACCTAGAACACCACAAGGATTCGAGATGTTATTCAATAATTTCTCTGCTGGTATTTTAGGTTTCATCATGACTATTTTCGGTTTTAAGATTTTAGCACCTATTATGAAGTTAATTATGCATCTTTTATCTGTTGGTGTAGAAGCATTAGTACATGCACATTTATTGCCGTTAGTCAGCATTATTGTTGAACCAGCAAAAATTGTGTTCTTAAATAACGCAATCAACCATGGTGTCTTCACACCACTTGGTGCAGACCAAGCTTCACATGTAGGTCAATCTATTTTATATACAATTGAATCTAACCCTGGACCAGGTATTGGTGTCCTTCTCGCATACATGATTTTTGGTAAAGGTACTGCCAAAGCAACATCTTATGGTGCTGGTATCATTCAATTCTTTGGTGGGATTCATGAAATTTACTTCCCATACGTATTGATGAGACCTTTCTTATTCGTAGCAGTTATTTTAGGCGGTATGACAGGTGTAGCAACTTATTCATTATTAGACTTTGGATTTAAAACACCTGCTTCACCAGGATCAATCATTGTTTATATTATCAACGCACCTAAAGGTGAATTCTTAAGCATGATTATTGGTGTACTTTTAGCAGCACTTGTTTCATTCGTGGTTTCTGCTTTAATCTTGAAATTTACGAAAGACCCTAAACAAGATCTTGCAGACGCTACAGCTAAAATGGAAGCTACTAAAGGTAAAAAATCAAGTGTTGCATCTAAATTAAGTGGTAATGCAGAAAGCAAATCTGATGAGCAGACACAAGCCGCTTCAACTTCACAAGTTGATGGTGATGCCCTTTTAGACAAATACAACACTGAAGATGTCGACGCACACAATTACAATAATGTTCAACATGTCATTTTTGCTTGTGACGCAGGCATGGGTTCTAGTGCTATGGGTGCCAGCATGTTAAGAAACAAGTTCAAGAAAGCTGGTCTTGAAAACATTGAAGTGACTAACACAGCGATTAATCAATTACCAAGCGATGCAGAACTTGTTATTACTCAGAAAAAATTAACAGATCGCGCTATCAAGCAAGTACCTGATGCGATTCATATTTCAGTAGAGAACTTCTTGAACTCGCCTAAATATGAAGAATTGATTAATAACTTGAAAGAAGACCAAAATGGTTCAACTACAACTGCTTCAGCAACAAACAGCCAAGAAGACTTGACTGAACAATACAACACTGAAGATGTTGATGCTCATAACTATGACAATATTAATCATGTTATTTTCGCATGTGATGCAGGTATGGGTTCTAGTGCTATGGGTGCCAGCATGTTACGTAACAAGTTCAAGAAAGCTGGTCTTGATCATATCAAGGTCACTAACACAGCGATCAACCAATTACCAAGTGATGCACAACTTGTAATTACGCAAAATAAATTGACAGACCGTGCTATCAAACAAGCACCCAATGCTGTTCATATTTCGGTGGATAATTTCTTGAACTCGCCTAAATATGAAGAATTGATTAATAACCTTAAAGAAGACCAACAATAGATTAGAACTTCTTTAAAAAGGAATGCAGGTGAGGCCTATGTTGTTAAGCAACAGAGAAAAAGCAATCTTAGAGTTACTCATTAAATCGCACGGCCAATATATGACTATTTATGATATTGCACAACAACTCGCCGTTTCATCACGTACGATACACCGTGAACTTAAAATTTTAGAACAAGATTTGTCTGAACTAAATTTACAAATCGATAGAATTCCCAATAAAGGTATCCAGTTAGAAGGTTCACAAGCAGCAATTGTTAAACTCCAAACAGAGCTTAGCAACATTGCTGCTTTAGACCTGACAACTGCTGAACAAAAAACCATTATTTTATATGCATTGATACAAAGTAGAGAACCTATAAAGCAATATAGTTTAGCACATGAAATTGGTGTTGCTCAGACTACGTTGACAAAGTTGCTCGATGAATTAGAACAAGATGCATCAGAATACCAACTCGAATTAGAACGACGACGAGGTGCTGGTGTCAGCTTAAATGGTTCAGAAGCAAAGAAACGCGAGATGTTGAGTCATCTTATGGTTGAAAATTTAAATAGCACCAGTGTTTACTCGGTCATAGAAAATCACTTTGTATATCAATCATTAAACACTTCTCAACTTTCAATGGTAGAACTTGATCATATTTTCCAAGTTGAGCGTGTATTAATGGATTACCTTAGTGCTCTACCCTATACATTGACAGAAGCGAGTTATTTAACGCTGACTGTTCATATTGTATTGAGCATTGACCGCATTAAACACGGTGAAAATGTTTCTATTGACGAAACGATTTATCAATCAGTCAAAGATACAGAGGAATATAACATTGCTTCCTCATTAACTAAACAACTATCACACATTTATGACGTAACTTTCAACAAAGCAGAAATCACTTTTATTACGATACATTTACGCGGTGCTAAAAGAAAACACGAAGACTATCAATCTGAAGAACTGTTAGATAACAATTACAAAATCCAACAATTGATTCACCTGGTAGAAGAAAGTTCTCAATATTCATTTGTAAATAAATCGAATTTAGTTGCGGGGTTAAAATTACATTTAATACCTGCGATGAACCGTTTAAACGCTAATATTGAAACACATAATCCTCTGACAGAGATGATTAAAAATAAATATCCAAAACTTTATAACAGTGTCTCAAATAGTTTATCGAAGATTTGGCCTGAGCTTTACTTTCCAGATAGTGAAATTGCTTTTGTTGTTTTGCATTTTGGGGGTTCACTAAAAGCTAATAGTCTACCAGATTATCATGTGTTAGTTGTATGTAGTTCTGGTATAGGTACCAGTCGTGTGCTAGCCACACGCTTACAACAAACTTTTCCAGAAATTACACAAACTAAGCAAGCATCATTAAGTGATTTAAAACAATTAAATCTCAATGCTTATGATGGTATTATTTCTACTTTAGCATTAGATATTAATGAACATTATATTCAAGTCAATCCATTATTACCGGATGCAGATATCAAATATGTTTCTAACTACTTGAACACACAAGCAAACGAAAACAGAGTGACTTCTAGTTCATCAAGCGAAATTTCATCTTTAAATCAGGATCAGATTATTGAGACCATTCAAAGGTATTTGGATGTGATTGAAAATATTTATGTTGAAGATGCAACAATCACAAATTGGCAAGATTATTTAGCGAAACGATTAGCTAAACATAAAAGTATTCTAAGCAAATCACAATTTAAACAAGTATTAAAAACATATGCAGAGGATAGAAGCATTACATTAGCTCCCTATCCTATAGGACTACCACATCTTAAACATGCGCTGATTGTAAAGCCAATGGTAATGATTACAAGGTTAAAACAACCATTAACTATCGTTGAACAAAATCAAGAACATACCATCAATTATTTAATCAGCATGTTTTTACCAGAAGATAGCCCATCCTCACCTATCGTTAGTGCCATTTCAGAAGTAATTACATGTAATTTACATCGAATTGATGAATTAATGCAAAATCCTAACGAAATTATAGATGAGATGAAGAAGTCTTTTATTAGAGAAACAAAACAAATTTTATTAACGGAGTGATTATTTATGTCAGAACTATTCAGTAATGAAAATATCTTTTTAAATCAATCTTTCAAGAACCAAGAAGAAGCTATTGAAAAAGCTGGACAAGCTTTAATAGACGCTGGTGCTGTAACTGATTCTTATATTCAAGCGATGAAAGATAGAGAAGAAGTTGTTTCTACTTACATGGGTAATGGTTTAGCGATTCCTCATGGTACAGAAGAAGCAAAAAATGCAGTATTGCAATCAGGACTTACATTACTACAAGTACCTGACGGTGTTCAATGGGGAGACGAAACTGCTAAAGTCATCGTTGGTATTGCCGGTAAAGATGGCGAGCATTTAGATTTATTATCTAAAATCGCAATTACTTTCAGCGAAGAAGAAAATGTTGAACGTATTTTAAATGCACAAAGTGCTGAAGAAATTAAAGCTGTCTTTGAGGAGGCTGATGCATAATGAAAGCAGTACATTTTGGTGCAGGTAATATTGGTCGAGGATTTATCGGCCAAATCTTATCTGAAAACAATGTAGATGTCACTTTCTCAGATGTTAACGCTGAGATTGTAGATGCATTAAATCAAGACCAAGCATACCAAGTTATTCTTGCAGACGAAGATAAAACAACTTCGACAATTAATGGCGTTGATGCAATTAACTCAAAAGATAATCCACAAAAATTACATGATGCCTTATTAGAAGCGGATATTATTACTACAGCTGTAGGTGTTAATCTGTTACCGATTATCGCAAAATCCATTGCACCTGCACTTCAAGAAAGAACAAAACCTGTAAATGTAGTTGCCTGTGAAAATGCAATTATGGCAACAGATACATTAAAATCTGCAGTACTTTCAATTACAGGTCCTCTTTCAGATGAAATTCATTTCGCTAATTCAGCAGTGGATCGTATTGTTCCAAAACAAACACAAGATAATATTTTAGATGTGTTAGTTGAACCTTTCTTTGAATGGGTTGTTGAAAAAGATGCTTGGTATGGTAAAGAGTTAGAACACATTAAATATGTTGACGATTTAACACCATATATTGAACGTAAATTAATGACAGTTAATACTGGTCACGCTTATTTAGCTTATGCCGGTCAATATCATGGCTATCAAACAGTACTAGAAGCTGTAGAAGACCGTAATATTGAAGAAGGCCTACGTCAAGTATTGAGTGAAACAAGCCAATATATTACTGAAGTATTTGGATTCTCTCAAGATGAACAACGAGCTTATGTAGAAAAAATAATCAATCGTTTCAAAAATCCATATCTTTCAGATGATGTAACAAGAGTTGGTAGAGGTACTTTACGTAAAATTGGTCCTAAAGATCGTATAATTAAGCCGCTTGCTTATCTTTATGATAAAGACTTAGAACATCAAGGTTTAGTTCAAGCAGCTGCTTACTTGCTTAAATATCATGATAAAAATGATGAAGAGACAGTTAAGAAAGATGAATACATTGAGAAGCATGGAGCAATGGATTTCTTAGAAGAATATGCACAAATTAATGAACCACTTGCGGAAGAAATCAATGATGTTTATCTAGAACTTTAATAAATATAGATTTAGACTGAAGCTATTTTAAACAGCTTCAGTCTATTTTTATACCACAAATCAAAAAAACTGAGACTTTCTTACCAGTCTCAGTTCTTCAAAGTTAATTATTCATTTAAACCCATTTTTTCTTTAACTACATCTGCGATTTGTTGTGCATAGCTTTCAGCTTTTTCATCTGTTGCAGCTTCTACCATGACACGTACTAATGGCTCTGTACCTGAAGGACGTACTAAAATGCGTCCTTCACCGTTCATGTCAGCTTCTACGCGGTCCATTTCTGCTTTAACATCAGCATTATCAGTCACTGCATATTTATCTGTTACACGTACGTTAATTAATGATTGTGGGTATTTTTTCATTTGTTCAGCAAGTTCGCTTAATGGTTTACCTGTTAATTTCACAACAGCTGCTAATTGTACACCTGTTAATAAACCATCACCTGTAGTATTGTAGTCCATCATTACGATGTGGCCTGATTGTTCACCACCAAGGTTGTAATTACCTCTACGCATTTCTTCTACTACATAACGGTCGCCAACTTTAGTTTTATTAGATTTGATGCCTTCTGCTTCTAATGCTTTGTAGAAACCTAAGTTACTCATAACAGTAGAAACAATCATGTTGTCGTTCAATTCTTGGTTTTTAGACATTTCTTGACCAATAATGAACATGATTTGGTCACCATCAACAATGTTACCTTTTTCATCAACAGCAATTAAACGGTCTCCATCTCCATCAAAAGCTAAACCAAAGTCGCTTTCAGTTTCCACAACTGTTTGCGCTAAAGCTTCTGGATGCGTTGATCCGACACCGTCATTGATATTGTAGCCGTCTGGGCTGCAACCAATAACTTCTGTATCAGCTTCTAAATCACCGAATAAGAATGGTGCAAGTTGTGATGTTGAACCATTTGCGCCATCTAACGCAATTTTTAAACCTTCAAAATTAACATCGACAGTTGATTTTATATAGCTTAAGTATTTTTGAGTACCTTCGAAGTAGTCCGAATACTGAACAATATCATTTCCGATTGGACGTGGTAAGTCAGGATTTTCTTCGTCTAATAATGCTTCAATTTCTTGTTCTTGATCATCAGATAATTTAAAGCCGTCTGAGCCGAAGAATTTAATTCCGTTATCTGCCACTGGATTATGAGAAGCTGAAATCATAACACCTAATTCAGCATCCATTTCTTTTGTTAAGTATGCTACACCTGGTGTAGAAATAACGCCTAATCGCATTACTTCAGCACCGATAGAAATTAAACCTGCGATTAACGCAAATTCCAACATTTCCCCAGAAACACGTGTATCACGTCCTACAAGGACTTGTGGATGCTTCTTGTCTTCATTGTGCGCTAAAACATAACCGCCGTATCTACCTAGTTTAAAAGCCAGCTCTGGAGTTAATTCTTCGTTTGCTACACCTCTGACTCCGTCTGTCCCAAAATATTTGCCCATTTCAAAATTCTCCTTTAATGCTTAATTTATTTCGCTGATATAGTAGCTTTGATATCGCCCGCATCAGCATCTTTAACTTTGTTAGGTAATTCCATCTTCACAGCAGCTTCATCTGAATTTTCGAAGTCTGCTAAATCAACTACTGCTGTTACACTATGGATATCACTTAACTCATCTCTATTTCCAAAAATTTCAATTTGTTGTTTAGACAAATTAACATTATCAGCATTTAACTTAGAATTTGATTTACCGATAACTTTCTTTTTAATATCTACTTTCTTGCTGTAAGGTTCTAACTCTACAGTAATATTAACAGTGCTTGGTTTTGTAATCACATCAAGTTTCTTCAAGTTTTTATCAAAAGCTACAATTTCACCGACATCTGTTGTATCGTCGTTGATATCTGTATCATTTTTGAATGTTGCTTTTAAGTAAGCAATACTATCTACTTGATGTTGTCCACCTATCACTTTAACTTTCTTTGGTGTCACAGTTTGATTTTTGATTTGATAGTTAGAATTGATGTACGATTCACTCACATCAGGCGTTACTGTCATCATCTTTGTTACTTTCTTCTCAAGATTAACAGTCGCTTGTTTAGGATTAACAGTACCCTCTACTTCATTATCCAAACCTTTAATAACGTAATCAACTTTGTGACGACCTAATGATGTTTTAGTTAGATCTAATTCGACTTTAATGTCATCTGATTGTTCTGCTTTCAACACTTTGGATTGCGTACCTTTAATTTGAACGTCTACGCTGTCAGGTATGCCTGAAGCGTATAAATTTTTACTGTTATATGTAGCTTCTACAGGTACATTCGAAATTGTGCGTGTTGAAGTTTGTGATAGTTTAGATGTTCCAAAGATATCTCCAAAGACATTGTTCACTGTTAAAAAGAAAGCTAATGCTAAGACAAATGCTACAAATCTTAAACCCCATTTGCTCTCAAACATTCTACTTCACGCCTTTCTTTGGAAGTCTTGTATCAAACCAATGTTCAGCTAATAATTCTTCAAAGACTTCTAGTGAGATGTCTTTACGTAATTTTCCATCAAACGTCACAGAAATAGAACCAGTTTCTTCAGATACCACTGCGGTAAATGCATCAGAAACTTCTGAGATACCTACTGCAGCACGGTGTCTTGTTCCTAAACTCTTTGAAATCTTAGAACTATCAGAAAGTGGTAAATAACAAGCAGCACTTGCAATCTTTGTTCCTTGAATAATCATTGCACCATCATGCAACGGTGTATTAGGAATAAAGACATTCGTCAAAAGCTCTTGTGAAATATCAGAATCCATTGGTATACCTGTCTCAATGTAATCTTGAAGACCTGTCTTTTTCTCAAACACAATTAAAGCACCAATTCTTCGTTTGGCCATGTATTGTACTGCTCCGCCAACTGCTTTAATCAATTTCTCTTGATCTGCTGATGAATTAGCAACATAGCGTTTAAACAGGTTACCTCTACCTAACTGCTCAAGTGCACGTCTGATTTCTGGTTGGAAGATCACAATGATAGCTAAGAACCCCCATTGGATAACCATATCAAACAATCTTGCAGTAGTAGTCAAGTCTAAAGCAGCACTGACCCAACGACCAATTACAATAACAATGATACCTTTGAGTAGTTGGATTGCTTTAGTACCTTTGAATACTGTGATTAACAGATAAATCACATACCAGACTATAAGCAAGTCTAGAATACTTGTTATTAACTTTACCGTATTGAAATTTTCAAAAATGCCGCCAAAATTCATAGCATCTCCTCCGGTAACCTAATTACAATGAATGCTGTATGATTGATTATTACAGCGCTCATACATATAAATTATAGCATACATCCCCCTTTAGCTTAGAATAAAAATACATACACAATTGAATTATATACTTGAATTCAAATAGCAAAGGAAAAAATGCAATAAAAAAAGCACCCTTATCACAAGGGTGCAAGAGTGAGCCATAGAGGATTCGAACCTCTGACCCTCT
>NZ_KV820965.1:2156-90742 GCF_001815505.1 Staphylococcus sp. HMSC072B07 | reverse complement strand
ATTGCGGGAGGCGGATTTGAACCACCGACCTTCGGGTTATGAGCCCGACGAGCTACCGAACTGCTCCATCCCGCGGTAATATTATTAATCTTGCGACTTACCTATTCATCATATCACAATTTGTTAACCAATGTCAAACCTTTTTTAACAATTTGTGAATTTTATTTTCAAAACGTTAAAGTTGTTTCGAATTTGTTATCTCTTTTTTCAAGACAATACCTAGTATATCGACTTCCCTATCTTGCGTCAACCAGTTTTCGTTAGAAATAAGTGTAATAAATATATAATTGTTATAAATTTTTATATTTAGAGTGCAAATGGTCTCTTTTTATTTACAAATCAGTGATGCTTAAGCTTTCCTTTTGTAAATTTCTTTAAGGTTACAGTAGATATTGCGTTATTTTATATCCCCTCTTAATAAAAATTCAGCAACTTAAAACGCGAATCATGCTTCAAGTTTTAAGTTACTGATTATTAATTTTATATTTAAACCATTTCTTCGCTTTCTGCGAGAAAGCCATTTCGATTCAAATCATCTATCGCATTATCTAAGATCTTTTCAGTGTCTGCAGATAATGTATGCAGATGAATACCATCTGTTAATTTCGCTAACATTGTCCCTTTAAAGCGTGTCATTTCTTCTACAAACGCTTGAATATCTTCTTCAGTTTCAATCATCAATTCAGCACGGATACTGCCATATACGGGATGCTCAACAGAAACATCATCAATCATTGCGCCATTTTCAACGATAAGTTTTAATTCTTCTTCCATCTCATCATAATCATGTTGGCACATTACCACACGTTTACAGCTTTTTCCTTGAGGTTCAATGTCCATAAAGTAACCCTTGCTTGTTGAACTGATCGCATATTCTTTCGTTTTTAAGTGTGAGATATCTTTCACGATAATTTGTCGCGAGACACCAAAACGTTCACTCAGTTCTGAACCTTTAATGGGTCGTGTCGAACTTTGTAAGAGTTCAACGATTTCAGTTCGTCGCTGATCCGCTTGACTCATGGGCAGCCACTCCTTCTAATATCTTATCTATTTCATTAAAACATGTGTCAATTTCACCTAATGTTGAATTGCTTGAAAATGAAATACGTACATATTGATCCGCTTCATGTTCTGTTTGTTTAATCTTCTCAATTAAACCCTCACTCAATAATAAACCATGACCGCATGCTGTACCAGTTGAGATACATATATTACGGCTGGATAAAGATTGCATAATATATTGACCTTCAAACTGTGGTGTTAACAATCCAATAATATGAGGTGCTTGTTTATCACTTCTTAATACACTAAAACCAGATGCTAAAGCACGTTCAGTCGCATATTGATGGAGCTTTGTTAAATGCTCATAATGCGCATCTAATGATAAAGCTCTTGTCATTGCTAAGATGCCAGGCACATCTAACGTACCATTACGTGTACCTTCTTCATGGAAGTAATGTATATTTGTAGGTCGCACTGACTTGTGTTCAATCAACAATGCCCCTACACCTTTAGTACCTTTAAATTTATGCCCAGAGAACGCATATGAAGTAAAAGCTTGAATCGCTTTATCTTCAATCTTTTGTACAGCTTGTACACCATCCACATGAAATGGAATATTGTATGCTTGTGCGAATTCAGCAATTTCATGCACTGGTAGAATATAACCAATTTCAGAATTCACATGTTGTGCAATAATCAATACTGTCTCATCATCTACTAGTGCTTCTAAAGCTGCTAAGTCGATTGTACCTTCGTTTGTTAAAGGCATTTCTACGATTTCAAATTGTTTTTTATATGGTTCTAATGCTGCATAAATAGAAGGATGCTCATAAGGCGAAACTAAAACCTTTCCTTCTTGTGCTTGTGATAAATAAATATCAATTGCGATTTGGTTTGCATGTGATCCACTTGTTGAGAATAAAACTTCTTTATCCGTATTGAAATGTTTTTGAATATAGTGTCGGCTAGAATTCAAAGCTTCTCTTGCCATTTCTCCACCGACATGTAAACTCTCACTATTAAAAAACAACGTTTGTTGTGCTTCATTATATATTGCCAGCGCTTCTTTTGATGGTTGTGTTGTCGCTGCATTATCTAAATAAATCATATCTTTTCTCCCCCACTTGCAATTATCTTACTTTTATGACAAAATCATTGCATACATATATGTTAACATAATTGTATATATTAATGTAAATAGAGGTGTAAACATGAAACGTGTCATTGTCGTTGGGAGCGGAATTGCTGCACTCTCGTTTGTTCGTCAATTACAAGATGATATCGAAGTGATTTGTATCACTAAGGACAAGCTTGCTGAAAACAACAGTAATTTTGCCCAAGGTGGCATATGTTTTTCAAAAAGAGAAGAAGATGAAGCAATCAGCCATAGCCAAGATACTTATGAAGCCGGAGCTGAAATGGGAGATTTTAATGTAATCCAAGAAGTCATTACGAAAAGCTATCCTTTGATTCAAGCACTCGTAGATGAAGGTGTCCCATTCGATTCAAACCCAGTCACACATCATTTAGATTACGCAATGGAAGGCGCACACTCAGCTGCAAGAATTTTGCATGCTGGCGGTGATCAAACTGGTAAGTATATCGCACAACATATGGTAGAACATCTTTCTCATCCACACTTATCCATAATGGAATCAACAGAAGTCATTGATTTAATTTATAACCATGAACATCAAGTCTGTGGCGTACTTGTTTTAGATAGTACTGACGAACAACAAATCATTGAAGCAGATAGTGTCGTGTTCGCAACAGGAGGTATTAACAACCTCTTCCCTACTAACTCTAATATACCACATACCATTGCATCAGGATGTGTGGTCGCATTACGTCATGACATCGCTTTAGAAAGTATGGAAATGATTCAATTCCACCCTACTTTATTAGGTGAACCTGAACATGCCTATAGTTTAGTGTCTGAAGCTGTTAGAGGTGACGGTGGTGTGCTAGTCAATGAACAAGACATTCCGTTTATGGATAAAATACATCCGATGAAAAGCTTGGCTCCACGTGATGTGACTAGTCGTGCAATCTATCATCAACAACAAGAAGGTCACCAAGTCTTTTTAGATATTAGTGCGATTTCGAATTTTGCAGAGCGTTTCCCTACTATTTACAAAGCTGTTCAAGCACATTATCCTGAAGCGATTGCCAAACAACATATCCCTGTTACACCAGGCGCACACTATACCGTCGGCGGTATTAAATCAGAGATTGATGGAACAACAAGTCTTGAAGGCGTGTATGCGATTGGAGAAGCGGCTTGTACAAACTTTCATGGTGCCAACCGCTTAGCCAGTAATTCATTATTAGAAGGTTTAGTTATGGGTGCTTTATGTGCCGAGAAGTTAAATCAAACTTTACAACCTGTCAGTCATAGTCATTTTAATCCAGTATTTAAAATACCTTCTATCTCAGCTGATAGAGCTGCACAATTACAACAAAAAAGTTTTGACATTTTAGGTGTGGAACGTAAAGGAATTAAAATGCAAAACTATTTGAAAGAAATTGAACAGACATTATTCGAAACATCTGAAACAGAATATGTCGATAAAGCAAAATGGCAACGTTATTGTACTGTCAAATTACTACAAATCGTCTGTACAGCAGCGCTTGCTCGTCAAGAATCAAGAGGCGTACATTACAGACTTGATTATCCACATCAAGATAAGCAATTACAATTTGAACTTATTGAAATCAATTCAGGAGGCATGGAACATGTTAAATCCACTACTCGTCAGAGAGAAAATCACTCAATATTACATTGAAGATAATCAATATGGTGATTTAGCAACACACATCTTTGATCAGACACAACAAGGTACAATGTACTTAAAATCAAAAGATAACGGTATCTTTTGCGGCGAAACTATTATCAAAGAAGGATTCAAGTTATTAAAGAGTCACATCGATATCGACCAAAAAATCAAAGATGGTGAGACAGTCAAACCTGGTGATATCATCGCTGAAATTACAGGTCCTGTTTACGTATTACTTACTATGGAACGTATTGTTCTGAACTTAATTCAACGTATGTCAGGTATTGCCACACAAACACATCGTATCGCAGAAAAAATTGCGCATACTTCTACGCGCATTGTTGATACAAGAAAAACAACACCAGGCTTAGGTATCTTTGAGAAATTTGCGGTGACTGTTGGAGGTGGTTTGAACCATCGTCGTTCTTTAAATGATGGATTGATGTTGAAAGATAACCATATCGCTTTCTCTGAATCAATGGAAATTGCGATTCAAAACGCTAAAAAAGTTGTAGGTCCAATGGATAAAATTGAAGTAGAAATTGAAAATGAAGAGATGCTTAACACAGCAATCAATCAAGATGTAGACATCATTATGTTTGATAACCAAACACCAGAATGGATTGCTGAACATCTTAAAGCAGTTCCTCAACATATTCAAACTGAAGCTTCTGGTAATATTAACGAAACAAATGTCGTTGCGTACGCTGAAACTGGCGTAGATTTCATTTCAATGGGTGCTCTATTTTATGCGCAAAACGCGCTCGATATTTCTGCAAAGGTTGTGATTTAAATGTTTAACCCAATGTTATCTGTATCAAAGGAAATTCCTGAAAAGTATCTTAAAATGTCAACTGAGGAGTTAGAACAACATATTCAATCTATTAAAGATGAATTAGGTGATCGCTTATTCATGCCGACACATCATTATCAAAAAGATGAGGTCGTTCAATTTGCCGATATTACGGGTGATTCATTAGAACTTGCTCGTATCTGTAAAGAAAATACTGCTGCTGAATACTTCGTATTTAACGGTGTACACTTTATGGCAGAAACAGCAGACATCTTAACAGACGACCACCAAGACATTTATCTACCAGATTTATCTGCTGGTTGTTCTATGGCAGACATGGCAAATATCACACAAGCTTTACATGGCTATGATGTTTTAACACAAGAATTCAACTTAGATATCTTGCCATTAACTTATGTCAATTCTACTGCAGCGATTAAAAAGTTCGTTGGCGAACACGGTGGTTCATGTGTAACTAGCGGTAACGCAAAATCAGTAGTGGATTGGGCATTGAAACAAGGTAAAGTTATTTTATTCTTACCTGACCAACACTTAGGACGTAATACAGCATATGATTTAGGCATTCCACTTGAACAAATGGCAGTATGGGATCCAATTGCTAAAGAACTTGTTTATGAAGGCAAACTTGAAGATTTACGTATTGTTTTATGGAAAGGTCATTGTTCTGTACATGAGAAATTCCATAAAGCACATATCGATTTAGCACGTGAACGTGATCCTGAAATCAATGTGATTGTACACCCTGAATGTGAATTCGAAGTGGTACAAGCTGCTGATTATGCAGGCTCAACACGCTACATTATTGAAACTATCAAAAACGCACCAAAAGGTTCTCGTTGGTTAATCGGAACTGAAATGAATTTAGTGAATCGTTTAAAAGATACTTACACAGACATCACGATTGATTCATTAAACCCATTAATGTGTTCATGTTTGACTATGAACCGTATTGACCTTCCTCACCTAGCTTGGTGTTTAGATAAAATTTTAGATGGCAACCGTGATAACATCATCAAAGTTGATGCTGAAACAGCAAAATATGCGAAAGAAAGCTTAGATCGTATGTTAAGCATTACTTAATATAAAATGAAAAGGTCTCTCTGAACGAGTAAATACGTCAGAGAGACCTTTTTTATCAATGATTTAATTAGCCATGCGTTTAATCATATTATTCTTTAATGCGAGGAAAGTATCATAACCATCCTCAGTCGTAAAATGACCCGCTTCATCAATAACCTTCATATCACCATCAAAAGCTTGAACTAAACGCTCTGTATCTTGATATGGAACATTCGAATCATTTTTAGATGCGATACCATAGAAATAGTCAATACGTGATTTTAAGTCTTCAATGTCTAATGTAACATCCGGAACATGTAAATCAGGATTTACACCTTCAGCATTCGGACCAAACCCTGCAATACTGAAGAACCCTTCAATACGAATATCTGGATGTTGTTCTAAATATTTCAGCCCCGCAAGCGTACCGAAGCCATGTGTTACGAAATATGTTTCATATTGTGAAATTTCAATTTGCTCATTTAACTGCTTTAACCATTCTTCCATATTGACTGGTAAGTCATGTTGGATATTAACGATATCTGAATGATATCCTTCTAGTCTTAATGATTGTTCTAACCATTCATACCAATTTGAGTGGGCGTCAGCACCTTGAGCATGAATTAAAACAATATTAGTCATGTTCTTCACCTCTTACTCTTTCAAAAAGAAAATGACCTGAAATATCAGTTTAAATGTATTGAAAACCGTCTCCTATCTTCTGTGCTCATCAAAAGATATTTAGCGATTTACAATCGTCATTAAAACTTAGGTTCAGGTCATCTTTCTCTTGTGTATTTCTCATACCTATAATATAAAATCCATCATATTATCTCATCGTCTTCAATTATAAGATTAATCCTATTTGATAAAAAGGTCAATCTTTTTCATTACAATTCGACATGTCAAAACATTTATTGTACAACTTCTGCTAAAGATTCTGCGGCATCTTTACCTTGTTGAATACAATCAGGTAAACCGACCGCTTCAAATGCTGCACCTGTAATACGTAAATGCGGATACGTATGTTTGATATGATCTTGAATACGTCGCACTTGTTGAATATGACCTACATGATACTGTGGCATGCTTTTTGGCATACGATGAACGATTGAAAATTCCGGATCGCCTTTAATATCCATCATTTGACTTAAATCACGACGTACTGTCGCAACAATCTGTTCATCATCCATTTCTTCTAAAATGTTATCACCAGGTTTTCCGACATAAGCACGTAACAAGACTTTACCTTCTGGTGTTGTAAACGGCCATTTTTTGCTGGTCCATGTACAAGCGGTAATACGAGTATTAGAAGTTCTCGCAATCACAAAGCCAGTACCATCATACGTATTGACCACATCTTTTTCATCAAATGCTAAAACAACCGTCGCTACAGAAGTACTTTCCATTGTTTTAAAGTAATCTAATGCTGGATCTTCTGAGAACCATTGCATAAATGTTTGATGTGGTACTGTTACTAAGACGCCGTCATAAAAGTGTTTTTCGCCGTTATAAACAACGTTATATCCTTTTTGGAAACCAATGATATCTTCTACTTTAGTTTGATATTGGATCGTTGTACCTTGCTCAATCACTGCATGCGTTAACGCTTCGATAAAAGAAGATAAACCATGTCTGAATTGCTTAAATTGCCCTTTAGGTGCACCAGGATACAATTGTTTTTTTCGTTGTCTTAATAACTTCTCATGGCGCATACCTTTGATCAAACTGCCGAACTCCTCTTCTCTTTCTTTAAAGTTAGGAAACGTACTCATTAAGCTTAATTTATCGATATCCGTACCATAAATACCACCCATTAAAGGTTCAATCAGATTTTCCAATACTTCATCGCCTAAACGTTGTCTGAAGAAATCTCCTACAGAAATATCTCCATCCATTTCAATAGGTTTCTTAGTTAAATCCATAGCGGCACGTAATTTACCTTTTAATGAGATTAATTGTGTTGTCATAAAAGGTTTTAAATCTGTCGGTATACCCATGATAGAACCACCAGGTATCGGATATAAACGGTTACGTGCATAGATATAAGATTGTCCTGTTTGGTTGGTAATCAATTCATCACCTAAGCCCACTTCTGTCGCAAGATCAGTCATAATTGTTTTGCGACCCAAATAAGATTCTGGACCTAATTCAATCGTGAAACCATCTTTACGATACGTTTGAATTTTACCACCCGTACGATTTGTAGCTTCAATTATTGTGACATCATATTCAGGATGTTCTTTTTTTAAATAATATGCTGCGGAAAGCCCTGTAATCCCTCCGCCGATGACTGCGATGTTCTTACTCATTTGCATCCTCTTCTTTCGTTGTTAAAACATAATAAACTTCATCTGCCATAGCACCGATAAAGAGCGGATGTGTATTTGGCATCGGTGGACGATGATAAGTTGCGCCTACTTCGTCACATACCACTTTACATTCATAATCATTATCATAAAGGACTTCTAAATGATCACAAACAAAACCAACTGGCGTATAAATAAAATGTTCATAGCCATATTCAGCTTTTAAACTTCTTGTTAAATCTTGTACATCCGGTCCGAGCCATGGTGTGCCTGTATTACCTTCAGACTGCCATCCTCTTGCTGTGTGTTGAATATTTGATAGTTCTTCTAATAATCTTGTGTTGTCTTTTAATTGCTCTGGATATGGATCATTTGATTCTAATATCATCTTCTCAGGTAAACTGTGTGCTGAAACCACCAAAACAGTACGATCATGTTCTGCTTCAGGTATGTCTGAAAGTGTTTGATTAATTTGTTTCACCCAGTATTGAATAAATTTTGGTTGTTGATAGAAGCTGTTCACATGCGTCAATTTAATACCATGTGTTTGTGCCGCTTTCGCTGCACGTTTGTTATATGAACCTACAGAGAAATTAGAGAAATGCGGCGCTAAGACAATCGTAATCGCTTCTGTAATACCATCTTGATGCATACGTTCAACTGCATCTTCAATAAATGGATGAATATGTTTTAAACCGACATAGACTTTAAACTCAATATCTTGTTCTTCATACATTAAGTTCAATCTATCTTTTAATGCCTCCGCTTGTTCATCTGTAATTCTAGCTAATGGAGACATCCCACCTATAAATTCATAGCGATCTTTTAAATTTTGAACTTCTTCTGGTGTCGGTTTTTTACCGTGACGAATATCTGTGTAGTACGGCTCTATATCACTTTCTTGATAAGGCGTACCATACGCCATCACGAGTAGTCCAATAGTTCGAGTCATATTAAACCCTTCCTTTACCGTTCATTTTGCATTTAAATTATTTTCGTTTTGTATATTCATGGACATAATCAGCAATTTTCTTCAACGTTTCTGGTTTCACTTCTGGGAATACCCCGTGTCCTAAGTTGAAAATGTGTTTGCCGTAAGCCATTCCTTGATCTAAGATTTCATCTAAGCGCGGTTGAATCACTTCCCATGGTGCCAATAACAATGAAGGATCTAAGTTGCCTTGAATTGTTTTTTTAACCCCTGCATCAGCAGTATCTTTGATTGTTGTACGCCAATCAATACCTAATACATCAATCGGAAGTGAATTCCATTCTTCAATTAAATGTGTAGCATTCACACCGAATAAGATAACCGGCACATCATGTTCTGCTTTAATCCCTTTAATTAAGCGTTCCATATGCGGCTTAATGTAATATCTGAAATCAGGGGCATTTAATGCGCCAATCCACGAATCAAAGATTTGAATCAACTCTGCACCCGCTTCGATTTGTGCATTCGCATACGTGATAGACATATCTACTAAATGATTCATTAACGCAAACCATGTTGCCTCATCACGATACATCATAGCTTTAGTGAAGTGATAATTTTTAGAAGGTCCACCTTCAATCATATAACTTGCTAAAGTAAATGGTGCGCCGACAAAACCAATTAAAGGCACATTCAATTTTTCTTCCGTCAAGAGCTTAATCGTATCTAACACGTAAGGTACATCGCGTTTTGGATCAATTTGTCCTAGCTTTTCTACATCTTGAATCGTTTTGATTGTATTCTCAATCACAGGACCGATACCAGATTTAATCTCTACATCTACACCAATCGGTTTTAATGGTGTCATGATATCTTTATATAAAATTGCTGCGTCAGTTTGATAGTGATCTACTGGTAAATGTGTAACATAGGCACACAATTCAGGTTGGTGTGTAATTTCAAATAACGAATATTTCTCTTTTAAGGCACGATATTCAGGTTGAGAACGACCTGCTTGTCGCATAAACCATAATGGAGTGTGTTCAACCTCTTCTCCCTTAATCATCTTTAAAATTGTATTATTTTTTTGATGCACCACAGTATCCTCCCAAAATTATAATCATTCTAATCTATTCTAGCATATCCGTAGAATACACGTATTTTGTTGGATGTAAATGTCATAAAAAAGACATAGCAAATCACAATCGTGTAAACTTTTTCTACGTGCTTACCTTCTTTTGTTGCAACATATTACATTATGACATAATTTGTTAAAATCCTCATTGGTTCCGTTTTCAAAATCTGAAACATTTTCATCATTTCTATATCAAATTGCCCTACTAATACTATATAATGAGACTACTAGTATTTTTAATTGCTAGAAACTTATTTTTATTCTTTGTAGAATAATACAAAAAAGGAGGAACGTGCCATGAAATTATATGCATCCTATGGTACATTCGGATACCTTAACCAAATTCGATTAAACAACCCAGAGCATAACTTATTTTTATTCTCAACAAATGATTCATCAGTGATTTTTGAAGAAACTGAACAACCAACTGCTTTAAAAGAACCACTTAAATATGAAGTACTTTCAAGCATTAATGAACTTGAAGAAGAATGTTTCTATGCAGTTGTCTTTATCCCAACTTCAGAAAATCATATGTATCAATTAGAAAAACGTTTAACATCATTATCTTTAAACTTGGATAAATTCCCTGGATTCAAATGTTACCGTTTCTTAAAACCAATTAAAGGAACAACTTACAAAATCTACTTTGGTTTTGCTGAGCGTAGTAACTTTGAAGATTTCAAATCTTCTCAAGTTTATCAAGATAACTTCTCTAAAACAGCGTTATCTCAATTCTTCGGTTCTAGCGGCCAACATTCAAGTTATTTTGAACGTTTCCTCTATCCGGTGGATAAAGATTAAGCAAAAGTATCTAAAAAACAAAACAACGTCCATTAGCTTAAATTGCTAATGAGACGTTGTTTTTATATATTTAGAATTAGTCTTTTAATAAGGCTTCTTGGTATTTCAATTTCTTGATAATATTTCTGATTGTCAACCAACCCACCACAAAGAATACTAATGCCATATAAAATTGTGGCGGGAAAAGGATAGCGTATGTTAACGCTAATATTACACCGATACCAAACATAATATGATATAGAAACTGACCATAGCCTTGAATTACTCTTTCTTCAGGTACAGGCCAAACTTGCGGCCATAACCCATAAGCTTGTTGTGTATAGAACTGTGCTGTTTGCAGTAAAATTATATACATAAACAGTCCGCCTACAATTAATGAAATCCATTGATTCGAAAGCCAAATCATTAACACAAGTGCAATAATAACTAATCGTAAAATGATATTGAATGCATCTTTACCTCTTAAGAAGCTACGTTTAAATAGAAATAAATACATATGCTTTGCGTTATATTGATTTGAACGCGGTCTCGGCAATAAGAAATCCAAATAACGACGACGTACTGCCGCTGAGCGCAAGTGTTTTACATCAGTGAACATATTGACGAATTTATAGTAATTCATGTGATGTTGCTGTTCAATCGCAATCAGCGCTTCCCATGGCAATAAGCGTTTTGCATTATTTTTCTTTAGTACAATAATCCATGCGATAAATACAATAACAAGTAACAAACCAAACCATTGATGTGCACCTAAAATTAAAACGTATGTGATTGCAAAGAGCAGCCATTGCAGGACTTGCATAATCCATAAAGGCCTTTTTGCCTGCATCCACTCTAATTTGGCAATTAAGCCGAGATATGGATAAATTAAAGCGGCAACCGCAAATAATGCGTAGTAAAGCAGATTGCCCGCTTCAAGTCTACTGAATAATGGAAAGAGTACAATTAATACAACCACTTGCAAAGCTATTCTATTTAAATAACTATAAATAATACTATAGTTCAAGTAGCTGCGCATATGCCGTTCAAATGGTAATAGGAACAAACGATCCGCCTCTTTAAACAAAGTGCGTAAAGGAAAGATCGAAATTACAGCAACAGCGATACTTGCTAATAATGCATATGGTATGCCAGATGGAATATGTTTAAGCCAGTTACCGTAGCCTAATATAAACGCACCGAATAAAATCAATAGAAATACTGAAAAGTGCCCATTAAAAATAAATTTATTATAGTAGGCTTTTTCTTTACTGATTGCTGTTCTTCTTTGGTTAAATAATTCTATGGCGCGATGGTCTGTCATATGTTTTGACCACCTTGCGTCACATGAATATAAATTTCATCTAATGTTTTATCATGTAAACCTGTTTGTGCTCTAAGTTCATCTAAATTACCAAAAGCAACAATACGTCCTTCATCAAGGATGATGAAGCGATCACAATAACGCTCAGCTGTTGCTAATATATGTGTACTCATCAACACAGTACGCCCTTCATTCTTCTTCTCTACCATTAAATCCAACATGGATTGTATACCTAATGGATCTAAACCAAGAAATGGCTCGTCAATGATATAAAGTTCAGGGTTGACGATAAAGGCGCAAATTATCATGACCTTCTGTTTCATCCCTTTAGAAAAATGACTTGGAAAAACTTGGAGTTCTTTTTCTAAACGAAATGTTTTTAATAACGGCATGGCACGATCCATTGCAGTTTGTTTATCGATGCCATAAGCCATTGCAGTCATATCAATATGTTCTTGTAATGTTAATTCTTCATATATGACCGGTGCTTCAGGAATATACGATAATTTATGTCTATAGGTCTCAATATCTTCTTTGATGTTAGTACCTGAAATAGAAAGTTCACCTGCAGCAGGTGTTAACAATCCGAGCATGTGCTTGATTGTCGTACTTTTCCCTGCACCGTTAAGGCCGATCAAGCCTACAATTTCACCATTTTTTAATTCAAAACTAATATCTTGAATCACAGGTTTTTTACCATAACCACCTGTGAGATGTTCTACTTTAACAGTCATATTCATAACCTCCAACTGTTCTTTATTGTACCAAAAAGCATGTATTAACTCATAGAGAAATCATTCGTGACATGACGTTTAAAGGCGGGTAATGCTATAATGTACTTTAAGTAAACCTTTTAAGGAGTGAATTGTGATGTCAGAAACAATTTTCAGCAAAATCATTGATGGTGAAATCCCAAGTTATAAAGTTTATGAAGATGATTATGTCTATGCATTCTTAGATATTTCGCAAGTAACGAAAGGTCACACTTTGCTTGTACCTAAGAAAGCTTCACCAAACATTTTCGAAACTGATCCAGAAACAATGCAGCATATCGGTGCAGCAATGCCTAAAATTGCCAACGCAATTAAAAAAGCATTTAATCCAGACGGCTTAAACATCATTCAAAACAATGGTGAATTTGCAGACCAATCTGTATTCCACTTACATTTCCACTTCTTACCAAGATACGAAAATGATGTGGATGGCTTCGGTTATAAATGGATTACACACGAAGAAGAATTAGGCGATGAAGCAAAAGCTAAAATTGCAAAAGAGATTCAAGCACATTTTGAATGATTACCTAATTTTCGGGTAATAACATACTATATCTAAACTCAACATCATTTAATAAGGAGACTAACCTATGAAAGTAATTCGCATTTTAGGTGGATTAGTTGCTGGTACTGCTGCTGGTCTTGCTGTAACTGCTTTTAATAAAAACAGTTCTAAAGCTGGCCAAACTGAATTTGACGACAGTACAAAAGCAATTAAACAACAATCATCTAATATTTCAAGCTATGTTAATCAAATCAAAGACGGTACGCAAGAAGTTAAAACTATCGTCGATGAAGTTAAAACTTTGATTAGCGACTTTATGAAAGATATTCAACCAAATATCAATCATATTCAAGAAAATATTCAAGATATCCAAAAACGCGGTGAAGTTATCGGTGAAACGGTGCAAGGCATTACGAAAAGCCCTGATAAGAAAAACATCACACCGTACACACCAAAACAACAACCTGTTGGTAAAGACCAGCGTGAAACGGTACAACAAAATCAAACAGCTGCAGTGGAACCTAAAAAGAAACAAGTGGACACTGAAGCTGAATAATGAGTATTTAAGATCAGAACAACATCGTGTTGTCCTGGTCTTTTCTTTTAAATTTTAAACTTCTTGAACATGCGATATTACAGCATTCTCCCCTCTTCTAAACATGCCACTTAATTAGCCTGAAATTTCCTCATAATTAATACTTGACTCTTTCATTAGAAAGATAGATAATACCTAAGTATTGATAAGAACTTAGAAAAAATATCCCAAAATAAACGAAAAAACAAATAAATAATGCGAGGAGGTATCGTGATGTTTTTATGCTCACGTCAAATTGACATTAATACAAGATTTGGCTTACCCCGTATCTTTTTTATCGCTGTTGTCACAACTATTATCACATTTTTAATCAGCTATGAAGTATTGATATTTTTATCCAATAAAGAGATCACAGACCGGTACTTTTTCGTGTTTCTAATAGCGGTGTTATTACTTTATCCAATTCATAAACTCATTCATTTAATTGTTTTAGCACCCTACTACAAACACTTTAAAAAGAAACGTCTTACTAAGCGACCATGGATACCCTTATATAACTTATATGTCAGTACGCCAGTGAATAAATATTTATTCTGCTTATGCTTAATTGCACCAGTTATCGTGATTACTGCAGCAAGTATTTATATGGCAACATTAATGCCGCAGTACGGTCATTATTTCATGTTCCTACTGTCACTAAACGCTGGTTTCTCAGTGATGGACTTTATGTATTTAAAATTAATCTTATTCTCAAATGAAGGCAGATATATTGAAGAACATTGCACAGGTTTTAATATCTTAAATAAATATGATATGCCGTTAGACACACATTTTAATTAATGATACAAGCAGCACCTTGAACATGTTATTTTATGTTTAAGGTGCTTTTATTTATGTCATTTTTAATACTTTAGTCTGAAGACAACAGTAATGAATTTGTATCAGATTCATATTATGGTATATTAACATTGTTATATTTTGAAAAAGGAGACTGCGTTATGAAATCATTAAAAAAAGTTATGATTCCAATTACAGCGAGTGCTGTGCTATTAAGTGCATGCGGGAATCATGCCACAGATTCTAAAGAAAACGTCTTAATATCTTCTAAAGCTGGAGATGTTAAAGTAGAAGATGTCATGAAAAAAATCGGTAAAGAACAAATCGCTAATAGTTCTTTTGAAATTTTGTTAGGTAAATTACTAGAGAAAAAATATGCTGACAAAGTTGATGATAAAGAAATTGATAAACAAATCAAAGATGAGCAAAAACAATATGGCGGTAAAGACCAATTTGAAAGTGCTCTAAAACAACAAGGTATGACACTTAAAGACTATAAGGAACAAAAGAAATTGCAAGCTTACCAAAAACAAATGTTAATGGATAAAGTTAAAGTTTCTGATAAAGAGCTTAAAGAAGACACTAAAAAAGCTTCTCATATCTTAATCAAAGTGAAATCTGATGATAAAGATAAAGAAGGTTTAAGTGATAAAGAAGCGAAAGCTAAAGCAGAGAAAATCCAAAAAGAAGTGAAGAAAAATCCTGATAAATTCGGAGAAATCGCTAAAAAAGAATCTATGGATGAAGCAAGTGCTAAAAAAGACGGCAGCTTAGATTATGTTATTAAAGGCCAAATGGTAAAACCATTTGATAAAGCACTATTCAAATTGAAAGATGGCGAAATCTCAGATGTCGTTAAATCAGATTATGGTTATCACATCATCAAAGCAGATCAACCAACTGATTTCTCATCAGAAAAAGATAAGTTGAAATCACAAATCATCCAAAATAAAGTTCAAAAAGATCCTAAGATTTTAGTAGAGGCTTACAAAGACTTACTAAAAGAATTTAACGTTGATTTCAAAGATAGAGATATTAAAAAAGCAGTCGAAGACTCTATCTTGAACCCTGACAAACTTAAACAACAGTCTCAAGGCGGCGAAGGTATGCAAACGCCTTAATAAGTCTTAAAGCTAAAATAAAGCTGAATTCCACTCGGAATTCAGCTTTTTATTGTTAAGAGATAGATTAATCTAAACTCTCTGGATTATAAAATTGTCTGTTTTCCATTGCAAATAAACGTTCAGTGAACTGCCCTTTTCTTGCTTTCTTGAAAGCTTTCTCAAAGATATTCATTCTAGCATCGATATTATCGATGTACGTTAGAATTTCTGCTTCTTTCAGCATCGGTAATTTAGGTGAACCATATTCTAGTTTACCATGATGTGATAAAATCATATGTTTTAGCAACATCACTTCTTCACCTTCAATACCTAACTCTTCTGCAGCTTTTGTCACTTCTTCACTTGCGATAGAGATATGGCCTAATAAGTTACCTTCAACCGTATATGACGTTGCAACCGGTCCGCTTAACTCTTTAACTTTACCGATATCATGTAAAATCACGCCACTATATAACAAACTTTTATTTAACATCGGATAGATATCGCATAAACTTTTAGCTATCTTCAGCATCGTTAAAACATGATAACTTAAACCGCTCGCAAAGTTATGATGAAAGGAACTTGCAGCTGGAAAGACATAAAACGTGTCATGATGTTTTTTCAACATATGCCTTGTTAGACGTTGAAGTTTACTATTCTCAATTTCCAATAAAAAGTAATCAATTTGTTCTTTGATTTGATCTGGGGTTAACGGCGCACCATCAATGAAGTCTTTAGCTGATAATCCATCAGCAGGTTCTGCTAATTTAAACTGATTTACTTTCATTTGTTTACGGCCACGATAATTAATCACATCGCCTTTAGCATGAATGATTGTTTCTGGTTTTAGGACTTCCATATCTTGCTTTGTTACTGTCCATACTTTAGCTTCAATTTCACCGCTTTTATCTTGTAAATACAAAGTCATATAGTCTTTGCCTTGCGCAGTAACACCCTGAGCAGCTCGATGGATTAAGAAAAAATGATCTACCGAATCTCCAGGTTGAAGCTTTTCTACATTTCTCATTTTTTGCCTCCTTCTTCTAGTTTTTCTAAAATAACTGTTTGTTTAGCAGGAATATTATTATCTTTTGAACATGTAAAGTATAAAATTTGATATTCTGCTGATAAAGATTTCAAGTAGTCTATCATAGCACCTTTACGATGCTTGTCAAAATGAACGAAGGCATCATCGATAATGATTGGCATTGAATAATAAGGTTTCAAAATTTTGATTAAACTTAAACGCAAGGCAATGTATAGCGCTTCTTTCGTTGATTGACTGATTTCATTTGGCTGATACATTTGACCATTACGATGTTTAACTCTGACATCCTCATTTTCATATGTGACTTGCGTATAATTATCATGCGTCAATTGTTTAAAGATTTCAGTAGCTTCATCAATGACTTGTGGTAAACGCTTATCTTTAATTTGTTTGATATGTGCATCTACTAACGCTTGTAAATAGCTGAGGCTTGCCCAATCTTTCGCATTTTCATTCATTTGATTTCTAAGCATATAGTAACGATGACGTAATTGCGTTAATGTATCATCAGTTTCCATATGTTTGATTTGTGCAGTTAAATCGCTGACTTCTGATTGTAACGTAAGATACTTATCATTATATTCATCAACTTGTGAAGCTAATCTGTTATTTTCTTCTTCTAACTGTACTTTTGTTTTATCACTTAAATCAGATGCTTCATCGTACATCATATTTTGATTTTCTAAATATTTATTAAGATCTTGATATCTACTGTGATTATCTTTGTAAGTCACATAACGATGATGGTAACGATAATATGCTTCCTCATCCCCAACTTTCACAAAATCAAATAAGCTGTTAATAGATTGATTATGTTCATCTAAACGCTCATTCAACTGTTTCAGTTCATTAGTTAAAAGTTGAATGTCTTCATCATTGCGATTCCATCTTGTTTGATTTTCTTCTGCTTGTTTCAACCAACGATTTGTATCATGGAAGAGTGCAGCTGATTTAAAATCACTGATTTGATTTTTTGTCACTGCTTGCGCATGATCATAGAACGCATCAACTTCTGATTTCAATGCAGAATGTTGTTCTTGTAATTCAGAAACACGTTGTTTTAACGATTGAATACGTTCGATTGTTTTAATACCGTCAATCAATAAATCATCTGACATTTTTTCTGAAACATGTAAATCAGCTTTGACTTCCTGAATATTTTGGTCAAAACGTTCATGATTTTGTTGTGCTTCTGCTAACTTATCTTCAGTCAACTCAATTTTAGAATTCAAAATACCGATAGATTTATCTACACTATGATGTTGATTTCTCAAGCGAGCTTGATCATCTAAATCAAAGTCTAAGTCATATTTATCTTCGAGTGCTGCATTCTCTTGTTCTAATTGTGAAATTTCATTAGAGAATGTTTCACTATGACCGATTTCTGATGACTTGAATAAAATCGCACCTACTATAAAGCCTACCGCAGCAACAGCGAAGATAATCGCAAATAAAAGTGCTTGCGTCGCAAATGAGAAGACTGCTAAACCAGCACTGACAATTGCTAATACAATAAAGATAATTCTTGTTGTTTTTTGTTTACGGTTTCGTTCAGCCTGTTCTGAATCAAAAGCTTCTTTCATTTTTTGATAAAGATTTTTCTTTTCATTTAACTCAATGGACTTTTGATTATATTCTTTTTTCTTCTCAAATACTTCATCAGAAACGAGCGCATCTTCAACTTGTTGCTTTTCTTCTTCGTTGTTTGCTTGTTCTATTTGTTGTTCTTCTAAAGTACGTTCTAATTGAGTCATGTATGCGGCTTGATCTTGTTTCTTCGCAATTTGCTTGCTGACGAAGCTTTTCATACTTTCAGAAGTATCTATATTATCGTGATCTTCTTGCCAACCAATATTAGATTTAAGACCTTCGATTTCTCTTGATTTATCTTCAATCTCTTTATTCAGAGCTTGTAGTTGTGTTTCTTTTTGTTTAATGTCATTTTCTTGTTTAGCAATATTATTTAACGCATCGATATCAGATTGTTTTGGGACATCAATTTGTTCATTTTCTTGTTGTAACTGCGTTAATTTTTCTTGGCGTAGGCTGATATCTTTCTTCAACTGATCTCTACGTGCTTTAGATGCTTCATATCGCTCAATCCCTTGTTCTGGGAAGTCTAGCGGTTCGATGTTCAATTCATGCTCTAGTGCTTTCCATTCTTGCGCTTGATCTAATAATGCTAATTCTTTTTGTTTCGCTTCATGCATCTTAGATAATTGCATCAAGTTTTGTTGAAGATGATCTAAACGCCGTTCAGCTTTATCTCTTTCATCAATCAGACTATGATAAGATTCCAATTCGCTTTCATGCGCTCTGATTTGGTTTTGTAAATCGTTTAATTGCTCTAATTGCTGATTAATGACAGGATTCTTCCCTGAACGTTTATATAACGCTGCTTTTTGTGCTTCTAATTGTTCTCTCATGGTTGTAAATTGTGTGGATCCTAAAGCACCTGCTTGCAACAAGTATTCTTGAAGTTGTTTCTCATCCATATTGCGATTGATATTTTGTAAACCTAAAACATCGAAAGAATAAATGCCTTTATATGTATTCTTGTCGATATAATTTAATTTATTTTGCAGCCATTCTTCATCACGGATACCGCCATTTTCAAGATAGACTTTAACATCACCTTGCGCTGCACCTTTCACACGTTCAACTTGGATTTCTTGTCCATCATCTAACTTCAAATAAAGCTTGCCGCCATATTGGTTACCTAATCTCGGTTCAAAGCGCGGTTCGTTTTCTCTTTTAGTCGGAAAGCCGAATAAAATTGAATGAATAAAAGCTTGGATTGTTGATTTACCCGCTTCATTCTCACCATATATTTGTGTTAATGACTTATTAAATTTAATTGTTCTTTCAACGAACTTACCATAACCATAAATATCTAATGCTAAAATCTTCATGATTGCTCACCTCTTAAACCTGACTTAAGCAATGCTTCTGCACGATTAATCAATTCTACCTTATCAAAGTCATCATAGTTATCTAAAAACTTAGTTGCTTTAGGATTTAGGTAAAGATCACTCATCGCATTTGTAAAAATTGCGTCATCAGCTTTCAATTCTTGAGAAAATTCATGCTCAAGTGGTCTTGTGTCATCATCTTTATAAGAAACAATTAAAGATTCAATAAACACGAAGTTATTTTCATTTTCTTCGTATTCTTTCAACATTGCTTCTACTTGCATTAAATCTTGAGAAGACACAGGCTCATCGCTATCAATCTCTAAATAAACTCTATAGATAGCTTTACCTTGTTTTCTGACTTGATTTTTAAATTTTTGTACCACATCATAAATGCCTTGCTTTGTTGTTTGTTTTGTTTCAATTTTAATTTCATCAAAACGAATAAAATGTGAAGGTACAAATTCAACATTTAATTTAAATTCGTCCCCTTCTACAAGTAGAAAACCTTTATCTCCCATTTCATTGAAATGACGGCCTTGTATATTACCAGGATAGTACGTCGGTGGCATATCATTAATTTGTTGACGTTCATGAATATGGCCGAGTGCCCAATAATGATAAAGTTTAGAGTTTAAATCTTCTAATCGAAATTCAGTATAACGGTGCTTCGTAGAGGATTTGCTATAGGTACCATGCAGTACACCAATATGCAGGCCTTTCTCTCCTTGGCTAGAAGGATACTCATCTAATTTGTTTTCGTAACTTGCATGATCTTGATAACTGAAACCATGTAATAAAATCTTTTCACCATTCTTTGTAATGGTTTGATACGTCTCAACATTTTTATCAAACACTGAAACATTTTCTGGCCAGTCTGTTACAACACTATCTGATAGCGGATCATGATTTCCATGACACATATACACAAATATCTGCTCTTTCTTTAAGCGTTCAAATTGTTCTTTTAAAAATACTTCAGCTCTTAACGTACGGTTATGGTCATCAAAGACATCACCGGCTATGACGATAAAATCAACTTCTTCTTGTAATGCGAAATTAACAAGTGTCTTAAAACTTTCATACGTACTCTTTTTCACATCTTCATAAATGTTTTCACTTAAATGGCTATGCGTTTTAAACGGGCTATCTAGGTGTAAATCTGCACAATGAATAAATTTCACCATATATAGTAAGCTCCTTTTTCATATAATCCAAATTCTATATAAATTATGTAAATTCAATTGATTTGTAATCAAAGTATCATCTTATTTTACCATAGTCGCCTGCTATGCGTCTAAAGAACACAGATAACAAAAACAAGAAAAAACTGCCGGGTGAAGTCACCCGACAGTTAAAATGTCTAATTATTATTGTTCGCCTTCAGCGTAAACTTCATCTAAAGGTTTTACGATGATTTGGTTGATTTCTTGGAAAACTTGGCTCATTTGTTGTTCAGCTTGCATTAATTCAGCAATGTTTTCGTCTTTTTCAATTGCTTGTGCTTGCTCTTGAGCTTTTTGTAAGTCTTCTTCTTCGATTTGTTGTCCTTGCATTTGCATTTGTTGGAATTTCAATTGTGTTTCACGGAACTCATCGAATAACTTTTTAGATTCTTCGTTAGCTTTAACTTTGTCATAAGCATCTTTAATTGCTTGATACTCATTGCTTTCTCTTAAAGCCTCTTCTAATTTTTGTGCTTGTTCTTTTAAATCTACTGCCATTTCAAATTCACTCCTATAAGTTATTGTTTTACTACGTCGTCAATAAACATAACATAAATATATAACAGTGTCGAAACATTTACCCAATTTCTTATTAACTGCCACTAATCACATTCCCAACACGATTCATTTTAAACGAATAATGCAATAATACCTTGGAAACAACCAATAATTCCTCCAAGTAAGAATCCGAGCATCATGATTAATTTTAATTCCTTATTCGCAATTTCAATAATCAAACGTTCAATATAGTCTAAGTCGAATGAATTGATTTGTTCTTCAACAATCGCACTTAAATTGACTTGTTTCATAATTGATGAAATATGCTCCGCTGCTTTATTTACAATTAAATCGGTAATAAAGCTTGCTGCATGTGCTTGAGCATACTGTACTAAGCCAGGTGCTAATTCAGAAATTGGTTGGTTCGCTTTATGAGGGATATCGATATACGCCATCATAATTGGAGTCATTTTATCTTTGATATTTGTAAATTGCGCTTGTGATAAGACTTGATTCAAGTGTTTACCTTTTAATGTTTGGTATTCATTTCTAATCAACTGTGCTGCAATTTGACGTGCTTTCGGATGATTTGTTAAACGAATCAATTCCACTTGAATACGCTCAGCAATGCTTGCTCTTGTCATAAACATTTCAAGCAAGCCGACAATTTTACCTTTCTCCTCAAAGAAAGTATCTAACATATTATAGATATCTTGTTCCCCTTTTTGAGAAGACAAATAGATGCGTGCACGATCACACAGTAATGGTGTTAAACTTTCGACTTTCTCATCTATCTCCGCTTCCAATGCTTCAGGTATTAAAGTGCGCAATTCGGATTGACCATGTTCTTGATAGTATTGTTGCAACTTATCTTCAATCAGTTGCTGAACCTTTTGCTGCGCTGCTGTTTCAAAATCTATATCTAATGAGTGCGCAAAGTTTTGCAAAGTTGCACGATCACTGCTTAGTTTATTGATTTGCTGTGAAATAAATCCTTCAATTGCTTGTCTTGCACTCGCTGAACTGATTTTTTCTTTAATCAGTGCTTCAGTAATTAAATGTTCTTCAATAACGCGACCAATTTTATTCGCGATTTCTTCTCTACGTTTAGGTACTAATCCAGGTGTAAATGGAATACGCCACTTTCCGATATGATAAGCTTTTTGCGGATGGAATAACATTTTAATTGCAATGATATTCGTAACACCGCCAATAATTGCGCCAATTACAATCATAAATAATATGACGAAAAATGCGTGCATAATTTTTATCTCCTTTTCAATCACTCGTAGGTTTAATATTACAATATATCTCTTTACATTCACAATTCAGATGTTTCTAAACGCAAAAAAAGATTGATGGAATAACGCCATCAATCTTTTAAGTAAAGTCATACATGGGATAAAAAGTGTATCAACCTCTATTAGAGATTCTGTTATCACTTATTTATCGTATTGAATTAAGCATGTACTAATTCATCTTTAGAGATTCTTCCGAAATATGTTTCAGCTTCTCTTAATTTAGAAGTACCAAATATAGGTTGTTTGTTTTGATTTAATACACGGTAGATTTCACTGACTTTATTACTTTGCAGGATAAATCCATTTTTAGAATCTAATGTATTCCAGTAGATATCACTTGTTGTGGCATGTTTAGGATATGCACAGTGATTTCTAGAAATTGTTTGGACGATTTCAAGGGGGTCACATCCAAAAGTACTATTTAAGACATCAGAGTCTCTGAATAAAGCGCAAATTGAAACACATGTAGTCCAATTTGGTAAAACGCGTTCTTTCTCAATTTGTACGAGTGTTTTCTTTGATAGTCCGATTGTTTGAGCCATCGTATCTTGAGTGTAGCCCGCTTCTATTCTCACCATCTTGAACTTAGTTTGAATTAAATCTGTAAAACTTTGTCTGTCCATTATTACTCTACCTTTCTATTGTGTAATCTTTCCGTACGCAAGAAATTGCAATAATACACAATTCTTGAAACACAAATTACATCTTAATACAAAATGCGAAAAATTAAAAGAGCGAATTTTGCTTTTATGACGTATTTTGATAAAGCCGAAATTGTCTAAATAATCAAACACGTCATAAGTTATATATTTGCCAATTCCTTACATTTTAACGGAATTGGTTACGCTTGATCTGGTGGTTTTATACCCTTATTCTATTATGGCGAAAATTTGCGATATTTCAAGTGATTTTTACATTTTAAGTTAATTTTACCTTAAAGTAGAAATATTCTTTTCACAGTTAAGTCATATTTTCACAAAATAAAAAAAAGACCGAGACGTTGCTAGAACATCTCAATCCCCTGTCATATACTATGAACTGATTGCTTTTCTATCTTCTTGCTTAGAAATCATAAACGCACATGCTGCATCCCCTGTAATATTTACAGCTGTACGTGTCATGTCTAAGAGTCGGTCAATACCAATAATAATACCAATTGCGGCAGGATTTAAATCAACAGCTGTAAGTACCATTGCTAACATAATTAACCCTACACCTGGCACCCCTGCTGTACCGATACTTGCAATGACCGCAATCACAATCACTGTTAAAATTTGTAAGATTGTTAGTTGCGCACCTGAAATTTGTGCGATAAAGACGGTTGCAACCCCCTGCATGATAGCCGTACCATCCATATTGATAGTTGCACCAAGCGGTTGTACAAACGACGCAATAGCTGGTCGTACCCCCATTTTCTTGGTACATTCCATTGAAACTGGCAGTGCCGCATTAGAACTTGAACCGCCGAAACCAATCGTAATCGCTGGAATAAATCCTTTAAAGAATTTGATTGGGCTGTCTTTAGCGATAAATTTGATTGTACCGCCATAAATTAAGAAGAAATGTAGAATTAAAGCAGCTAATACAACAATGAAGTATAAACCTAGTTGTTTGATTGCACCAAGTCCAGCTCCTGTAAATGCATGTGCTACTAAACAGAACGTTCCAATCGGCGCAAACACACGCATAATCATTGAAATAATATACATCAGTATCTCGTTAAATTGTTCAAAAAACTGTCGGACGACTAAAGCTTTATCACCTAATACCATCATCCCGATCCCAATGAAAATCGAAAACGTAATCACTTGCAACATATTACCTTGAGTCATCGATTCAATTGGATTTTTTGGAAACAGATTGATTAAAGTTTGATCAAAAGTTTGATTTGCCGGTGCTTCTGCCCCTTCACTTTGTTTATCTAACGTTTTTTGATATGAAGCTACCTCGGTACTTTTCATTAAGTCTGAATGGCCTGCACCTGGTTTTACCACTAATGCCAATACAATCGCAATTGTAATCGCAATCGCTGTCGTACATAAGAAAAACACTAGTGTTTTTAAGCCGATACCGCCTAATAATTTCGGATCACCGACACCAACTACCCCTAATACAATCGATACAAATACGACTGGTACTACGAGCATAAAGATTAAGTTTAGAAATATTTGACCTACTGTGTTAAAGAAATATTGGTCTACCCCTTTTACTAAACTTGTGTCTACATAAATGTCGCAAATGGATCCGATAATAATCCCTGCTACAAGTGCAATGACAATGTTCATTGTTAACTTTTTACTCTTCATATGTCTCATCCCCCTTTGTATAGTTCTATTATAGTCTAATTTTACATAAATAGTAAATATACATTTTATTGTGCTGTTTTTCACAAAATAAAAAAACGTATATGAAAGTTATTAGACTAACCTTTCAAATACGTTTAATGTTGAATTAGATAAGTTTATTTTCCATTGCATAAATAGCAGCTTGTGTACGGTCACTGACTTGTAATTTAGAGAAAATGTGACTGACATGTGTTTTAATCGTTTTTTCAGAGACATATAAAGCTTCAGCGATTTCGCGGTTCGTTTTACCTTTTGCCATTTCTTTTAAGACGTCTTTTTCACGATTAGAGAGTTTATTGACATGATGCGGTTTTTTCGCTACATCTTCCATCACTTTTTGTACTTCAGGGTGTATGATTTTTTCTCCTTGCAAAACTTTATGTATAGATGTAATTAGTTGCTCAGGCTCGACATCTTTCATTTCATATCCGTCTGCCCCTTTATTAATTGCTGAAATCACATGTTCATCATCCGCATAACTGGTTAACACTAATATTTTGATTTCAGGATAATGTGATTTAAGATATTCTGTCACTTCAATACCATTCATCTCAGGCATTACTAAATCAAGCAGTACAATATCAGGATGTTGTCCACTTTGTTCTAATTCAGCTATAAATGCCTTGCCGTTCGCAAAAGAATCTTGTACAGCTAAATCATCAATGGTTGAAATCAAAAATTCCAAACCTTGACGTACAATGTAATGATCATCTATCAAAACGACTTGATTCATGTTTTGTCTCCTTCTCTGTTTGAGTCAATGGTACACTTAAGCGTATTGTTGTCCCTTGTCCCAATTTAGAATTTATCTCCATTTTTCCTTGTATTTGTTTGATACGTTGACGCATATTATAAATACCATGGGAGGTTTGGTCAATCCAGTCAGGATTAAAACCAGCGCCCTTATCTGAGATTACCATATCAAACTTATTTTCATGTTGATGCAAGAGTACATGTGCATGATTCGTTTGTGCATGCTTTTTAATATTATTCATCGCTTCTTGCAATATACGATAACTATGCTCTTCAACACTGCTAGACAAGTCAATAAGGCCTTCTACTTCTATGTCTGGCTGAATGCCAATTAAATGACTGTATTGTTTCAATGCACTCACTAGACCATGTTCTAACCCGATTGGTTTTAACTGCCAAATCAAAGCTCTCATTTCATTTACAGCCTGCTGACTTGTAGTCTCAATTGTTTCGAAAGCTTTTTTCGCTACAGGTTCTTCTGTCATACCATGTGCTGCATGTGCAGTCAGCTTCAATGAAAATAACATCTGATTGACAGAGTCATGTAAATCACGTGCCAGTCGGTTTCGTTCATTCAAACGTGCCGCTTCTTTCTCTTTATTCGTTAATTCAATACGCTTAATCGTAGAACCGATTTGAAATGCAACAGATTCTAATAGTTCTAAATCTTCTTCTGAATACTTTACTGTATCAGGAGAAGCTACATTTAATAAACCAAATCGTTCATTACCTGAACGTAGCGGAACTGTCGCATGATGTGTAATGCCTCCAGATTCATCAGCGTATTCTTGATTTGCGGCACTGATTCTTGAACAATGAATAATATTAGAGGCTTTCATCAACTTTTCACTGTGATAAGCTTGTACACACCAACAAGTGCCTTCTCGCATACTTTGGCAATCATGTTTCGTTAAAGAACGTGGTAATTGGTAATCAGCTGCCATTTCATGTTCTCCGGCTTCATTGATGAAGAAAATCCAGCCTGTTGTAAATGCACTGCCTTCAATGAGCAGCTTTAATGCGCCATGCATCATAGTATAAATTTCTGTTTCTTCATTCAGATATTCTGCAATTTCTTTTAATAATGCCAAACGTGTCGGTTTAACCACAGTGTTCACCTCTCTTATCTATAATCTATTTTTATTATACCGATTCAATCTCTATAACGATAGCATTCCACTTGCACACGCAACTATCACAACGCAGAATATGTTATGATATTAAGTAATAATCGAGGAGGAAGTTATGGAATTTAAAGTACCTGAACAATATAACGGCTATACATTAAGAGAAATTTTCCAAGATGTGAAATTACCGAAGAAAGAACTGCATCAATTAAATATGTCAAAAGCCATTACCATTAATCAAGAACCTGCACAGCTTTCAGCAAAAGTGCAACAAGGAGATCAAGTGTTTGTCCCGACTCCAAATGAAACAAGTAATTATTTACCAAGTTACCGTTACGCAGATGTCTATTATGAAGACGCAGACATTGCGATAATCAAAAAGCCTAAAGGGGTAAAAACACATCCTAACGACTTAAAAGAAAGCAATACATTGATGAATCATGTCATATATACACTTGATAGTGATTATGCAGAACCTATTCATCGCCTAGACCAAGAAACAGTCGGTTTACTGATTGTGGCGAAAAATCCATTGATGAAAAAATTACTAGATCGCATGTTAGAGGAAAATCAAATATCACGAATTTATAAAGCAGTAGTTAAAAGCTTACTACCGCTTAAACCGCAAACTATCGATAAACCTATCGGTAAAGACAAGTTCCATCCTAACCGCAGACGTGTTTCACCGACGGGTCAACAAGCCATCACTCATATCTTAGATGCACGTATGTTAAAAGAAAATGAATGTGAATTGGATATTAAATTGGACACAGGGCGTACACATCAAATCCGTGTACATTTAGCCGCAATCGGCCATCCAGTTATTGGAGATCCTTTATATGGTGATTCTAAATTACGTCAATTACGTTTACACAGTCATAAAATTGAATTTGTACATCCGTTAACGAAAGAAAAGATTTCTGTTTCATTGGATGACAAAAAATAATGGAGAAGGCAAATGCCCTCTCCATTTTTGTTTACTTAATTTCAATTTATCTTTTGATAATTGATTATTCTTTTGGTTCAACCATGTTTTCTGGTTTGATCCACTCATCAAATTGTTCTTCTGTTAAATAGCCAGAATCAATAGCTGATTGTTTTAGTGTAATACCTTGTTTGTGTGCGTTTTTCGCAATTTTAGCTGCTTTTTCATAACCGATATGTGGGTTTAAAGCAGTTACTAACATTAATGAACGGTTTAGATACTGATCGATATTTTCTTCGATTGGTTCAATACCTTGCGCACAGTTTTCATCAAATGTACGCATACCGTCTGCGAGTAAATAGATAGATTGTAATGTGTTGTCCATGATTACTGGTTTGAATACGTTTAGTTCAAAGTTACCTTGAGAAGCGGCAATGCCAACTACCGTATCGTTACCCATTACTTGTACAGAAACCATTGTTAACATTTCACATTGTGTCGGGTTAACTTTACCAGGCATGATTGAAGAACCTGGTTCGTTCTCAGGAATGCTGATTTCAGCTAATCCAGCTCTTGGACCAGATGCTAACCAGCGAATATCATTTGCGATTTTCATTAAATCAGCTGCTAAAGCTTTTAATGAACCATGCAATTGAACCACTTCATCATGTGCTGTTAATGCATGGAATTTATTTTCAGAAGATACAAATGGATAGCCTGTATTTTCTTTAATATTCGCAGCAACCATATCACCGAATTTAGGGTGTGCGTTAATACCTGTACCTACTGCAGTACCGCCGATTGCTAAACTTAATAAATGCGCTTTAGATTCACCTAATAATTGGTCGCATTTATCAAGCATATAACGCCAACCACTGATTTCTTGACCTAAGCGAATTGGTGTCGCATCTTGTAAATGTGTACGACCAATTTTGATAATGTCATGGAAATCTTTTTCTTTTTTCGCAAATGTATCACGTAATTGTTTTAATGCTGGTTCTAAGTTAGCTTCAATTTCATGATATAACGCAACATGCATTGCAGTTGGGAAAGTATCATTAGAACTTTGTGATTTATTCACGTCATCATTTGGATGTATTGTTTCTTCACTGCCATGTTTTTTCAAGTAATCGTTAGCTACATAGCTGACTACTTCGTTGACGTTCATATTACTTTGCGTTCCGCTTCCTGTTTGCCATACAACAAGTGGGAAGTGTTCATCGAGTTCCCCTTTAATTACACGATCGCACGCAAAGACAATTGCGTCTTTTTTCGCTTCACTTAATTTACCTAATTCAAAGTTAGCTAATGCTGCTGCACGTTTTAATTGTGCAAAGCCGTATACCACTTCAATCGGCATACGCTCTTTACCTACTGGGAAATTACGTTTACTTCTTTCAGTTTGTGCACCCCAGAACTTATCACCAGGTACTTCAATTTCTCCGAATGTATCATGTTCAATTCTTACTGACATTTGACTTGTCTCCCCTTTATGATTGGTATTTATCATAAGTATAGCATTAAATGTTTTTAAATTAAATCTCTATATAGTTAACGCTTTCATGTCTGACTATGACTTAAAAATATATTAAAAAAAGAGCCTAGTGAGCTAGACTCCTTATATATACATATTATTTAGTTTCAACACTTTTAAAGTGAAGTTTAACAGCTTTAATAACCGCAACAGCAGTTAAAATATATAAAATAATACTGATTACTAATAAAATAGGACTGATGTTAATCAATGTTCCTAAAAAGCCCGTTAAACTGTTATAAAAATCACCTAAAGGCTTAAATAAAATAAATGTAATCGCAATACAACAAATCACACTGATAATGACACCTTTTTGGTTACTCTTGATAAACATTTGCGGATCTCGTTGACTTACTAATCCTTCAGATAAATTCATTTGTAGTTTGACTACACGAAAGAGTACTGGTAAATATAGTGCGCCTAACGCAATTGGAAAACCTTTGATAGATAACAATCCAAAAATTACAGTAGCTAACATTAAGAGTTTCCAATGTTTATGTAGATTTTGCATGGAAATGTTCCTTTCTGAAATTACTCATTCAACAAAATAATAAAGGAAATACACTCTGAATACAAATTAAAATCCGAGTTATGTTTCAATTCATCAACATAACTCGGAATTATTGATAATGCATTATTCAGCTTAAGCGAAGCGTTCAGTGAAGTACTGACGTACATCCTCTGGTAAACCAGCTGCTGCTGCTTCATCTAAAATAACATTCACCATACGGTGTGCTTTTAAATCAGATGGGACATAGCTTGAGTTGCCGTTTTCGTTATATAATTTGTTCACTAAGTCAGCTTTTTCAGCACCAGTGACAACTAAAATAACTTCACGAGCAGGCATTACACCTGATTTTACCGCAACATCTAGGTTGCCTTTATCATTAATAGTTAAAACTTGTAATGTGAATTTAGCTTTATTTTCTTTAGACTTAATGTTTTCTTCGATAAAATCAACGACACCATCGTTATATGATAATTCATAAACTTGTGAATCTGGTACACCAAGTGTTTGGTAGTATGATTTGTTGTCATCATAATCTAAAATGTTGATTTGACTGAAATCAACTGGGTGACGCAACACGTTTTGTTTTAAGTCTTCTAAAACAGGCGCGTTGTCATCTGCTAGATGCACACCCATGATTGTTGTCGGATTATTATTAAATGTCTTTCTGATAATATCTGCAGAATAGCGTGCAGCTTTATCTGCAGTTGGAAAAACCTTAAAGTTCATTGCCATAATGTACACTCCTCTAATTGTTCTCAGTTCGTATATCACTTCGATTGCTACATTATTTACCCTGTTCTTAAAAGAAGTAAACGCAATAGATACACGTAATAGTTAATTCTATTATACCTGTTTCATTAATTGATTTCACTCAAACCCAAATATCCATTAATGTAAATGTGGATAATTCTGTTGTCTCAATGCTTCATAGACTAAGATTGCGGCTGTATTAGATAGGTTTAATGAACGAATATGATCGTTCATCGGAATTCTTAATGCTGTTTCAGCATATTTTTCTTTTACCCAATCTGGTAACCCTGTCGTTTCACGCCCAAATACAAAATAATGATCTTCATCAGAATTTGAATAATCAAAATCAGTAAAGGTCGTTTGACCGAATTTAGTGATGAGATAATAATGTCCATCAGTTTTCTCAAAAAACTCTTCAATACTTTCATAATAAGTAATATTCACATGCACCCAGTAATCTAGGCCGGCACGTTTCAACATTTTATCATCTGTACTGAACCCTAGGGGTTTAATTAGATGTAAATGTGCATCTGTACCTGCACATGTTCTAGCTATGTTCCCTGTATTTGCAGGAATTTGGGGTTGATATAATACGACATGGTTTGTCATGTTACTTAATTCCTCTTTTCTAATCCTTTTAACATTTCTTCTTGTACTTCATCTAATTCATCGGCGAGATGTGCATCGATAAAATCACGTTCATCCTCACCTGCAATTTGGCCAATTGCCCAGTAAGCAGTTGCCCGAATCATCGGTCTTGGATCATTTAACGCTACTTCTTTTAGTTTTGGCAATGCAGCTGTTTCATTAAAGTGTGCTAATGCGATAATCGCATTACGTTGAATTGGTTTCTTACCTCTCCAAGCACCTGCTAAATGTCCATACGTATTCTTAAATTCTTTATTACTCATTTGTAGTAAAGGAATTAAACGTGGTTTTAATATTTCAGGTTCTAAAACGATATCATCGTGTTCTGTGTTAATCCCCCTATTTTTAGGACACACTTGCTGACACGTATCGCAACCATATAATCGATTGCCGATTTTATAGCGATATTCATCTGGTAAATAACCTTTTGTTTGAGTCAGGAATGAAATACATTTCTGACTGTTTAATTGTCCGTTCCCAACTAATGCACCAGTTGGACAACGGTCAACACAAATCGTACAATCTCCACAACTGTCGAGCAATGGGTCGTCTGGCTCAAATGGAATACTGACTAACATTTCACCTAAATAGGTCCATGTCCCTAAGTCAGGATTGATAACAAAGCCATTTCTTCCTGTAAAACCTAATCCGGCACGTTCAGCCACAGCACGATCTGATAATACACCTGTATCTACCATAGATAACATTTCTACATCAGGTACGCGTGACTTGATATACTCACCTAATTTATCCAAGCGTTTTCGCATGATTGTATGATAATCCTGTCCCCATGAAGCACGCGCAAACATCCCTCTACGATCGCCTCGAACACTTTTCGGTGCACCCTTCAATTTGTTTGGGTAACCTACTGCGATAGCAATAATGGATCTTGCAGTCGGCATAGACAACTTAGGATTCACTCTTAATTCAATATCTGATTCCTCAAAACCAGATGCATATCCTTTGGCATGATAGTCCACTAACTTTTGTTTAAGCTCATCAAATGGATCAGCAGTTGTAAAACCGATACTGTCTATCCCGATTTGATGGGCATATTCAATAATATCTTTTTTTAATTGTTTATTATCCACCATAATGCCTCCATATCCATGGTCCATTTTGTATTTTAACACACAATACATAGATACAAGTTAAATTTTCTTCAAAAATTAAAGCTGATACCTTTCTGTAGATATCAGCTTGTTGATAATTATTAATAAATTTTTGTGCCGACGGGTTGTCCATCAAAATACTGTCTCATAATATTCTCTTCATAACCTGGCGCAATCACGATTTCTTTAACGCCTGCACTAAATGCTTTCGATGCGTCTTTCAACTTTGGAATCATATCATCACTAATCATCTTAGAGTTGATTAATTTGTCTAATTCAGAAAGTTAAATATCAGAAATAACCTCACCTTGGTTTTGTACACCTGGTATATCACTTAAAATGATTAAAGGTGATTGTAATGTTGCGGCAATTTTATAGGAAAGTGTTTCTACATTAATACTATAAAATTGATTATGATAGCGACCGATAGAAGCAACGACTGGAATATAATTCGTACAAAGTTGTTGAAACACTTCTCGATTGATATTTTCTGGTTCGGCTACGAAACCTAGTTCTTTAGAAATAGGACGACAATCAAATATTGGAAAATAAGCCCCGTTAATCCCAATGAAATTTTGTGCAACTTCATTTGCTTCTTCCACTACGTCAACATTGACTTTGCATAATAAAGTATTGGCTATAATATTTAAGGTTGGAAGATTGATTTTCCTGATGCCATTGATATGTTCCGCTTCAATACCATTTTCTTTTAATGCTTCATTTACCTTCGGACCGCCATCATGCACAATAATTGGATACAGTCCGTTACTTCTAAGATCAGCAATTTGTTTAAATGTCGTAGATGCTAATTGATTGATAATACTACCACTGATTTTTATAACAATGAATTTCATGAATCAATCACTTTTATCCCTTTCTCTAGTTGAATGACATATACCTATACATATCTTTTAAACTGGTTTAAAAAGTTAACGCCATAATCTATTTTGATTTTTGTTAATCAGTAAACATAATATCTTTATAATAGAGGTATAGAAATGTGTCTTTTACTGGGTGATATGTTTTATAAAGTGATGCATATATTTAAGCATCACAGCAAGAAGATGATGAAATAACTAATTTAGTTTAAAAGGGTCATTGCTCTAAACAATAACGTTATATTCATCATGGCTGCTTGCTGTTCGTTATAATACACGTTTTAAAAATTGTTGCGTTCTTTCATTTTGCGGATTACCGAAAATTTGTGAAGGCGTACCTGCTTCAGCTACAATGCCATCTGCCATAAATACCACTTTGTCACTGACATCACGCGCAAACTGCATTTCGTGTGTTACCACAACCATGGTCATGCCTTCTTTCGCAAGTTCTTTCATAACTTGAAGCACATCTCCAACTACTTCTGGATCAAGTGCAGAAGTCGGTTCATCAAAGAGTAATACATCTGGATGCATTGCCAACGCTCTAGCAATCGCAACCCTTTGTTTCTGACCTCCTGATAATTGTGCTGGATAACTATTTCCTTTATCTGATAAACCTACTTTATCTAAAAGTTCTTGTGCTTCTTGTTTTAAACTTGTTGAATCTGTATGTTTTAGTAACTTCGGTGCTAACATGATATTCTCTAAGACGGTTTTATGCGGAAATAAATTGAAGTTTTGAAAAACCATGCCCATTTTTTGGCGTAATTCATTTACTTTCACATCTTTACCTAAAATATTAGTACCTTCAAAGTTAATTTCTCCGCCATCTGGTTGCTCTAAAAGATTAATACATCTTAATAAAGTACTTTTACCTCCACCAGATGGTCCTATAATCGCCACTACTTCTCCTGCGTTAATTTCTAGTTCAATGTCTTTTAAAACTTCATTACTGCCGAAGTTTTTCTTTAAATGTTTAATATTAATCACTGACTTTCATTCTCCCTTCAAAGAAGTTCATGACTCTTGATAATACAAAGGTCAATACAAAGTAAAGAATTGCTGCTACAAGTAATGGCGTAAATGGATCAAAAGATGCACCTTGGACAACTTGGGCATTAAACATAATCTCACTGACACCGATAACTGACACAATAGATGATTCTTTAATAACTGTCACAAACTCATTACCTAATGCTGGTAAAATATTTTTAATTGCTTGAGGTAAAATAATTGTTTTCATTGTTTGGCCATAGCTTAAACCTAAACTTCTGGCTGCTTCTGTTTGGCCTTTATCAACAGCGTTAATACCCGCTCTAATTATTTCTGCAATATATGCAGCACAGTTGATAACCATCGCAATCATACCGCAAATTAGCGCTGAGATATCCCAACCCAATACAGCAGTTGTACCGAAGAACACTAAGAATACTTGTACAAGTAATGGTGTACCTCTGATAAATTCAATGTATACAGAAGCTAACCATTTTAAAGGTTTTATTGAACTTAATTTCATTAAAGCGAAGAATGCACCAAATAAAGCACCAAATACTACACCGACTATAGAAATTAAAATTGTATTTTTAATACCTGTTAAAAAGAATGAACCGTACTTAGTAAAGAAGTTTCCTTCTTCTTCCATAGATTGTGCTGCGATATCTTTATATTTCGGAATCAAGTTTTGATCTTTTACATCTTTAACTGATTTGTTTACTTGCGCTAGTAATACCGGCGCATTTTTAGGTATCGCAATTGAATTATCTTTATCAGGTTCATGGAATTTAACTTTCGCAAATCCTAATTCAGGATTTTGTTGTAAGTAAGCCTCTGCTACAGGTCTTTCAATAATTGCACCATCTACTTTGCCGCTTTTTAAAGACATGATTGCTTCTGGTAGACGTGTTAATGAGTGAACATCAGTATTTTCAATTTCTGTTTTTGCTAACTGCTCTTGAGTCGTTTGTTTTTGTGCTGCGATTCTTTTATTGTCAAAATCACGTAATGATTTATATTTATCGATCTCAGTTTTTTTAACAATGATGGATTGTCCAGACTTCATATAAAAATCTGAGAAGTCTACTTCTTTTTTACGTTCTGGTGTTGGTGTCATTCCAGAAATAATCATATCGATTTTTCCTGTTTTCAAAGCACCTAGTAAACTATCAAATGACATGTTTTCAATTTTTAGCTTTAGATGATTGTCTTCAGCAATTTTCTTAGCTAATTCAACGTCAATGCCGACATATTCTCGTTTTCCATTTTTCGAAGATTCGAATTCATATGGCGCATAGTCAGCAGATAGTCCTACTCTTAATTCCCCTCTTTGTTTAATCTTTTCCCATACGGGGTCTTGTGCCTCAGCATTTGCCTTTAAATTAAATAGCGGTAAAATGATGCCGAGTAAAAATACCGTACATATGAATACTTTAATTATGTTTAATGCTTTATGTTGTATCATAGCGATGTCCTCCTTAACTTATGGAATTATTATACATATAGTTGTATCAATATGCAATAGGTATTTTTAAATTTTCTGAAAACTTGAGTTACTCATATAAAAATACTTCATAAAAATAGCCTTGTTCAGATTTGAACAAGGCCAAAGATTTATTGTTTAGGTATATCAAATTTATAAATTTCATTGTTATAACCTGGTAAAATTCTCTTACATACTTGATGGATAATAAAACCAGAAACAAATGGGATGATAAAGTAACCAAATGCTAATAATACAATATTTGTAAATGAATCGCCTTCCATTCGGTTAAACGCATTGATCGGGCCTACAAGTCCTGTATAGCCAAATCCTGCTGACATTGGTGTTCCTTGGATGCCGATAAAGTATGCTACAAGACCAGCAACTAAACCATTTAAAGCTAATGGTACTGCGATAATCAAATGTTTGAAATATACAGGAATCATCATTTTAGCTGCACCAATGATCAATACGATATTGACACCTGCTTTATTGACTGGCAACGAGCCCCAAATGAATGTTACACATGCTGCAACGATACCTAAGTTTGCTGCACCACTGCCTAAGCCTGATAACGAAATGGCAGTTGCAATCGCTACCAATGAAATTGGCGTAACCATTAACAAAGCATAAGTCATTGCGATTAAGATACTCATCAATAATGGATTTAATTCCGTAAATGAATGAATCATCGCACCTAATGCTTTAGTGATATGAGATACAAATGGTAAAATCATTAAACCGATAAAACCAGAAACGACAGGAATCACTACAGGTAAAATGATCATTTCAAGTGAACCTAATTTACCACTTAAAAGCAATACAAGCACACATGCAATCATCACAACGATAATGATATTGATAATATCCCCAATACCTTTTAAAGCTAAGCCTTTCGAAGTGAATTGTACTGCACCAGAACCTATCATTGCAGAAGTCCCTATCATGACAGCAGACGGACCGCTGAATTTAAATTGATGTGCCGCTAAGACACCTATAATAAACGCCATAAAAGATTGTATTGCTATAACGATTTGAAAAATTAATTCTAAATAATGATTTCCATTCATGAAAAACTTAAGGATTTCACCTAGTAATGCGTTCGGTAACAAAGCAACTACAACGCCTGCACCTACCGCATTCAATATGTTACTAAAAAATACTTTTGTGTTTAACTCTGATTTAGCCATAAGATGTAAATTTATCCTCCGTTCTTTAACTATTGCTTTTATTCTATAATAATTCTATCAAAGCAACAATACGAAAAACGGAACAAAGGTAACATAAAGTTACATATGCATATCAAATCATATATTTAATAAGTATAGTTAATGCGCTTTCTATATAACTTTTTAAATTTTTGTATCAGATAATTAAAAACAACTTCACTTCTAGAATGGAATAAACAAGGTAATTCCTGAATATCTTAAAAGTCCAGACTATACATCAACAGATATTACTTTACGTCAATATAGTCATTGCTTTAAGGAAAAGTTTGAAACAGTCAATGTAAAGCCTTTAAATATAACCAGTTATTTATAATCAATAACTATGATCAAAATATCTATTAACAATACTATAAGTGTCCATAACGTGACCAAAATTATATATTTAAACGTTACTTAGTATATAAAAAAAGAGTAGAAACCTTGATATATCAAGAATTCTACTCTTAAAACATTAAAAATGTTTCTATTTCAGTACCGGCGGCCGGGATCGAACCGGCACTCCATTAGCTGGAACGGGATTTTGAGTCCCGCGCGTCTGCCAATTCCGCCACGCCGGCATAATATGGAGCGGAAGATAGGATTTACACCTATACCTCGTTCCGGGAAGGAACGTGTTCTAAGAGTTGAACTACTCCCGCATAAAATAAAAAATGGAGCGGAAAATAGGATTTACACCTATACCTCGTTCCGGGAAGGAACGTGTTCTAAAAGTTGAACTACTCCCGCATAATTCATGGAGGCGGCAACCGGATTTGAACCGGTGAATAAAGGTTTTGCAGACCTTGGCCTTACCACTTGGCTATGCCGCCAAAAGTAACTGGGCTAACTGGATTCGAACCAGTGAGTGACGGAGTCAAAGTCCGTTGCCTTACCGCTTGGCTATAGCCCATTAATAATAAAGGGCGACTGATGGGAATCGAACCCACGAATGTCGGAACCACAATCCGATGTGTTAACCACTTCACCACAGTCGCCATGGCAGGGGCAGTAGGAATCGAACCCACATCAAAGGTTTTGGAGACCTCTATTCTACCGTTGAACTATGCCCCTATTAAAATAAGATGGTGGAGGGGGGCAGATTCGAACTGCCGAACCCGAAGGAGCGGATTTACAGTCCGCCGCGTTTAGCCACTTCGCTACCCCTCCTGAGATGGTGCCGGCCAGAGGACTTGAACCCCCAACCTACTGATTACAAGTCAGTTGCTCTACCAATTGAGCTAGGCCGGCAAAAATGGTTCAAGACAGAGTCGAACTGCCGACACATGGAGCTTCAATCCATTGCTCTACCAACTGAGCTATTGAACCATAATTATATTAATGAATGGCGGTCCCGACGGGAATCGAACCCGCGATCTCCTGCGTGACAGGCAGGCGTGTTAACCGCTACACTACGAGACCTAAATGGTGACTCCTACGGGACTCGAACCCGTGTTACCGCCGTGAAAGGGCGGTGTCTTAACCGCTTGACCAAGGAGCCGTTTTTCAAGCACAAGATAGATTATAGCACAGCTCTTTAAAAAAACACAAGCAATTTTTAAAGTTTTTTTGTATAATTTTTACATAACCCATTTTAGGAGGCAAATTATGAATCAATCCACGCACTCTGGGGGTCATACAAAGAAAGAGAAAAAACTGTCTCTCACACAAATTATTATACGTATCCTTTTCTTAACGATAGGTTCAATGCTTACGGCAGTAGGACTTGAACTCTTCTTAGTTCCAAATAAATTGTTAGATGGCGGGATCGTCGGTGTTTCGATTATCTTATCTCATCTAACAGGTTTATCACTCGGTGTGTTTATCTTTATTCTTAACTTACCGTTTTTCTTCTTAGGTTATAAACAGATTGGTAAAACATTTGCGGTATCTACGCTTTATGCGATTACTGTCTTATCTATCGGAACTATGTTGCTCCATGATATCCCTGCAGTCGTTAGAGAACCTTTACTTATCACCATCTTCGGTGGTGCCATTGTCGGTATCGGTGTCGGTTTAGTCATCCGAGCCGGCGGTAGTATGGATGGAACAGAAATTATGTCCATTCTCGTGCATAACCGTTTGCCATTTTCAGTCGGTGAAATCGTGATGATCTTCAACTTCTTTATTTTCGCAGTCGCTGGTTTTGTATTCACATGGGAAAGTGCCATGTACAGTGTTGTCGCTTATTTCATCGCTTTTAAAATGATTGATTTAATTTTAATCGGTTTAGATGAATCAAAAGCGGTCTGGATTATCAGTGATGAGTATAAAGAAATTGGAGAAGCGATTAACGACCGTTTAGGGCGTGGTGTGACGTACTTACACGCAGAGGGTGCCTATACAGGCGATCCGCGTAAAGTCGTCTTCACGGTCATCACACGTGTTGAGGAAGCGAAATTAAAAGAAGTCGTTATTCAAATCGATCCGAACGCCTTCTTATCCTTCGGTAATGTTTCTGAAGTACGTGGCGGACATCACCGTAAGAAAAAAATTCATTAAACTTCATCATAAGCTTTATGAATACAAAAAATGCAATGCAGGTTCATACCCGCATTGCATTTTTCTATATCATTGATTTTAAGTTGCTGTAATTACACTTGTTATTTTAAATTATGACCATAAAGGTTTTAACATATTTGTTTGTGTACGGTCTGGACCTACAGAGAAGATTGAGATACCTACGTTACATAACTCAGAAATACGTTCTAAGTAACGACGTGCGTTATCTGGTAATTCTTCTAATGATTGTACGCCCGTAATATCTTCAGACCAACCTGGTAATTCTTCGTAAATTGGTTTACAACGGTTCAACGCGTTTAAGTTTGCTGGGTATTCAGTGATTTCTTCACCATCTAACTCATACGCAACACAGATTTTAACTGTATCTAAACCAGTTAAAACGTCGATTGAGTTGATAGATAAGTCAGTAATACCACTTACACGACGTGAATGACGTAATACCACTGAGTCGAACCAGCCGACACGACGTGGGCGTCCTGTAGTTGTACCATATTCACGACCTACTTCACGGATATGATGACCATCTTCATCGAATAGTTCAGTAGGGAATGGACCATCACCTACACGTGACGTATACGCTTTACATACACCGATAACTTTAGATACTGATGTTGGTCCGATACCGCCGCCGACAGTAACGTTACCAGCAATCGGGTTACTTGATGTAACGAATGGGTATGTACCATGGTCAATGTCTAACATAACCCCTTGTGCACCTTCGAATAATACACGTTCATTAGCTACAAGTGCATCATCTAATAATTTAGGTGTGTCTGTTACATATTCTTTTAAGCGTTGACCAGCTGCATAGTATTCTTCGAACATATCTTCGAAAGCTGGTGCTTCTTCATTAAACATACCTTTAAAGTATGCTGCTTTGTGTTCAAGATTTGCTTTTAATAAGCGTTCGAATGTTTCTTTGTCTAATAAATCCGCCATACGGATACCGATTCTTTGTGCTTTATCAACGTATGCTGGGCCGATACCTTTCTTAGTCGTACCGATTTTGTTATCACCACGAAGACGTTCTTCATACTCATCTTGTAATAAGTGGTAAGGCAAAATAACCTGTGCACGATTTGAAATACGCAAATTATTTGTTGGAATGCCGCGTTCATTTAATGCGTCCAACTCTTTTAATAATGCAACCGGATCAACTACAACACCGTTACCGATAACAGATAGTTTATCTTGATAGAAAATGCCTGATGGCACTAAGTGTAATTTATAAGTTTCTCCGCCGAATTTGATTGTATGTCCTGCGTTATTTCCGCCTGAAAAACGTGCAATAACGTCCGCTTGTTCTGCTAAAAAGTCTGTGATTTTACCTTTACCTTCGTCTCCCCATTGTGTCCCAACAACTACGATTGATGACATAAGAGCACCTCCAAGTTATTCTCAATTAACCATTCAATATTCTATCAATTGTAAGCGTGTAATGCAAATAGAAAACGAACATTAAATATTACAGATTTTTGGCAGTTCAGTGAACACTCAAACATCCGAAAAAGTAATATAAACCCTTTAATACCAATGTTTTATACCGTTTATTACACTTTATATTACACATACTTATTGACAAAATAACCCTTTTAAATCGACTTAAAACCGTACATTCAAACCTAATACTAGTTTATTGTACGTAAAAATATTTTTAAATTCGTTTCTATTTCGCCTTATTTTTCTAATTTCCCATTAAAAAAAGACCAAAACGCGCGTTTGGTCTTTTAAATTCATCTATAATTTCATTTTTAATTTTTACATCATATCTGCATGTGCATAATCAATGTCCGTGAATTTGTTGTATTGCTTCATGAAGTGCAATTTAACAGTTCCTGTCGGGCCGTTACGCTGCTTCGCAATAATGACTTCAATTTCACCATTATCATCATTTGTGACAGGTTCCATGCCGCCATCGTCATCTTCTTCACCGTCTTCACGATTATAGTAATCATCACGATATAAGAAAGCAACGATATCCGCATCTTGCTCGATAGAACCTGATTCACGGATGTCACTCATCATTGGGCGTTTATCTTGTCGTTGTTCAACACCACGAGATAACTGACTCAGTGCAATAACCGGACATTCTAATTCACGTGCAATCGCTTTTAACGTTCTTGAGATTTCAGATACTTCTTGTTGACGGTTATCAGACATACGAGAACCGCTTCCCATAATCAACTGTAAGTAGTCGATCACAATCATATCTAAACCATGCTCTTGTTTGAGTCGACGACACTTAGAACGTAAATCTGTAATTCTGATACCCGGTGTATCATCAATAAAGATTTTCGTTTTAGATAACTTACCGACTGCCACTGTGAAACGATTCCAGTCTTCATCTGTCATCGTCCCAGTACGTAAACGGTTCGAGTCTACATTTCCTGAACTACAAATCATACGTGTTGCTAATTGGTCTGCACCCATCTCTAGCGAGAAGATACCGACCGTATAATTACTTTCATGGGTCGCAACTTTTTGCGCAATATTCAATGCGAAGGCAGTCTTACCTACCGAAGGACGTGCAGCTAAAATGATTAAATCATTTCGGTTAAAGCCTGCAGTCATTTGATCTAAGTCACGATAACCTGTCGGGATACCTGGCGTTTGACCACTGTTTTGGTCTAACTCTTCAGCATTCTCATAAACTTGTCCTAAGACGTCTCTGATATCTTTAAACCCTTCAGATTCTCTCGTAGATGCGAGTTCTAAAATCTTACGCTCTGCATCACTTAAAATGTCATCTAAATCAAGTTCTGAATCATAACCGTCTTTCGCGATTTGATCTGCGACACGAATCAAATTACGTTTCGCAGCTAATTTATAAACAATCTCGCGATAGTACTCAATATTTCTTGTCGTCGGCACATTGCTTGCGAGCTCCGCAAGATATTGCGGGCCACCCGCTTCACTCAATGTCCCTTCAGATGTCAGCTGGTCCATTAAGGTTACGACATCTATTTCACTATTTTCCTCAAAGAGGTGCATCATCGCACGGAAGATGTGTTGGTGAGCGCCTCTATAAAAGGACTCAGGAAGTAAGACTCCCTGAGTTTCCCCCATGAGCTGTGGATCAATAATAATGGCACCTAAGACAGATTGCTCAGCTTCGTTGTTATGCGGCATCTGGTTTTGTTCATACATTCCATCCATTTTTTGATTACACCTCTAATTATTTCATTGCTTATTTTTGTTCAACAGTGTGAACACGGATTGTACCATCGACTTTTTTGTCTAATTTTACTGGTACATTTGTATAACCTAAGGCATGGATACCGTTAGGTAAGTCCATTTTACGTTTATCAATTTTGATATCGTGTTGCTTTTGTAAGGCTTGTGCAATTTGTTTTGTGCTGACAGAACCGAATAATTTGCCGCCTTCACCTGATTTAGCTGTGACTTCTACTTCGATGTCTTCAAGACGTTTTGCTAATGCTTTCGCATCTTCGATTTCTTGTTCTCTTTCTTCTTCAGCACGTTTGTTTTTAAGTTCTAATTGTTTCAAGTTACCTGGTGTTGCTTCTACTGCAACATTTTTCTTGAATAAGAAGTTTTGTGCGTAGCCTACAGGTACGTCTTTAACTTCGCCTTTCTTACCTTTACCTTTAACATCTTGTGTGAAAATTACTTTCATTGTCCTTCACTCCTACTAATTTGTTCATCTATTGCTTGTTGTAATTGTTCTACTGCTTCATCTACTGTTACACCTTTAATTTGCGTGGCAGCATTTGTTAAATGTCCACCGCCGCCTAAAGCTTCCATTGTCAGTTGGACGTTGATAGAGCCGAGTGAACGGGCTGAAATACCCACTAAGTCATCTTCTCGTCTAGCCACTACATAAGAGGCCTCTACACCATCTAAACTTAACAATTCGTCTGCAGCTTGTGCAACTGTAACAGGGTGATAGATTTTATCATTAGATCCGTGTGCCACCGCAATACCATTGCTTTGCAGTTTCACAGTACGGATAAGTTCTGAACGATTAATGTACGTATCAATATCATCTTTTAAGAAGTGCTGCGTCAAGATCGTATCTGCACCATGTGCTCTTAAGTAACTTGCCGCATCAAAGGTTCTTGAACCTGTACGTAATGTGAAGTTACGCGTATCGACAATAATACCTGCATACATAATCGTTGATTCTAATCTTGTCAGACGTTGTTCTGTCGGTTGGTATTCAAGGAGTTCCGTCACAAGCTCAGCTGTAGAGCTGGCATAAGGTTCCATATATACCAATAATGGATGAGAGATAAAGCTTTCACCACGACGGTGATGGTCGATCACGACTTTACGGTTTGCTTTATTTAAAATGTTCTCATCTAATACCATTTCTGGTTTATGTGTATCAACAACAACTAATGTCGTTTTCGATGTCATAATATCCCACGCATCATCTGATGTGATGAAACGTTCTTTTAATTCTGGTTTCTTATCAATTTCATCCATCACACGACGTAATGTCGGATCGATATCTTCTTCATTTAACACAACATAAGCATCTAAGTTATTCATCATCGCAAAGCGTGAAACACCGATAGCTGCACCGATTGCGTCTAAGTCAGGACGTTTATGTCCCATAATGATAACTTTGTCGCCTTCCATCAAGATATCTTTTAAAGCATGTGAGATAACACGCGCACGTACACGTGTACGTTTTTCCATCGGGTCAGTCTTACCACCATAGAATCTTACATTACCATTGATATGTTTGATTGCGACTTGGTCACCACCACGGCCAAGGGCTAAGTCTAAACCTGATTGTGATAATTCCCCTAAGTCAATCAAGTTCTCTGAACCTTCACCGACACCAATACTTAATGTCAATTGTGCGCGGTAACCTACACTCTTTTCACGTAGGTTTCGCAACAAGTCGAAATTTGATTCTTCTAATTGGTCAAGAATACGACGGTTTAAATACGCTACGAATTGGTCTGAACTATAACGCTTGAAATAGATATCATACTCAGAAGCCCAACGACTGATGACACGTGTGACCATAGAGTTGATTTCAGAACGTTGTGTATCGTTCATATTTTGTGTGATTTCATCGTAGTTATCAAGGAATAAGGTTGCGATAACCGGTTTCGATTCCTCATATAATTCATACGTGTGTACTTCTTCGGTAATATCAAAGAAATATAAGACGTGTTCATCTTCTGAATAACGCACACGATAATGATAATTGCCATCTGTAATTTCAATCTCTTGCGTCTTCTCTAATTGTTTCAGAATGTTCGGGTACACTTCATTTATCGGATCTGAGATAACATTACGATCCAATCGTTCAGACATGAAATGGTTCATCCATTCTACATCTTCATTCTCATCAAGAACAATGATGCCAATTGGCAAACTTTTAATCGCGATACTATTGCCAGCTGATATCTGTCCGCTTAAATCATCTACATATTGATCTAATCGTATGAATGCATTACGAAACGCAAATGCACTGATAATAATCATCACAAGTAAGACTGCAGTTGCGATACCAGCAATCAATTGGTTAAAGATAAACCAAACAACAACTAATGCGATTGCAGTTAATACCATAAGCAAGAAAGGAATAAACAGTGCTTTCTTCGTAGATTGACGATTCATTCTGTCACCTCAAATCATTTTTTAATAAATCGTTTTAAATTGAATGTAATATCTACAACACCCAGTAAGCCGATAATCGGTATCACAGGTGTCAGTAAAAATCCTATAACCATTAATAAAATGCCCACACCTACCGGCATACGTTTCGCTTTCGCAAAGTAAGCAATGAAACTTAAACCTTGGATGAACATAATAAATGATAAGATAACTTGCATATTTAAAACGATACTTTGGAATGTGCCAGGTTGCGTTGCGAACATGACACAAAGCAATACTATAAAGTAAATGTATGCGAGTACACGTTTAAACTGCCATGCATATAACGGTTTAAACACTGGGGTTGCTATTTTAAACTTACGTAAAATCGGAAACGATACAATCAAGTTAATGAGTATCATAATAAAAATAACGATAATCGTATAACTAGGTAATTGAACTGCTAATTGTCTAAAACCTTCTTCTAACACACTACGTGAAGAAGCATCTAGTCCACTCATTGCCATTGCTTGATACATTTGATCTTTAAATGGTTTCACAAGCACTTGTGAAAGCGGAAGTTTATCGAAGACTTGAAGCAGCATAAAGCCTGCCAAACTGATGATACTCATATATGTAGTTGCGATATAGAGTATACGTTCTTTCGATGTACGTTCTTTTAATAATTGCCCTACTATCAAACTCAAAATCAAAATGAAGATGATATAACTCAGTACACCCTCACTTCCGAACAGGACAGTTAAAATAACTGTAATCAGTGCGGCAATACCGAAAGACATAATAGACTTATGCCATAGAATAATACCAGGCACCGTTGCAATAAAAAATAAGATGAGTCCGGCAACCGGTATAACATAGGTGACTGCCACAATAATCAGCAATGCCAATGTTGCAAGTAGCGTCGCCTTCAGGTCTATTTTTGCAAACAAATTCGCCACTCCTATACTTTAGTAACTATAAGAATTATTTTAACATAGTTGGCAAGAATCACCTACTTGATATCACTAGCTTGCTACATGTTTTTAACAGCATAGATAAAGTTCAATTTCTTCAGTTGTATCTTATCAACTATACCCAATATTTTATAATGTTTCCCTTCAGAAAAGTGAGGTATATAATAAATAAACTATTTATATTATAACAACTATGGAGGAGATTTTATGGCAGCTGGAAGTATCGTTACATATTCTATTGTAGGTTTGTTATTAATTGCAGCGATGATCATTTTATTTATTGAAACGAAAAAACCTAAGCAAGTAAGAAATCAAAAAATGACGACCATCGCTTTATTACTCACTACCGCATCAACTCTAATCATCTTCATTTTTAGTTTGATTCAATCACTCTCTTAACTAAATAAGAAAGACTTGGACTCTATCCATTTGTTAAATTTTTATTAATTCCCGAAAACGCTATCGTAATATATTGCAAACCACGTTATAATGAGAGTGATAAAAAAAGATTTAAACGAAGAAGGAGTACCAGAAGTATGCAGAAAGTTTTCTTAGCTGGAAGCAGTCTTGCGCTGTTCTTCACAAGCATTTTATGTTTCGTATTGCATGCCTTAATTAAAATGAGCATTACAGGTCTCATCTTTTTAAACGCAGGAAATTTTCTGATTCCACTAGGTTGTGCATTTGTGACACTAAGTATTATGAGTGTCATCGCATTTCTATATGTTGATACCGCTGAGCAATCAGAAACACAAAACCAAGAGTGATAAAGTTAGACTGACGCTTGTCTGAAGCAAGACATCCATTCGTCTACAAACTCTTTAACAGCAACACTTTCAAACTATTCTATTTCAACCGATTATCCTTAGAGGGTAGTCGGTTTTTCTTTGTGTTTCAGGAAATAACAAGACGGGAAATATTAATTTTTCATATAAAAAGAGGACGCTATGTTGGTAAGGCATAGCGTCCATGTGGTAGGTAAATATATATATTGGAACGAGGTTGGATCATCTTAATTCGTTTTCCAACTACTCGATGATCCCATTTATTTTGTTGCAGGGCCGATTTTTTCTTTTCCGCCCATGAACGGTACCAATGCTTTTGGAATCGTAATTGATCCATCAGCGTTTTGGTAATTTTCAACAATTGCTGCAAACGTACGACCTACTGCTAAGCCGCTTCCGTTCAATGTATGAACTAATTCTGGTTTAGCATCTTTGTCGCGTTTGAAACGAATGTTAGCACGACGTGCTTGGAAATCTGTCATGTTAGAGCATGAGCTGATTTCTTTGTAATCTTGATAACTTGGAAGCCAAACTTCTAAGTCATATGTTTTACTTGAACTGAAACCTAAGTCGCCAGTACAAAGAATGACACGACGATATGGTAATTCAAGTTCTTCTAAGATTGCTTCTGCGTCGCTTGTTAACTGTTCTAATGCATCCCAAGAATCTTCAGGTTTTTCAAAACGTACCAACTCAACTTTATCGAATTGGTGTAAACGGATTAAGCCACGTGTGTCACGTCCGGCAGAACCCGCTTCACTTCTGAAGCAAGCTGACTGTCCAGTGAACTTGCCTGGCAATTTATCTGCAGACAAGACTTCTTCGCGGTAGAAGTTAGTTAACGGTACTTCCGCAGTAGGAATCATGTAAAGTCCTTCTTTTTCAATCTTGAATAAGTCTTCTTCGAATTTTGGAAGTTGACCTGTACCATACATAGAATTTGCATTCACAAGTTGTGGTACCATCATTTCAGTATAGCCGTGCTGTGTTGTATGTTTTGTTAACATGTAGTTCATTAATGCACGTTCTAACTGTGCACCTTCATTTGTTAAGAAGACGAAACGCGCACCAGATACACGTGCAGCACGTTCGAAATCTGCCATACCTAATTCTTCAACTAAATCCCAATGTGCTTTCGCTTCGAAGTCGAATTCACGAGGCGTACCCCATTTTTTCACTTCGATGTTTTCTTCATCAGTTTCGCCTTCTGGCACATCATCATGCATGATATTAGGGATTGTAGATAATTTATAATGTAAGTCATCATCCACTTCGTTTAACTCAGTATCGATATCTTTGATTTTATCGCCAAGTTCTCTCATTTGTTTAATGACATCATCCGCATTTTCTTGATTGCGTTTTTTCTCAGCGATTTCACCGCTTACTCGGTTACGTTCAGCTTTCATTTCTTCTGCTTTACCGATTAACTCACGGCGTTTACCATCAAGTTCTAATACTTTGTCCACGATTTGTGGGTCCATTCCGCGTAATCTTACTTTCTCTTTCAAGCGATCCGTTTCGTTTCTAAACAATTTAATATCTAACATGTGTCAGTCATCCTTTCAAAATAAGTGTCGGGGTATTTAAATTCAAATTAATAATATAATTAGAGCAGCTGAAAAAAGAATAAAAAAATACCACGCCCCTACAAGGGACGTGGTATTACGTGTTGCCACCCTATTTAACAGTATGTATCAAATTAATTGATGCACACTGCACTCTCTCTAAAATAACGGTTAAACCGGTTGTTCTCTCAAATGCAGGTAGATTCGTCACGTAGTCTTAATTGCTTATTCACACCAACCATAAGCTCTCTGGAATTAATAACTAGGATTACTTATCCTGCGAACAATATCTTATGAACTTAACTTCACTATAGCAAATAGTTATTTAAATTGCAACTCAAATATAAAATTTTTCTGAATTCAAGAAAAATTCATGTTATTTGCATTCTGCATCAGTATACGCTGCTTGCTGTAAATAACGCGATACTTGCATGATATCATGATGGAATTGACGGTCTTCTGTAATGGATGGCGTAATATTTCTTAACGTCTCATATTTCTCAAGTGAGCGTGGCGATAATTGATCAATACCTTTTAATTCTACCGCTTGCAGCGCAATAATTAATTCAATCGATAACACTCTACGCGCATTATCCACAATTTGATAGCCATGTCTTGAACCAATTGTACCCATAGAGACATGATCTTCTTGGTTCGCAGATGAAGGAATAGAATCCACACTCGCAGGATGCGCCAATGTTTTATTTTCTGATACTAAACTCGCTGCCGCATACTGCATAATCATCGCACCACTTTGTAAGCCTGGTTCAGGGCTTAAGAAAGCAGGTAAACCACCATTTAATTGTGGATTTACTAAACGTTCTAAACGACGTTCTGCGATATTCGCAAGTTCACTTACCGCAATTTTCAAGAAGTCTAACGCATATGCAACAGGTTGACCATGGAAGTTGCCGCCTGAAATAACTAATGTTTCATCACCTTCATGGAAGATTAACGGATTATCATTCGCCGCATTCATTTCACGTTCTAATTGTTGTTTCACAAATTTCAATGTTTCAAAGCTTGCGCCATGAACTTGTGGAATACAACGTAACGTATACGCATCTTGAACTCTGATTTCACCTTGTGTCGTTGTTAACTGAGAGTCTTCTAACCAATACAACATACGATCTGCGACTGCACTTTGTTCAGGGAAGTTACGTGCATCATGAACTTCAGGTCGATAAGCATCTGTAATACCGTTTAACGCTTGATGTGTTAGTGAGGCAATCCATTCTGATTGATAAGCTAGAGCTTCCGCTTCAATCCAACTAATCACACCTTGTGCTGTCATTGCTTGTGTCCCGTTAATCAATGCTAAACCTTCTTTGGCAGATAATGCTAAAGGTTCACGTCCTAATTCATGTAACACATCAGCACTGTCTTTCTCTTCTTGTTGATAAAAGACTTTGCCTTCACCAATTAAAGCTAACGCAAGATGAGATAGAGGTGCTAAATCACCTGAAGCGCCTAAAGAACCTTGTTGTGGAATAATTGGAATAATACGTTCATTAATAAAATAAACTAATTGATCGACTAAATCAGTCGTAACACCTGAATGACCTTTCAACATTGTATTCAAACGTAAAATCATCATCACAAGTGCAACATCATGAGAAAACGGATCACCTGTACCGCAAGCATGTGAACGAATCAAGTTCACTTGAAGTTGATTATATTGCTGTGGATCGATTAAGACATCACTAAACAAGCCGAAGCCTGTTGTAATTCCGTAAATCGTTACTTTATTTTTAATAATATCTTCTACAATGGCACGACTTTGTTTAACGCGTTCCATCGCATCAGATGAGATTGTTACCTTATCTTGCTGGTGTAAAAATTTTTTTATATCTTCAATTGTGAGCGATGCTCCGTTTAATTCTAGTGTCAATTGAATTACCCCCTCAGAAAATAAATGTATACAATTATCCCAAGTATACGCTTACATTTTTAGAAGGACAATAGATTCTGCCAAAGCCGTAGCGTGTTAATACGTCACTAGTTTAGCACGCTAAATTTAAATAACAGTTTTCTATCCAGCCAGACAATATGAGTTAAACAAAGGTAATCTTCACCCGTTCATCCTTACGCGCACAAGACTTTACAAAACGTTCAATAAGTCTTCGCAAGGAAAGTGTTGACTTACCTAAACGATAGGTATAAGATGTTGTAATGCATTGAGAAACAATCAACATTACAGGTATGAAAGGCTCACTCCAATGACAGGGGTGTGCTTAAATTTTATAAATAATCAAATACATCGAAAACCTAAAGCTCCATTGTATGAAGCTTAAGTGTAAAATGAATGGGTTATGGAGGGATTATGGTGGAAATTTTAACAGATGTTACGATTCCAAAACGAAAAGATGAGACGCACAAAGGAGATTACGGCAGAATCTTATTAATTGGCGGAAACGCAAATTTAGGCGGCGCAATTATTATGGCTGCACGTGCATGTGTGTATAGCGGAAGCGGTTTGATTACAGTTGCGACACATCCGACGAATCATGCAGCATTACACTCACGCTGTCCTGAAGCGATGGTTGTGGACATTAATGATACGAAGATGTTAACGAAACTCATTGAAACATCAGACAGTATTTTAATCGGCCCTGGACTTGGTTTAGACTTTAAAGGCAATAATGCGATGACATTCTTGCTTCAAAATATCCAACCGCATCAGAACCTGATTATTGATGGTGATGCGATTACAATTATGAGTAAATTAAAAGTAGAAGTACCTAAGTGTCAAAATGTTGTGTTCACACCACACCAAATGGAATGGGAAAGATTAAGCGGCATTCCAATTGAGGAACAAACTTATGAACGTAACCGTGAAGCTGTAGATCAAATACACTCTGCAGTTGTCTTAAAACAACATGGTACAGAAATCTATTTAAAAGATAACACGTACAAATTAGAGATTGGTACACCAGCTATGGCTACTGGCGGTATGGGTGATACATTATCAGGTATTATCACAAGTTTTATCGGTCAGTTTGACGACTTTGATTACGCGGTTAAAACTGCGACATATGTGCATAGTTATATTGGCGAACACTTATCTAAAGAAATGTACGTTGTTCCGCCATCAAACTTAATCGCAGAAATCCCATATGCGATGAAGCGTTTAGAAGAAAAAGAAAATTAAACTTAATCTATTAAGAGTAATAAAAAAGCTTTCTGCTTAACCTAGTGGTTTTGCAGAAAGCTTTTATTTTATCTATTCACTTAAATTATTCTTCTTCGTTATCTTCATCTTCTGAATCTGCGTTTTCAATATCTTCGTTCACGCGATCCATGAAGTCTTGTCTTAATTCAGTGCGTTCACCGTCTTCTTCTACAGTTTCATCTAATTCTTCTGTATGAATTGTACGGTCATCATCTTCTGATTCGACGACTTGTTCATTGATTGTTGGTGTTGGACCATTTTCACCTGGTTCTGTTTCATCTTCAGAAGTACCTTCTAATTCATCTTCTGGTTCTTCTTGAACTTTCGCAACCGTAGAAACAAATTGTTCATCACTCAAGCGGATTAATCTTACCCCTTGTGCTGAACGTCCGTTTTGTGAAATGTCGCCGACATCGATACGTATAATGACACCATGGTTTGTGACAATCATTAAGTCCTCTTCGCCTGTTACTGTTGTGATGCAGACGATATCACCATTTTTCTCAGTAATCGTAGCTGTTTTGATACCTTTACCGCCACGGTTAGACACACGGTATTCTTCAAGTGGTGTACGTTTACCGTAACCATTTTCAGTGACTACTAATACTTCATCTTCACTATCGCCATTTGCGACTGCGAGTCCGATGACTTCATCACCTTCACGTAAAGTGATACCTTTTACGCCGGCAGCTGTTCGGCCAAGTGGACGTAAGAGCGATTCTTTGAAGCGGATAAGTGATGCACGTGATGTACCAAGTAAGACATCTTTTGAGCCATCTGTAAGACGTACTGCTACGAGTTCATCTTCATCTCTGAAGTTGATCGCAATCTTACCGTTTCTATTGATGTGTGAGAAGTTGCTTAGAGATGAACGTTTCACGATACCGTGTTTCGTTGCGAAGATTAAGAAGGCATCTTCTTTCTCTAAATCTTTCACCGCAATCATCGTACTGATGACTTCATCATTTTCAAGCTCAATTGCGTTGATAACTGGAATACCTTTAGACTGACGTGAGAGTTCCGGCACCTCGTACCCTTTAAGTTTGTAGACACGTCCTTGGTTCGTAAAGAACAATACATGGTCGTGGGTACTCAATGTGACAATTTGACTCACGAAGTCTTCTTCTAATGTATTCATACCTTGCACACCGCGACCGCCACGATTTTGTGCACGGTACGTAGAAACAGGTAAACGTTTGATGTAGTTATTATGACTTAATGTGATTACAATTTGTTCTTCTGGAATTAAGTCTTCATCTTCAATATGGTCTAAACCGCCAAGTTGAATTTCAGTACGACGTTCATCACCATATCGTTCTCGGACTTCGATTAATTCGTCACGAACAAGTTGTAATAATTTTTCTTCGTCAGCAAGAATCGCTCTTAATTCTTCAATGTACGCAATCAAGTCGTTATATTCAGATTCAATTTTATCTCTTTCTAAACCTGTTAAACGTCTTAAACGCATATCTAAGATAGCTTGTGCTTGACGCTCAGATAATTTGAAGCGTTCTTGTAAACGTTCCATTGCTACTTTATCTGTATCAGATTCACGGATTGTTGTGATGATTTCATCAATATGATCTAACGCAATACGTAAACCTTCTAAGATATGTGCACGGTCTTCAGCTTTTTTCAAGTTGTATTCCGTACGTCTACGCACGACTACTTTTTGATGTTCTAAGTATTCGACTAATGCTTCTTTTAAATTAATTAATTTCGGTCTGCCATTGATTAAGGCAATCATGTTCACACCGAATGAAGTTTGAAGTGGTGTTTGTTTGTATAAGTTATTTAAAATAACACTCGCATTCGCATCTTTACGGACATCGATTACGACACGTACGCCAGTACGTAAACTTGTTTCATCACGTAAGTCTGTAATACCATCGATTTTCTTGTCACGTACTAATTCTGCGATTTTCTCAATCATACGCGCTTTGTTGACTTGGAACGGAATTTCAGTCACAACGATACGTTGACGACCGCCGCCGCGTTCTTCAATTTCAGCACGTGCACGCATTTGAATAGATCCACGTCCTGTTTCATAAGCACGACGGATACCGCTCTTACCTAAAATTAAACCAGCAGTCGGGAAGTCCGGTCCAGTAATGTCTTCCATCAATTCTGCGATTGTGATATCAGGATTATGACTTAAACTTAATACACCATTGATGACTTCTGTCATGTTGTGAGGTGGAATATTCGTCGCCATACCTACTGCAATCCCTGCAGCACCGTTCACTAAGAGGTTAGGGAAACGTGCCGGTAAGACTTCCGGCTCTCTTTCCGTACCATCATAGTTATCGATAAAGTTGATTGTGTCTTTATTGATATCTCTTAATAATTCAGTCGCAAGTTTTGTCATACGTGCTTCTGTATAACGCATTGCAGCTGCACCATCGCCATCCATGGAACCGAAGTTACCTTGGCCGTCTACAAGAGGATAACGATAGCTGAAATCCTGAGCCATACGTACCATGGCTTCATAGATAGATGAGTCACCGTGAGGGTGGTATTTACCCATTACGTCACCTACGATACGTGCGGATTTCTTATACGGTTTATCAGGCGTCATCCCTTGTTCGTTCAACCCGTACAAAATACGACGATGTACCGGTTTCAAACCATCTCTGACGTCTGGCAAAGCACGAGATACGATAACACTCATCGCATAGTCTAAGAACGATTCACGCATCTCGTTACTAATATTTCGTTCAATTATTCTTGATTCAGGATATTCAGCCATCAAGATTGCCTCCTTAAGTTATTAATTCCGTAGCTGTTTCGCTGATTCATAGCTTCCAAAATTAGAAATCCAAGTTCGCGTAAACCGCATTTTCTTCGATGAATTGACGACGGTTTTCTACAACATCGCCCATTAACATTTCGAAAGTTAAATCCGCTTCAATCGCATCTTCTAATGTCACTTGTAACATTGAACGATGCTCTGGATTCATTGTTGTTTCCCATAATTGATCTGCATCCATTTCACCTAAACCTTTATAACGGGCAATAGACCATTTCGGTGTCGGTTTCAATTCAGATTTCAATTTCTCTAATTCACGTTCGTTAAAGACATAGTATTTCTGTTTACCTTGTGTCAATTTGAATAAAGGCGGTTGTGCAATGTATACATAACCCGCTTCAATCAACGGACGCATGAAGCGATAGAAGAATGTCAATAACAGTGTTCTGATATGCGCACCATCCACATCGGCATCTGTCATGATGACGATTTTGTGATAACGTGCTTTCGAAATATCGAATTCTTCTCCGATACCGGTACCGAATGCAGTAATCATAGAACGGATTTCATTATTATTTAAGATTCTGTCTAAACGTGATTTTTCAACGTTCAAGATCTTACCACGTAGCGGTAAAATCGCTTGTGTTCTTGAATCACGACCAAGTTTTGTAGACCCCCCGGCAGAGTCACCTTCGACGATGAAGATTTCACTCTCTTCAGGGTTTTTACTTGAACAGTCAGCTAATTTACCTGGTAAGCTTGAAACTTCTAATGCTGATTTTCTACGAGTTACTTCACGTGCTTTTTTAGCTGCGATACGTGCACGAGAAGCCATCATACCTTTTTCGACAATAATACGAGCAACTTGTGGATGTTCTAACAAGAAACGCTCCATATCCTCTGTGAAGAGTCTGTCTACGATTTGACGAACTTCAGAGTTGCCGAGTTTCGTTTTTGTTTGTCCTTCGAATTGAGGGTTGCTGTGCTTAATTGAGACAACCGCTGTTAAACCTTCACGTGTATCTTCACCAGATAAACGCTCTTTATCATCTTTCATAATGCCTTGTTGAATACCATAACTGTTCAATACACGTGTTAACGCACGTTTAAAGCCGTCTTCATGTGTACCGCCTTCGTAAGTATGGATATTGTTCGCATAAGATAATAAGTTTGTTGAGAAACCGCTGTTGTATTGCAATGCAATTTCTACTTCCACGTCATCTTTACGGTCATGTAAGTAAACTGGCTCATCAAATAAAGGCTCTTTATTCTCGTTGATCAACTCAACGTAAGATTTAATACCGCCTTCATAGTGATATGAGTCTTCTTTTACTTCTTCACCGCGTTCATCACGTAAAGTAAGCTGAATGCCTTTGTTTAAGAAAGCCAACTCACGAATACGTTTTTGAAGCAATTCATACTGATACGTTGTTGTTTCAGTAAAGATTTCAGGGTCAGCTTTAAAGCGGATTTCAGTTCCTGTATGTTCTGTTTCGCCAACCACTTTTAAATCATATTGAGGAACCCCGCGTTTATACGCTTGGTTATAAATTTTATTATTACGGTGTACAAACACTTCTAATGTTTCAGAAAGTGCGTTAACAACTGAAGATCCTACACCATGCAGACCGCCTGATACTTTGTATCCGCCACCGCCGAATTTACCGCCGGCATGCAATACAGTTAAGATAACCTCAACTGCTGGACGGCCCATTTTTTCTTGAATATCAACTGGAATACCACGGCCGTTATCTGTTACACGAATCCAGTTATCTTTCTCGATAATGACTTCGATTGTATCAGCATAGCCAGCCAATGCTTCGTCAATACTATTATCTACAATTTCCCATACAAGATGGTGCAGACCTCTTTCTGAAGTCGATCCGATATACATACCTGGACGTTTACGAACGGCTTCAAGTCCTTCTAATACCTGTATTTGTCCAGCACCATAATCTTCCGTGTTGTTCACATCTGACAATGCTTCCACCTTCACTTTCTATCACTTGATAATTTCACCTTGATTGATTCGGTAAAGTTTTGCATGTTTCATAATTTCATGATCAATACCTTCTACAGACGTTGTAGTCACAAATGTCTGCACCTTATCTTGAATTGTACTCAGCAGGTGAGTCTGACGAGAGTCATCTAATTCACTCAGCACATCATCAAGCAATAAGATAGGGTATTCGCCGACTTCTTTGTTAATCAGTTCAATCTCAGCCAGCTTAATTGATAATGCAGATGTCCGCTGTTGACCTTGTGAGCCATAAGTCTGAGCATCCATCCCATTAACGTTAAAACCTAAATCATCACGGTGCGGACCATAAAGGGCCACGCCGCGTTCTATTTCTCTGTCCATATTGTCAGCCATCAATTGCTGCACTTCTTCAAACAAAGCCGCTTCATCCTCAGTATCAGACAACTTCAAGCTCGGACGATATTTAACCTCTAAGCTTTCTCTGTTATCTGTAATGCTGGCATGAATCGGTTGTGCAAGCACTTCTAATTCCTCGATAAAGTGCGCACGCTTCAAAGTGACTTTAAGCGCATACTCCGCAAACTGCTGATTTAATACCTCAAGCATTGTGCGGTCTGTTTTCTGCTTAATCTGAAGCTGTTTTAAGTAATTGTTCTTTTGTTTCAAAATCCGTTGATATTGAGACAAATCATTCAGGTAAACCGCAGACATCTGACCTAGCTCCATATCAATAAAGCGGCGTCTGACTTGCGGTGATCCTTTGACAATATTCAGGTCCTCTGGGGCAAAAAGAACAACATTCAAGTGTCCGATATATTGTGTCAGACGATGTTGTTCTAAATGATTTACTTTAACCTTTTTGCCTTTTTTAGTTATAAACATGGTCAATGGCATCTTCCCATGTCGATAACTCAGCTCACCTTCTATTTTAGCATACTCAGCCCCAAAGCGTATGAGCTCTTTATCATTTGAAGTTCGATGGCTTTTCGCTAATGCAAGTGTGTAAATGGATTCTAATAAATTAGTTTTGCCTTGCGCATTTTCACCAATCAAAATATTCACATCTGGATGGCAATCCAATGCGACTTCTTCATAATTGCGATAATTTTCAAGTTGGAGTGCATTTAATTTCATTGGTCACCTTGATGAGCAATTACAAAAGAACCCACTTCAGGTATTTCAATTTGATCGCCATCTTCGAGTTTTTTACCACGACGTGTTTCACGCTCACCGTTTAAGAAAACTTCGAAATCTTTTAAAAACCATTTTGCCTGTCCACCTGATTCAATAATGCCTTCAGTTTTCAGGAATTGTCCTAAAGTAATGTCACCTTCAACCATGATTTTTTCAGTCAACACACTCACTCCATTTCTTTATAAGGTCATTAATATATTATACCTTTTTTCGTAATAAATTTCATGTTTGAGCGGTTGAAATCTAGCGTTTTCTCATCATTTTTTCACGTTAATCTCAGATTTTGAATTTTTCAGCTTCTTTAACACTCATTTTTCGCATTTTAAAAGGTGACATTGAACATTTTAAGCGCATCGATATTTTTATCCTAAATAATTTTAAAATGCATTCAGCGACATCTGAGACACTTTAAAATGAATTTCACGTTGTTATTTTGAATCTGCCATAAAAAAACGGAAACCCTGCAAAGAGGATTTCCGTTTTTTAAAGTGAATGTCACCTTTTGTTTTTGAGATTAGTATGTTCTGATCGGCAAGATTAATTGCACAACTGAATCGTCATCTTTTGGTTTTAATGTGAATGGTTTCATCGTACCGAAGAATTCAACTTCTACTTCGTCATTATCGATTGCTTTTAAAGCGTCCATCATGTACTTAGAGTTGAATGAGATTTTCAAGCTGCTTCCTTCAACACTGTTTGCATCAACATCTTCGTTTACCGTACCGATTTCTGGTGATGTAGAAGAAAGTTCAACTTCTTGATTGCCAGTGCTTAATTTGATTACGTTATTGCCACCTTCACGTGCAAGTAATGAGGCACGATCAATCGCGTGATAGAAATCACTGTTGCTCATTTCAATTTTTGTTTCGTAGTTCTCTGGGAACAAACGAGATGTATCTGGATAATGTCCTTCAAGCAATCTTGAAATGAAATTGATGTTGCCGACTTTAAATAACACTTGGTTAGATGCGAAGAAGATATTAATGTCATCTTCTGAATCAGTGACAATTTTATTAAGTTCAGCTAAAGCTTTACCTGGAATGATGACATTTTTATTATCAATGTCTTCGTCTTCTAGTTTAAGTTTACGAACTGCTAAACGGTGTGAGTCTGTTGCAGTGCATATTAATTCATTATCTTGAATCAACCAGTTCACACCAGTTAAAACTGGCCGTGTTTCTGAGGTGGACACTGCGAAGTTTGTTTGTGCAATCACGTTTTTAAGTACTTTAATTGGTAATTGAATTGCGTCATCTTGAGAAACTTGAGGTAATAATGGATATTGATCTGGGTCTAAGCCGCTCAAGTTGAACTCTGAATGACCTGAAGTAATCAATGTTTGGAATTGCTCATTTGTTGATAACTTCACATCTTTGCCTGGTAATTTTTTAATAATATCTACAAAGAAACGACCAGGAAGTACAACGGATCCTGTTTCAGCAATCGTTACAATCTCTTCTCCGTCAACTTCTTTAGGTATTGAAATTTCAATTGAAATCTCAGAATCTGAACCTGTTAAAATAATGCCTTCTTCTTTTGCATCGATTTTGATACCCGTTAAGATCGGCAATGTTGTTCTTGGTGAAATGGCTTTTAATGTGTCATTTAATTGATTTATGAAATAGTCTCTTTTAATCGTGAATTCCATCATAAATTTTAAACTCCTTCCAGTCGTTTATAACTTAATTATATAGGTTTTAAAACCGTAGTAATAGTAGTAGGGGCTGTGGATAAGTGGATAACCGAGTTAAAACCTTGTCACACAAAGTTATACACATGTGGATAAACTGTGTATGGTGTGTACAACTTTTACACATTGTCCACAATGACGATTTAGTCCACTGTATTATAACAGCTCCGATTTCTCACTTATTTTTACCCGAATTGCTAGTAAAATTATTTAAATGTTTACTGATTTCGAATTTCTTTCTCCAAATTTTCAACTTCTTGTTTGAAAATCGGATCTTTTTCCATATCTACCCGAATTGTTCTATGAGCATGAATCACAGTTGTATGATCACGTCCCCCGAACTCTTCTCCGATTTTAGGAAGGGAGAAATCTGTAAGTTCGCGTGATAGATACATCGCGATTTGACGCGGATAGGCAATGGATTTCGTACGTTTTTTCGCAATGAAATCTTCTTGGCGCACATTGTAATATTGACCGACTACTTTTTGAATATTTTGAATTGTGATTTTCTTAGATTTCGGTGTTTGAATAATATCTTTTAGTGCTTCAGCAGTCAGTTCAGTCGTAATTGGTTCACCTTGTAATCTTGAATAGGCGATGACACGTGTTAATGCACCTTCTAATTCACGAATGTTCGACTGAATTTGATTTGCGATATAGGTTAAAGATTCTAATGGAATATCCACATCTTCTTCCTCTAATTTTTTCTGCAGAATAGCCATTCTTGTTTCATAATCTGGCGGTGTGATATCAACGATCAAGCCCCATTCGAAGCGTGAACGCAGGCGATCTTCTAATTTCGAAATTTCCTTTGGTGGTCGGTCACTTGAAATCACAATTTGTTTTTCTGCTTGGTGTAAGTCATTGAAAGTATGGAAGAATTCTTCTTGTGTTTGTTCTTTGTTTTGAATGAATTGAATATCATCAATCAATAGAACATCAATGTTTCTGTATTTTTCACGGAATTGTTCCGTTTCGTTATCACGAATAGATTTAATAAATTCATTCGTGAATTTTTCACTTGATGTGTAGATAACTTTCGCATCTTTATTATTTTGTAGAACATAATGACCGATAGCATGCATCAAGTGAGTTTTGCCTAAACCTACGCCTCCGTAGATGAAGAGTGGGTTGTAAGCTTTTGCGGGTGCTTCCGCGACTGCAAGACTTGCAGCATGAGGGAAGCGGTTCCCAGGTCCGATAACAAAAGTTTCGAATGTGTTGTGTGCGTTAAATTGATCTTCGCTGCTGCTTAGGAAACCAGGAGTTTCCGTTTCTTTTTCTGGTTGCTTGTCTTTTTGATCGTCTTTAAGTTTTTTATCAGCTGTTAAATCGCTTTGAATGACAAATCGAGGTTTAAGCGGCGTTCCAATCGCTTTTTCGAATAAATTTTCTACAATATCCATGTATTGCTTCTTTAGAAAATTTTGAATGAAGTTATCTTCGACTAAAATAATCGCTTCAGAATCTTCGATGTCGATCAGCTTTGTTTTTGGAGGCTCAAACCAAGTTGAGTAACTGACTTCTGCCAATTCGCTTTTAGCTAATTCAAGAACTTTTTCCCAAATTTCTTCTTTTGACATATAAACTCCATCTTTCTTTAAAATTTTTTTGACTTATACACAAAATCACACCCCGTGGATAACTTTCCACACAGGCTGTTAATAATTATCCACAAGTTAATCACAATCGGTGGATAACTTTATTTAATTTTGCTTTATACACAGAAAAAATGTTGATAATTGTAAGTTGTAAACCGTTTGTTTATCAAACCTTACAAGACTTATCCACACAATTATACTTATTAACAAATCTACCTGTCAAACTCTTGTGGATATGTGGTTTTTATGTGCAAACGTCTGTGTATAGTAACATAATTATCCACAGAATGTCACTGTTCATCTGTGAATAAGTGGATAACTTTTTGAATATATCTCACTTAAAATGTACTTGCTTTATAAGGTTGAATTTGTTATATTTTAGTAGTTGCTTGAATTATGACTAAGATATTGATAATTGAACTAAGTAAGGTAAGCCTTTTGATATAGATGCTTAACCTTTCGCAGACACCGTAGAAATACTTCGGTGATACTTGGTAGAAGGCTGTAATATCTCGGTTATATTAGATGAGGCTGTAGATGCAGATCTTTTCCAAGACTCTCATCACATTGTTAAGATGAGAAAGCGACTATAAATGAAGATAGATTCGATATGGAGGTGTTTTTACATGGTAAAACGTACTTATCAACCAAATAAACGTAAACACAGTAAAGTTCATGGTTTCAGAAAACGCATGAGCACTAAAAATGGCCGTAAAGTATTAGCGCGTCGTCGTCGCAAAGGCCGTAAAGTTTTATCAGCATAAGATCACTGACCTATCAGTGGTCTTTTTTTTGCTTTCATGCAGGTAAAAAAGATACACGGGTTGGAAAATACAGTTCTGATTCTTTACACTAGAACTTAATGATAGGGTAGGGGAGCAGCAAGAATAGAAAAATAAGTGAGTGATGGAAGTGGAAAAAGCATATCGCATTAAAAGAAATAGCGATTTTCAAACGATTTATAGAAGAGGAAAGTCATTCGCAAATCGCCAATTTGTCGTTTATGTCATGCCAGATAAAAATTTGACTCATTTTCAATTAGGAATCAGTGTTTCTAAAAAACTCGGCAATGCAGTGACACGCAATCGTATTAAAAGAGCAATCAGAGAAAACTTTAAAGTACATAAAGAAGATATGATTGCGAAAAAGATTATTGTTATTGCAAGACAACCTGCAAAAGATATGACTGTACTGGAAATTCAAAAAAGTTTAGAGCATGTACTTAAAATTGCAAAACTATTCAATAAGAGAATAAAGTAGACTAACCGAAGTCTTATATCAGACAAACGTAAGTCTAACCTCCATAGAATTCGAACACATATGTGGCAATTTACAATAAAAGTCATTACAATTATAGAGTTAGAAATTTAAGTAGAGGAGGCGAAGCAGCATGTTGGATTTAGATACAATTACCAGTATTTCTACTCCGATGGGAGAGGGTGCGATTGGTATTGTCCGTTTATCAGGAAGTCGTGCAATCGAAATCACTGATAAACTCTATAAAGGAAAGAAACCATTAGCTGAAGTAGATTCGCATACAATTAATTATGGACATATTGTCGATCCTGATACGAATGAAGTAGTAGAAGAAGTAATGGTATCCGTGCTGCGTGCACCAAAAACATTTACAAGAGAAGATATCGTAGAAATTAACTGTCACGGCGGAATCTTAACGATTAATCGTGTATTAGAACTTACAATGACGGCTGGTGCTAGAATGGCTGAACCTGGGGAGTATACAAAACGTGCATTCTTAAATGGCCGTATTGACTTATCTCAAGCTGAAGCAGTCATGGATTTTATTCGTTCTAAGACAGACCGAGCGTCTAAAGTTGCGATGAATCAGATTGAAGGACGTTTAAGTGATATGATCAAGCGTCAACGTCAATCTATTTTAGAAATCCTAGCACAGGTTGAAGTGAATATTGATTACCCAGAATATGACGATGTAGAAGATGCGACAACTGAATTCTTATTAGAGAAATCAGAAGAAATCAAATCAGAAATCGATCGTCTTTTAGCAACAGGTACACAGGGTAAAATCATGAGAGAAGGACTTTCGACAGTTATAGTCGGTAAGCCTAACGTCGGTAAGTCTTCTATGTTGAATAACTTAATTCAAGATAATAAAGCGATTGTGACAGAAGTTGCGGGTACTACGCGGGATGTCTTGGAAGAATACGTCAATGTGCGTGGTGTACCACTTCGTCTCGTCGACACAGCAGGCATCCGTGAGACTGAGGACATTGTAGAAAAAATCGGTGTGGAACGTTCACGCAAAGCTTTAAGTGAAGCAGATTTAATCTTATTTGTCTTAAACTACAATGAAGCATTAACAGAAGAAGATGTTAAATTATATGAAGTCATCAAGAATGAAGATGCGATTGTGATTGTGAATAAAACAGATTTAGAACAACATCTTGATTTAGATGAAGTTCGTGATATGGTCGGAGATATGCCAGTCATTGAAACATCTATGTTAAAACAAGAAGGCATTGATCAATTAGAAGAACAAATTCGTGACTTGTTCTTCGGCGGTGAAGTTCAAAACCAAGATATGACTTACGTTTCAAACTCAAGACATATTTCATTGCTGAAACAAGCACGTCACTCGATACAAGATGCAATAGATGCAGCAGAAGCTGGTATTCCTATGGATATGGTTCAAATTGATTTAACTAGAACTTGGGAGATTTTAGGAGAGATTATCGGTGCTTCTGCAAGCGACGAATTGATTGACCAGTTATTCAGTCAGTTCTGTCTCGGAAAATAAAAAGGAGGACAAAGTATGGCTTTGGATTATGATGTAATTGTCATCGGTGCTGGGCATGCCGGTATTGAAGCAGGACTTGCTTCTGCACGACGCGGCGCCAACACATTGATGCTGACAATTAATTTAGATAACGTTGGTTTTATGCCATGTAACCCATCAGTAGGGGGACCAGCTAAAGGGATTGTTGTTCGTGAAATCGACGCACTCGGCGGTCAAATGGCTAAAACAATCGATAGAACGCATATTCAAATGCGTATGTTGAATACAGGTAAAGGACCTGCAGTACGTGCATTACGTGCACAAGCAGATAAAGCTTTATACCAACGTGAAATGAAGCGTGTATTAGAAGATGAAGAAAACTTGCATATCATGCAAGGAATGGTAGATGAATTAATTATTGAAGATGACGAAATTAAAGGTGTGCGTACGAATATTGGTACAGAATACCGTTCAAAAGCCGTTATCGTCACAACAGGTACATTCTTACGCGGTGAAATTATTTTAGGTAACTTGAAATATTCAAGTGGCCCTAACCACCAATTACCATCTATTACACTAGCGGATAACTTACGTGAACTTGGTTTTGAAGTCGTACGTTTCAAAACAGGTACACCGCCACGTGTAAACTCAAAAACGATTGATTATGATAAAACAGAAATTCAACCAGGTGACGATGTAGGACGTGCATTCAGTTTCGATACAACTGAATATATCTTAGATCAATTACCATGCTGGTTAACTTATACAAATGATAAGACACACCAAGTGATCGATGACAACTTACATCTGTCAGCGATGTACTCAGGTATGATTAAAGGTAAAGGCCCACGTTACTGTCCATCTATTGAAGATAAATACGTGCGTTTCCATGATAAACCACGTCACCAATTATTCTTAGAACCAGAAGGTCGTGACACGAACGAAGTATATGTTCAAGGTCTTTCAACAAGCTTGCCAGAACATGTACAACGTGAAATGCTTCAAACGATTCCTGGCTTAGAAAAAGCAGATATGATGCGTGCGGGTTATGCGATTGAATATGATGCATTAGTACCGACACAATTATGGCCGACACTTGAAACTAAGAAAATCAAAAACTTATACACTGCAGGTCAAATTAACGGAACTTCAGGTTATGAAGAAGCGGCTGGCCAAGGTTTAATGGCGGGTATTAATGCGGCAGGACGTGTATTAGGCACAGGCGAAAAAGTATTAAGCCGTTCTGATGCTTATATCGGTGTCTTAATTGATGACTTGATTACAAAAGGTACGAATGAACCTTACCGTCTATTAACATCACGTGCAGAATATCGTTTATTGTTACGTCACGATAATGCAGACCTACGTTTGACTGACTTAGGTCATGAATTAGGTTTGATTTCAGAAGAACGTTACGCGCGTTTCAATGAAAAACGTGATCAAATCCAAGCTGAAATTGATCGTTTATCTAACATTCGTATTAAACCGAATGAACACACACAATCTGTGATTAAATCACGTAACGGTTCTCCATTAAAAGACGGTATCTTAGCGATTGAATTACTACGTCGTCCAGAAATGGATTACCAAGCAATCCTTGATATCTTAGAAGAAGAACATCAAATTCCAGCTGACGTTGAAGAACAAGTTGAAATTCAAACGAAATATGAAGGTTATATCAATAAATCATTACAACAAGTAGAAAAAGTAAAACGTATGGAACAGAAGAAAATTCCACACGACTTGGACTATAGTAAAATTGACAGCTTAGCAAGTGAAGCACGTGAAAAATTAGCAGAAGTTAAACCATTAAACATTGCACAAGCATCACGTATTTCAGGCGTTAACCCTGCTGATATTTCAATTTTACTGATTTATCTAGAACAAGGTAAGCTTGAAAGGGTGAAATAAATGAGTGTTGAATGGTTGGCTGACAAGCTAGAAACACACGGCATTACATTGAACGACCAACAAAAACAACAGTTTCAAACTTATTATGAAATGCTTGTAGAGTGGAATGAAAAAATGAACTTAACAAGCATTACAGATGAATCAGAAGTATATTTGAAACACTTCTATGATTCAATTACAGCCGCATTTTATGTGGATATGACAAAAGAACTCAGTATCTGTGATGTAGGTGCTGGTGCTGGGTTCCCAAGTATCCCATTAAAAATTGTCTTTCCACAGCTGAAAGTGACAATTGTAGATTCGTTGAATAAACGTATCCAATTCCTAAATCATCTTGCCGATGCTTTAGGGTTACAAGGTGTCAGCTTTGTACATGAACGTGCAGAGAACTTTGGGAATACCCGTGGAGACAACCGGGAGTCTTATGACATTGTGACAGCACGTGCAGTTGCACGTCTGACAGTGTTAAGTGAGTTATGCTTGCCGTTAGTGAAAACAGGCGGTCATTTCGTAGCGATGAAATCTTCTAAAGGTGAAGAAGAGTTAGAAGAAGCACGCTTTGCGATTGGGGTCTTCGGCGGCAGAGTTGAAGCGGTCGAAACTTTTGAATTGCCTGAAGATGCAGGTGAGCGTCAAATTATCATCATTGAAAAGCGTAGTAAAACCCCTAAAAAGTATCCGAGAAAAGCCGGAACACCTAACAAATCTCCTTTACTAAAATAAAAATAAATATTAGTATATAATTATATTTAGAGGGAGAGATTGCGGAATGAAAAAGCCTTTTTCTAAACTATTCGGTTTAACAAATAAAGATGAAGAAATGACAGGCGCTACTGAAGATGAACGCAATAATCATGTTGAATCAATTCAAATTGAAAAGATTGTGCCGAACCGCTATCAACCAAGACAAGTCTTTGATCAAAGTAAGATTAATGAACTTGCGGAATCCATTCAAGAACATGGATTGCTACAACCGATTGTGGTACGACCGATTGAAGAAGGAATGTATGAAATCATAGCTGGGGAACGTCGCTTCAGAGCTATGAGCAGTATTCATATGGCTTATGCAGATGTGATTATTCGTGATATGACGGATGAAGAAACAGCAGTCGTCGCTTTAATAGAAAATATTCAACGTGAGAATTTATCAGCAGTTGAAGAAGCAGAAGCCTATCAGAAACTGTTAGAGCTTGGAGACACAACACAAAGTGAATTAGCACAAAGTGTCGGTAAAAGCCAAAGCTTTATCGCAAACAAACTGCGTTTACTGAAACTTGCTCCTAAAGTGCTTACGAAACTTTCAGAAGGCAAGATTACAGAACGTCACGCACGTGCTTTGTTAAGTTTATCTCACGAAAAACAAGAAGAAATGGTCCAAATTATTATTGATCAACACTTGAACGTGAAACAAACAGAAGCGAGAGTCAAAGCCAAAGTAGGACCTGAAAAAGTTAAAGCTGTGCCGCTTCAATTCGCCAAAGATTTGACGAAAGCACGCGAAACTCTACAAAACAGCTTTGAAACTATCGAACAAAGTGGAATCCGTGTCGAACAAAAAGAACGCGACCACGATGATTATTTAGAAATTAAAATCAGAGTATATAAACGTTAACAACCATTCGCCTCGTTGCGAGTGGTTTTTTTATTTTCTTAAATAAAAAGTGAACAACTAATAGCTTTTTGTATATAATAGAAAAGGATGAGATATTGAAAGTGAAGGAGAATTAAGACATCTATGAAATTACAGCATTTATTTACTTCAGCAGTAGTTTTAACCCTTTTATTAGCTGGATGCAGTCACAATGAAAAACAAAATGATTCTGCAAAGCAAGAAGCAAAAAGTAAAACGGATAATAAAAAAAGTGAACACAAATCAACTTCCAAAAAAGAAAATGAAGCAAACAAAGATGCGCAACAAATAGAGAAGACAGTCAGCCAATTAACAATTAATGAGAAAATAGCTTTAGCAATGTTTTTACCACAAGAAAAAACAAACTATATGATATCAGCTGATGAGTTATTGAATCATTCATATATAAGATATACGCATGGTGTAGATCTTGGTAAGATGTTAGGCGATAAGGCAACAAAACAATCTATTCAAGAGTATCATTTAAATAAAATGTTACCTGAAAGAATTACAGATGTGCCACAAAACGTAAAATTTTATGAACCTGAAGAAACTAAGCAAAACTTTGCTGAGCTATTTGGTTTTACAGGAAACCAGATTATTATTGCAGGTAGTCAAAGTCCTAAGACTTATGATGAAATTTTAAAAGAACGTGGAACTCATATCTATAACTTAGAAGATTTATACAAACAATATGGTCATAATCCAAACTTTAAAAAGGTCGTAAGTTTGGTTAAAGTAAGCGAATCAGTGAGGAATCCAGAGAGTGATAATGCATCTTCTTCTAAAGAAACAGATAATGCTACTTCAAATAATAAACAAAGAAGAAAGTTAAGTCCTGGTGATGTATATACACCAGATGGTAACATGAATAGTCAAGTTGCAATACACAAGGTAGAAGAATATATAGGACATAAACTAGATCCACGAAAATATGAATTTAATGGGCCTCCTAAAAGACATTTCGTTGATGATTACACATTGGATCATACATGGACTGTTAATTTTAGAAATTTAGAAACACATACACAGTATAATTATTCAGTTGATAAAGATGGAAAAGTAGAAAAACTAGATAACTTTGGTACGCCACCAGAGTAGTACTTGGTTCTGCAGTATAATACTGCAGAACTTTTGTATTTGGTAGGGTCGGCTACTTATGGTAAAAAATCCTCTTTATTTAAACTTTTAAATTAAAATTGTCAGAGTGTCTTTTGAAAGAGTAATAAATAATCATACTTAACTCGATCACTTTCTTTTAATTTAGGACAATATGTGTCCCGTTTCTTCTATATAATGAAATTATATATTCAAATATACAAAGAGGAGCAAGCTATCTATGAAATTTAAACATGTATTGACTACCGCTGCAGCACTTTCAATATTATTGGCAGGTTGCGGCTCAAATGAAAAACAAGAAGATACGCAAAAACACGAAGAAAAAGAAAAAACAAATCATCAAAAAGCAGAGAAAAAAGAAAATACACAGCATGAACAAACAACAAAACATGAAAAATCACATACTCATAAACAAACGACAGAACAAGCTGTCAGCCAACTGACACCACAAGAAAAGGTCGCTTTGGCGTTATACGCACCTAAATCAGCTGAATTTACAGTGACAGCAAATGAATTATTAAACCACAGCTATGTCCAAAACACGAATGGCGGTTCGCGACAACGAGAAATTCAACAATTAACACTTTATACAGGTAGTTCTGAAATCGTAACTAATAAACCTCAAAATATGGTGATTTATGGCACAACTAACTCTAAAGGTCCATTTGCGGCAGTTATTGGTGTGAGTGATACACAAGTGCTGGTATCAGGGACACAAGGTATCAATCCATATCAACAGTTAGCAAACATGGGAGCAGTTTATAATCTTAAAGATCTATATAAACAATACAAAGATGAACCGAACTTTAAACAAGTAGCAAATTTAATCCGAATCACAAATCAAGATGCACAATCAGCAGCACAAGAAAGTAATAGTAATTCTAGCTCTGAAAGTCACTCATCTTCTTCTGAAGGTAAAGTCACACGTGCAAATGTGATTGATAAAGTAGAAGCATATGAAGGCCACAAACTAGATACAAGCACGTATACGTATAAAGAACCTGAACAAAAGAGTGATGGAAGCTGGGGCTTCTCATTTGTGGATAAATCGGGTGATTTAGCAGGTTCATATATTGTGCATACTGATGGATCAGTTGAGAAATTTGATTCCAAAGGTCAACCTGAATAAAGAATATTGACTCTACGGCTTTTATTGAGCTGTAGAGTTTTTCATTTCAACTTAAATTGATAAATGTCAGAATTTTTAGTACAATAGAAGTCATTAAAACTTATCTAGAGAAGTAGAGGGAATTGGCCCGATGACGCTTCAGCAACAGAAGATTCAACCATTGAATCTGACTGTGCTACATCCAACAAGTATAACTTGAAAGATAGGTGCCATATACATAGAAAGCTATATGTCGCTTATAGGTGATATATAGCTTTTTTAATAGGCGCATCAAACAAAGGGGGAACTTAAATGGTGATTTCAAGAAGATTAGCGAAGATACCAGATAGTTATTTCGGAAAAACAATGGGGAGAAAGATAGAACATGGTCCGCTTCCTCTCATCAATATGGCAGTAGGCATCCCAGATGGGGAAACGCCTAAAGGAATTGTCGATGAATTTGCGAACGCATTACGTGTGCCTGAAAACCAAAAATACGGTGCGTTTCATGGTAAAGAAAGCTTTAAACAAGCAATTGTTGATTTCTATAAACGACAATATAATGTTGAGTTAGATAAAGATGATGAAGTCTGTATTTTATATGGCACAAAGAATGGATTAGTCGGTTTGCCGAACTGTATCGTTAACCCTGAAGATTATGTCTTATTGCCAGACCCAGGTTATACAGATTACCTAGCAGGGGTGTTGTTCGCAGATGCGAAACCTTATGCGTTAGAATTAGAACCGCCATATTATCAACCTGACTTTGATAAAGTACCGAAGGAAGTCTTAAGTCAGACTAAATTGATTTATTTAACGTATCCAAATAACCCAACTGGATCAACTGTTACACAAGATGTCTTTGATGATGTTGTTCAAAAGTTCAGAGGTACACAAACGAAAATTGTACATGATTTTGCCTATGCAGCGTTCGGTTTTGACCATAAAAATCCGAGTATTTTACAGACAGCTGGAGGCAAAGAAGTCGCAATCGAGGTGTATTCACTTTCTAAAGGCTATAATATGTCTGGCTATCGTGTCGGTTTCGCAGTCGGCAACAAAGATATGATTCAAGCTTTGAAGAAATATCATACACATCACCATGCGGGTATGTTTGGTGCGCTTCAAGATGCGGCGACATTTGCGCTTAACAACTATGATTATTTCTTAGATAAACAAAGTGAAGTCTTTAAAGCACGTCGCGATCGTTTCACTGCGATTTTAGATGAAGGAAACATCCCTTATGAACCGATGACAGGTGGCATCTTCTTATGGTTGGAAGCACCAAAAGGATATGACGGAGAACAATTTGTGGAATTCTTACTTCAAGATCAATCTATTTTAGTGGCGCCAGGTATTCCATTTGGTGAAAATGGACGTCATTATGTTCGTGTATCACTTGCGTTAGAGGATGAGCAATTAGATGAAGCAGCGAAGCGGTTGAAATCACTTAGTGCGATGTACAAAGAATAATCTTTTATTTAAGTAGTGAATAAAATCCCTCATAACGTTGTTATAGAGACGTTTATACGTATATTATTGATTGTAAGAAGTTTCAAAAGGTATTATGATATTACTGTAATAAAAACACTCAGGAACTCTGGAAAGTAGCTGAGTGTAAAAATGTTAGGCGTATGGTCTAAGCCATATTCTACCTAGGCTTATGAGATAGTCGGTTGTGCTCTAACACAATCGGCTATTATTTATTATCTTTTTAAACAAAAATGAAGCACTGAATATAAAGTTTTTTGTTCACGGGGTGGTGGGACATGTACTTTATATTCAGTGCTTTTTTATAAGTAGTAAAAAGGAGTATAGTGATTACCCATTATCGGGAGAGTGGGTAATCGGAATTTACTTACTATTTTGTATCGGGTTCAAAATAGTAACGTTTATGAAAAGAATTGTTCTTATCGGGTTAAGAACAGTGGCGATTCATTGCCCCAATTCCTGTGGACCCAGGGCAATGTAGCCAACTTTTATTGTATTTATTCATAACTTTTAAAGGAGTTTCGTTTTTTAAGATTTAATAATGGCTGCATGTCATGGATGATCGCGGGTCCATGATTATGCGTTTGGCTTAATCGCAAATGCGCGGACCGGGAATCCTGGCGCATCTGCTGGTTTTGGACATATTGTATAAATCACTGCGCCTCGTTCTGGGAGGCGGTCTAAATTCGTTAGGAGCTCAATTTGGTACGTGTCTTGTCCGAGTACATAACGTTCACCGATTAAGTCGCCGTGTTTTGCGACATCGACTGAAGCGTCTGTATCGAATGTTTCATGACCGACTGAACGTACACCGCGTTCTTCAAGTAAGAATTGTAATGCATCGAGTGACCATCCGGGTGCGTGAGGGTTACCTTCAGCATCTTTATTCTCAAATTGCTCCACATTCGGCCAACGGTGTGACCAATCACTGCGGAATGCGACGAACGTATCAGGTTCGATTCGGCCATGTTGTGCTTCCCACTCAAGTAAATGATCGCGAGTTAAACGGAAATCGGGGTTTTCCGCAACTTCTTTAGAGTAATCAAGTACGATAAGCGGTAACACTAATTCTTTCAAATCTAATTCATGTAAATATCTTCTGTTTTCGACAAAGTGGATGGGGGCATCGATATGTGTGCCATATTGTGTGGCAATACTCCATCTTTGTACAAAATAACCATCTTCTGCAACGGTACTGATTGTATCAATATATGCAGCTTCTAATGCGCTGAAATGTGGGCTGTCTGTGTCAAAGGTATGGGTTAAATCGACCCATTCACTTTCTTTTAGACTTTTCAGCTGATCCCATAAAGGATAACTCATTATAAACACCTCATGACTGCTTAAAATTGTAGGGCTGATATAAGTGTATTTACGAGTGAGTTTTAAGACTGCGGGCTCACTCGTAAATCACTCATGACAAGTGAATTAAGCTGTTTCTTGTCCTTCTTTGTTTCTTAATTTTTTAACTGCTGAAACTAATACTGTTAATGCTTCTTTTACTTGATCTTCGTTACGTGTTTTCAAACCGCAGTCTGGGTTAACCCAGAATAATGAACGGTCGATTTCTTGTAAACCACGGTTGATTGCGACTGTGATTTCTTCTTCAGTCGGGATACGTGGACTGTGGATATCATATACACCTAATCCGATACCTAAATCATACGTTACATCCTCGAAGTCTTTGATTAAAGCACCATGGCTGCGTGATGTTTCGATTGAGATAACATCTGCATCCAAGTCGTGGATAGTATGGATGATTTCGCCGAATTGAGAATAGCACATATGCGTATGGATTTGCGTCGCATCTGACACTGAAGATGTTGCTAAGCGGAATGAACGTAACGCTTGTTTCAAGTATTCTTCATGGTATTCAGAGCGTAATGGTAAACCTTCACGTAATGCTGGTTCATCTACTTGGATAATTTTAATGCCTGCATCTTCTAATGCTAAAACTTCTTCATTGATAGCTAAAGCGATTTGGTCTTGTACTTCATGACATGGGATGTCTACACGTTCGAATGACCAGTTTAAGATAGTTACAGGACCAGTCAACATACCTTTTACAGGGTGGTCAGTTAAGCTTTGCGCATAAGCTGTTTCTTCCACTGTGATTGGTTTAGTCCATTTAACATCTCCATAGATAACTGGTGGTTTAACAGCACGAGATCCGTATGATTGAACCCAACCGTATTTTGTAACTAAGAAGCCTTGTAAACGTTCACCGAAGAACTCAACCATATCATTACGTTCGAACTCACCATGTACAAATACATCTAAGCCGATATCTTCTTGGATTTGAATCCAGCGTGCGATTTCATCGCGTAAGAATTGGTTATATTCTTCATCACTGATACGTTGGTTTTTCCAGTCAGCACGTTTTTTACGAACTTCTTTCGTTTGTGGGAATGAACCGATTGTTGTTGTTGGTAATTCTGGTAATTTTAAGCGTGCATCTTGAATTTTCTTACGTTCAGGGAATGCTGATTCACGTTGTGTACGTACGCTGTCAAAGTCATGTTCAAGGTTTTTGAAAGCTTGGTTTTGGAAGCGTTCGTAAGCTGCTTTTAATTTGTCATATTTTTCACTGTCACCGTTATTGATGACACGTTTTAATGCGTCTAATTCGTCTAATTTTTCAGTTGCAAAGCTTAAACCTTCTTCAATTGATTCATCTAGTTCTTCATCATCTAATGAAACAGGAACATGTAGTAATGAAGATGATGGTTGGATAACTAACTCATCTGTATAGTTTTCTAAAGTTTCAATCAATTCTTTTTTCGCTTCGATATCTGCAGCCCATACGTTACGGCCATCGATAATACCTGCGTATAATGCTTTGTCTTTAGATAATTTGCCTGCTTTGATTTGTTCAAGGTTTTTACCGCCATCATGTACGAAGTCTAAACCGAAACCTTTAACAGGTAAACTGTTCACAAAGTCTAAGTCTACATGTTCGAAATAAGTTTGAATGACTAATTTATCAGCTAATCCTGCTTTGTCGAAGTATTCATAGACGTGACGTGTAATGTCTTGTAATTGTTCTGCATCGTCAGTTACTAATACAGGTTCGTCGATTTGAATGTATTCAGCACCTGCATCAACGAGTGATTGTAAAACTTCTTTATATAATGGAAGCAATGCTTCAACTTTTTCTTCAAATGTTTGATCTCCGCCGCGTGATAATTGAACGAATGTTACAGGACCTAAGATCACTGGGTGTGCATTCACGTTTAATTGTTTAGCGAATTCGAAACGTTCTAATAAGACGTTACGGTTTAATTTAGGTTCTACGTTGTCCCATTCAGGTACGATATAGTGGTAGTTTGTGTTGAACCATTTAATTAAGGCACTTGCGACATTTTCTTTTGTACCACGTGCGATATTGAATAATAAATCATCGTTGACTTCTTGACCTTGGAAACGTTCTGGAATGATGTTGAATAATAATGAAACGTCTAATACATGATCATATAATGAGAAGTCACCAACAGGTACACTGTCAATGCTGTAGTGTTTTTGTAATAATAAATTTTCTTTGTGTAAGTCGTTTAACGTTGTTGTTAATTCATCATAGTTTGTTTTACCTGCCCAGTAACTTTCGATTGCTTTCTTCCATTCTCTCTTGCGTCCTAAACGTGGGAATCCGATATTAGCTGTTGTAATTGTCATATTATTGCCTCCTGATTTTTTTCAGTTTGTTTTTTAAAGTAATGTGTAAGTTCGAGTGAAAAGTCTACTTGTTCAAATGGTGTAATGATATAAAGCCCATTAAAGTGTTTGATTATTTCATCTATCAAGTTGCGACAGATACGTAAGCTCAGTTCTTTGGTTTTTTGTTTATCATCTTTAACCGCTTCGAACTGATCTAATATTTCATCTGGCAATGAAATGCCAGGGACTTCATTGTGTAAGAATGTTGCATTTCTATAACTTGTTATTGGCATGATACCGATAAAGAATGGGGTATCAAGATGTGCTGTCTTTTCAGCAATTTCTTGAATACGCTCGACAGTGTAGACAGGCTGTGTAATGAAGTAACTCATACCGCAGTCTACTTTTTTGTCTAAGCGTTTCACCGCTGCTTCCATCTTGCGGACGTTCGGGTTGAACGCACCGGCAATATTGAAGTTCGTTTTCGTTTTCAATGCGCCGCCGTCAATATTAAGTCCTTGGTTGAAACGAACAGCGAGTTCAGTTAAACCTCTTGAATTTACATCATAAACATTCGTCGCACCTGGCAGATGCCCCACCTTAGATGGGTCACCTGTAATCGCGAGTATCTCGTTAATACCAAGCAGTGATAAGCCGAGTAAGTGAGATTGTAAACCGATTAAGTTCCTGTCTCTGCAGGTAATGTGGACCAGCGGTTCAATGTTGTAATTCTGCTTAATAATACTAGCTGCTGCGATGTTGCTAACGCGTACCGTTGCGAGTGAGTTATCTGCAAGTGTGATAGCGTCGACTTTCGCTTTGTCTAGTTTTGTGACATTCGCAAAGAATTTCGTTGTATCTAAGTGCTTTGGTGTATCTAGTTCAACGATGACTGTCGGACCAGCTTTGACTTTAGTCGTTAAGTTATTCTTTTTGACCGGAATAGAAGGGTAATTACTTTTTCTTCTGATCGGAATAACTTTCTTTTCTAAAGTTGGTTTTAATCCTTCAACCGCTTGCTTGATGAAGCGGATATGTTCAGGTGTAGTACCGCAACAACCGCCGATTAAGTGTACGCCTTCTTTCACTAACGTTTCAGCTATCTTACCGAAGTAAGAAGCGTTGTCGCTGTAGTGAATCGTAGAATCTTCAAAGTCTAAGAGACTAGCGTTCGGGTAACATGAGAGAATCGCATGTTGCGGAATCTCAATATGTGTGAAAGATTGTTGCATATGGTGCGGACCGTGATGGCAATTCAAGCCGATAACGTCTGCGCCTTCTGCTTCAACTTGTTTAAGTGCTTCGTTAATTTCTGTTCCATCTTGCAAGTAGTTGGTGCTTGAAGCAGTTAACTGTGCGATAACTGGAATATTGTACTTTTTCTTCGTCGCTCTGATTACCTGCAAGAGTTCGTTTAAATCGTAATAAGTTTCAAAGAGGAGTGCGTCAACACCCTCGTCAATCAGTGTTTCAATTTGAATATCTGTGTGATACAAAATCGTCGATAGCGACAAGTCATTTTGTTTCACGCCTTTAAAACCTCCGACAGTTCCTAAAATAAACGTGTCTTCATTGGCTGCTTGTTTCGCTATTCTGACACCGGCACGTGTGATGTCTCTTACTTGGTGTTCTAATCCGAAAGCTTGAAGCTTTTCGAAGTTGGCACCGTAAGTATTGGTTTGAATGACATCCGCACCAGCTTCAATGTAAGATCGATGAATTTGTTCGATTTTCTTTGGATGTGTAAGATTATATGCTTCAGGGCAAGTATCGATCCCTTCAGAGTAGAGAATCGTTCCTATTGCACCGTCAGCTACTAATACGTTCTTGCTCAAAGTTTGTAGAAACCGGCTCATAGTATGCTTCCTCCAATGCTGCTTCAAAATCTGCAATCAACTCGTCTGGGTCTTCTAAGCCCACACTCAGTCTCAAGAGATCGAACGTAATTCCGCGTTCGTTACGCACATCTTCTGGAACAGAAGCATGTGACATTGTGGCTGGATGAGAGACGATAGTTTGAATACCGCCTAGGCTGACTGCGATTTGCGGTATTTTTAATGCTTTCGCAAATGTCGGTACCTTTTCTGCTTCGCTTAATCTGAAGCCAAGTACTGCACCGCCATTTTCAGCTTGGCGTTGATTGATTTCATCATTTCCTGGGTAATATACATCAGTAATTTCAGGACGTGATTTTAAGAATTCAACAATCTTTTCAGTGTTTTTCACTGATTGATTCCATCGTACATAAAGCGTTTTAAGATGCTTTGTCAGTGTCCAGCTGTCTTGAGCTGATAATCCGCTTCCTAAAGTGTTTTGTAAGAATTGTAATGATTCTGCAACTTCCGCGTTGTTTGTTACAACTGCCCCTGCAATTAAGTCACTGTGGCCGCTTAAAAATTTAGTGGCACTATGAATCACAATGTCAGCACCTAAATGCAATGGCTTTTGTGATAGGGGTGTTAAGAATGTATTGTCGACTGAAACAAGGATATTATGTTTCTTTGCGACATCCGCAATGGCTTGAATATCTGTCACTTTAAATAATGGATTTGACGGTGTTTCCAGATGAATTAGTTTCGTATTTTCCTGAATCGCTTGTTCAACTGCTAATGGATTTGTCGTATCTACTGCTGTGACTTCGATATTGAATCCTGGTAAAACATGTTCGCATAAGCGGTATGTCCCACCGTAAACATCATTCGGAATAATTAAGTGATCTCCTGATTTCAGTAAGAAGAAAACTGCTGAAATTGCTCCGATTCCTGAGTTATAAGCGATACCGTACTCGGCATCTTCAAGTGCTGCAAGCTTTTCTTCTAACAATGCTCGGTTTGGGTGGCCTGATCTTGCGTAATCGTAAGGGACCTCTGAACCAATCAATGCTGTCGGGAAAGTCGATGAGTCATAAAGTGGCGGGTTGGCTGCTAAAATGTGCGGGAATTGATGATACTTAATTAAATTTGTTTCTGATGATAGTGACATACATATACACTCCTTTAGTTATTGAGATTGCTTTTGGCTGCGGAAGTTCTGGAACTAAGGAGGGAAGCTGACCACGAAAAAAAAGCTTCCGTCCTTTAAACCCGAAAAAAGATTCGGATGTAAAGGACGAAAGCTTGAGCTTCGCGGTACCACCTTAATTCGCTGCTTTATTGCTAAAGCAACCTCTTCCAGTACGCTAAATCTGTTCATGGCAGCTACTGAAGGTCGGTTCCGTTATATGTATCAGCTGTTGCTGTAAATAACAATAACGTGTGCGTCATTCCAGTACGCCATTATGCAAAAATGTTAATACTGTAGCGCTATAACGGGCGCCCCCGTTGATGCCTCATATCGACACCACCACTCCAAGGCCATTTTCAAACTTTCTTTCTGTGCTTCCTTTCAGCGGACAGAAGCTCTCTGTGTCAGCAGTGTAAGTTCTACTTTCCTTATTATCGTGTTTCAAGACGATATTCAATTGTTTCTCTTTCGTGTTGAAAGGTTTGTTTTTTGTTGATGACCACATTGTATATTGGTTCTGTTTTGTTTGTCAACAGAATTTTCAGAATAGTAGGTTTTTACTGACAATTAAAAACGAGAGAAACATAAGCGTATCAAGGGTTGGACGTTGCTGAAAAATTTTTAAAATTTTTTTGAATCAAGCCATTTTTCAGCCGTTATTTTTCAATTTGAGAATGAAAATTCCTTTATTGCGTTCATGATTTTCCTTACAATAAGAGAGGAGCAAAAATTAAAAATGTAACACTATTTTAGTGACGAAAGTGAGGTGACTGGAACGTGCGTGACATAACAAATGAGAACGATGGACATGTAGAATATATCGATTTAGATGCAATTCGGCCAAACCCTTATCAGCCTAGAAAACATTTTGATCAGGAAAAATTAGCAGATCTCGCAGCTTCTATTCGTGAACATGGCGTCTTACAACCGATTATCTTACGCAAAACGGTGCAAGGTTACCATATTGTCGTAGGTGAACGCCGTTTCAGAGCCTCTCATTTAGCAGGCTTGAACTCAGTACCAGCGATAGTCAAAGAGATGTCTGATGCTGAGATGATGGAACTCGCCATTATAGAGAACCTGCAGCGGGAAGATTTGAATGCGATTGAAGAAGCGGAAAGTTATCGTAAGCTGATGGATGATTTACATATCACACAAAAAGAGGTGGCTGAACGTTTAGGTAAATCCCGTCCTTATATCGCGAATATGTTGCGATTGTTGAATTTACCGTCTGCTGTCGCCGAGTGGGTAAAAGACGGCAAATTATCAGGTGCGCATGGTCGCACATTATTAATACTAAAAGACGAAACCAAAATGAAACAAATCGCTAAACAAGTCATGAAAGAAGCGTGGAGTGTGCGTTATTTAGAACAATACATTGCAGAGCTGACTTCACCTACTTCAGAAGATGATGCTAAGAAAAAGACAAAGAAACCGCGCATGATTGAACGGCAGGAACGCTTGCTTAAAGAGCGCTTTGGTACCAATGTAGCCATCACAACTAAGCGAAATAAAGGACAAATCACTTTTGAATTCAAATCAGAAGAAGAATTTAAGCGTTTGATTCAACAATTACACAGTGAAACATAAGAAATTATGTTGTATTCATGGTAAAATATATAATTGTTGTGAAATGACAGGAGGACGATCTTTTGAATACGTTTTGGAATACAATGCAAGGTGTTTTCAACTCACTCGTTGAGCCGTTTACAAAGCCTGAAACGTACGCAATGATACTCAACAAGCTCATCATGATTGTCATCTACGTAGTCGTTGCGATGATTATTATCAACTTAGTCAATAAGTCGATTGATCAGTTCTTTAAACTACAAAACCGCAATGCACATGGTAGAAAACGATCTCATACATTAAGTGCGATGTTGAAGAATATTGTGCGTTATGTCGTATGGTTTATTGTATTAACAACGATATTAGGTAAATTCGGAATTAGTGTCACAGGATTATTAGCCGGAGCTGGTGTAGTCGGTTTAGCAATCGGCTTTGGTGCACAAACTATTGTTAAAGACATCATCACAGGGTTCTTTATTATATTTGAGAATCAATTTGATGTGGGAGATTATGTTAAAATCAACTTGAACGGTGCACCTATCACAGAAGGTACAGTTCAATCTATCGGTATCCGCTCAACACGTATACATGCGTATACAGGAGAGTTGACCGTGTTGCCGAACAGTGTAATGTCAGAGATTACCAACTTCTCAATCAGTAACGGTAAAGCATTGATAGAAGTACCGATTGCGATGGAAGAGAATGTCGATAAGGTAGAAAGTAAGCTGAAAGACTTCTTAGAATCCTTACATTCCAATTACTTTATCTTTGTCTCAAAACCTGAAATTCTCGGTATCGAGGATTTAACAGGTAATGCTTATATCATGAAAATAGCGGCAGAAACAACACCGAATAATACTGTGCCAGGCGCTCGTATCTTACGGAAAGAGGTTGCGAATTTCTTGAATCAAGAAGGAATTAAATCACCAACCCCTATTATGATGCAGTTTAATGGACAAAAATCTCAGTAATAAGAATTCATAATGATGGAGGATTGTAAATGGCAGCTCAGTATGGTCTGAATGACATTGTGGAGATGAAAAAGGCGCATGCTTGCGGCGCAAACCGATTTAAAATAATTCGTATGGGTGCAGATATCAGAATTAAATGCGAACATTGCAATCGAAGTATTATGATGCCTCGTACAGAGTTTAATAAAAAATTAAAGAAAATACTTGTATCACATGATACACAAGAGAAGGAGAATGACTAATGGCTTTAACAGCTGGTATCGTAGGCTTACCAAACGTCGGAAAGTCTACATTATTTAACGCAATTACAAAAGCGGGTGCACTTGCGGCGAACTACCCGTTCGCTACAATTGACCCGAACGTCGGGATTGTAGAAGTTCCGGATTCACGTTTAGATGCTTTAGCAGATATCGTTAATCCTAAAAAAGTACTTCCTACAACATTCGAATTCACTGATATTGCAGGGATTGTTAAAGGTGCTTCAAAAGGTGAAGGTCTAGGAAACAAATTCTTATCTCATATCCGTGAAGTAGATGCAATCTGCCAAGTAGTTCGTGCATTCGATGATGATAACGTGACACACGTATCTGGTCGTGTAGATCCACTAGATGATATCGAAGTTATCAATATGGAATTAGTACTTGCAGATTTAGAATCTGTAGATAAACGATTACCACGTCTTGAAAAAATGGCACGTCAAAAAGATAAAGATGCGTTGAATGAAGTACGCATTTTAGAACGTATTAAAGAAGCATTAGAAAACGGCGAACCGATTCGCAGCTTAGAGTTCAATGAAGAAGATGCGAAATATGTGAAACAAGCACAATTATTAACATCAAAACCAATGATTTATATCGCAAACGTTGGTGAAGATGAAGTGAATGAAGCGGACAACGAAAAAGTTCAAACAATTAAAGAATACGCTGACAAAGAAGGTTCAGAAGTTATTGTCATCAGTGCGAAAATTGAAGAAGAAATTGCGACATTAGATGACGAAGATAAAGACATGTTCTTAGAAGATTTAGGTATCGAAGAACCTGGCTTGAACCGTTTAATCCGCAGCACATATAACTTGTTAGGTCTTGCGACATACTTCACAGCAGGTGTACAAGAAGTACGTGCTTGGACATTCAAAAAAGGTATGACTGCCCCACAATGTGCGGGTATCATCCACACTGACTTTGAACGCGGCTTCATCCGTGCAGAAGTAACAAGCTATGACGACTATGTTGAAAATAACGGTGAACAAGGTGCGAAAGAAGCAGGTAAAATGCGTTTAGAAGGTAAAGAATACATCATGCAAGACGGCGATGTTGTTCACTTCAGATTCAACGTATAATTAAGTAAATAAACAACTAACTAAAAACACGCGCTTAACAAAGCATATGATCATGCTGAGTTGAGGGCGTGTTTTTTGCGCTAAACTAATCTTTCACGCTTTTAGTAAGAAAGCTGGATGGTTACTCCTATGTTATTTATTTGGCTAATAATAATGTATGGTTGATTGATGAATAGATACAAAAATAACATTTTATAGTATTTTCTTTAAAATAAGCGCTTTCATTAAGCAAATATGGTATATTACAAAATGATGATACATTCATATTGTTAGCAATAAAACATTTTATGAAGTTTATTTAGGTCATAGGAGGAAACAGCATGAAAAAACAATTAGAAAATCACTCAACACTGGAACACAAAAGGTACTTGAAACCACTCTTGTTAACAGGAGGGTTATTATTAACAAGTGCTTATTTCACTCATGATGCTTCAGCTGCTGAAACGCAAGATGCAACACCAAAAGCAAGTGTGACTGACACAAATAAAACAGCTGAAACGACAGCTGTAGCAGAGACAACTACCACACCAGCCACACCTGAAACACCAAAGGCAACAACTGCTGCCACAACAAATCAACAACCTGCAACCACTACTGTTACGCAAACACAAACAACATCAACACCAAGTCCTACTACACCACCTCAAACTTTAGAGCAACCTAAGCCTGAGGGTAGTCAAACGTTATGGGATAATCCAGATGGTGAAAACTACTATCGTATCCCTGCTATTGCGAGTACAGGCGATGGCCATGTTGTAGCAGTATCAGATTATAGATACAATGACGCCTGGGATTTAGGTCATCATCGCATTGATTTTTTAGTAAAACATTCTACAGATAATGGAGAAACATGGGGACCTGAAACAAATATCACTAAACAATATAGTTCAGAAACAGTGGGTTATGGCGATGCGGCAATGGTCGCTGACAGAGACTCTAATAAAGTCGTTATTTTGAGCGCATATGGTGACAAAGGTTACTGGCATAAAGTCCCTGAATATGTTTCTACACGCCAAGATCCGCTTAGAATCGCAAGACTAGTATCTAATGATGGTGGTTATACTTTTGAAAAGCCGCAAGATATCACACAAAATATCTATGGATTAAATGATAAATGGACACGTCTTTTTGCGGCTTCAGGAAGAATTATGCAGTCTAGATATGTGAAAACAGGTGATTATTATAGAATCTATACTTCAATTTTAGAAGGACAACCAGATGGTAATAATAACTATGTATTATATAGTGATGATTTAGGGGAACATTGGAATATTCTTGGCGATGCACATTCTCCAGTTCCAAATGGTGACGAAGCGAAAGTTGAAGAACTGCCTAATGGTAATGTGGCAATCTTCTCGAGAACTGCAGCTGGTCGTATCGTAAATGTCTTTACGTATGACAAGAAAGATAAACAATTTGCGACAGGAACATGGGAAGCACAACCTGAAAAGATTACATTAGGTAACGGTGGATCTACAAATGGTGAAACGCTTGTTGTGTATGCAAAAAACTTAAAAACAAATCAATACACACACCTTTTACTACAATCTTTACCAACGATTGATAAAAGTAGAAAAGGCGTAGGTATTTATTATAAAGCTTTAAGTGCTAGTGATAAAACAGCTAAAGATGTCACAAGTGGATGGGATCCTAACCACTTCTACCTAATCCAAAAGGGTGAAAGTGCTTATTCTACAATGACAGTACTTAAAAATGGAAACATCGGCTTCTTATATGAGGATAAAATTTTCAATTTAGGTTATGACATCCAATATTTAACGTTGAATCTTAAAACTATTACTAATGGTTTGTATGAAATGGCCTATACAGGTTTAGGAACTCAACAGACACCATTTGTGATTGAAAATAAAGCACAACAAAACGCAAAAGAAACTGTCTTTAAAAATGAAAATGTACAATGGTTAGATACAACAAAAGTACTTCCAAAAGAAGAAGCGCGTGTTGTCAAAGAGAAAGAAATCACAATGTCTCAAACTTCATACTCTAAAGAGAATAAAGCAACTTCAAATCAAAATATCAACCAACCAAACACTACATCTGAAAAGAACGCAGCAAAATCTGAACAAAAAGCTAAAAAAGCAAACGAACTCCCAAATACTGGTGAAGAAACAAAACGAAACTTGTTCGTAGGGTTATTAGCACTCGTAACCGGTCTTGTATTTGTTAAAGTCAGAAGAAGAAATAAAAACTAAATGAACGTTCAAAAGGCTCCTTTCAATTTGATGAGAGGAGTCATTTGTATAATAGAATAGAATCAATGTAAAACATCTACTGAAATAGAATACAGAGAGGGCGTTTTAAGTATGGTGTTATTTCCTAGCAGTATTTTTCTATGGATACTAGGAAAATTATTTCGACAAGTACCGCCAGATGATATTAATCATTTTTGGGGATTTCGAACAAGAAAGTCTAAGAAAAATAAAGAGAATTGGATGCTGGCTCAAAAAGAGTATAGTGAGCAGTCTACAAAGGTGTTTATGTATACGGTGTTCGCTTCATTCTTTTGGCTATTGGCTGACATTGCATTCTTATTTTTAGACAATGATATATTCTTGATTAGCTCAGTACTGCTTCAATCTATCGTATTATTAGCGTTAATATTGATGTTGTATATCAACGTTAATAACAAATTAGAATAAATAATTCTCAAAACACGCGCTTAACAAAGCATATGATTATGCTGAGTTGAGGGCGTGTTTTTGTATGTATTAATATCAAGCATATTATATCAAGCGATAAAGGGATTTCTGTTTTGAAAATAGAACAATATCCTAAGTTTTTCATGTTTTATGTTGTACATTTTCAAAGAAATATAAGTCTAGTAAGATGAGTTCTTTTACTATGTTTAAACTGATATGAGAATTGATAGTTATTTTAATTGATTTTGTTTTATGTTGAAAACGCGTTAAACACAAGTGCTTTGAAAAGTGTGTCGGAAGTTATCTCTTTTAAAAGGTTTTAAAATTTTTAGTAAAACTTGTGTAAATCAATAAGTTTTTTTACATCTTCCAAAAAATTAATGATAGAATTGTGTAGAACAATTACACACGAAAGAAGTGAAACATTTAATGCCTAGAAAACAGCAACACGATGTATTATTCGATAAAGAATTACGAAATAAATACCACATTAGAAAATTTAGCGCAGGGATTGCTTCAGTTCTATTTGGAACACTAGTTTATACATCCCTGGATCAACAAGCACAAGCTGCAGAAAACACTGATACCGCTGTTGTAAATCCTACAACACAACCAGAAACAAACGGTGACACTGCAACTGCGGAGTCAACAAAAACACAAACAAATGAAACCGTTTCTACGTCAACAAATGAAACAGTGAATGATTCTCCTACTCCACAAGACACTACGATTCAACAACCTTCTGTTGATAATCAAACAAGCGAAACAGCAACAAAACCTGAACCTGTAACAGCACCAGAAGTATCACAACCTACAAAAACAGATACAACGCAAACTGATGCGCCGAAAGTTGATACACAAAAAGCAACAGAGCCATCGACAGATGCGCCAAAAGAAGCTGCGACTACTGAAGTTAAAGCTACTACTGTTACGCCATCAGAACCTGCTGTTCAACCTGCAGATGCTGAAGTTGCGACAAGAGCTGCCGCTACTACCGATACAACAACGACAGAAGCACCTGCTCAACCAATTACGAATACAAGTGCACCAGCACCCGCTGCGAACGCACATCCTGTTGAAAAAATCCAAGGAATTAATGAGCAAGTTTATGCGAAAGAGATTCCTGTATATGAAAAATCAGAAGCTGCAAGAACAGCAAGAATGCAACGTGGTATTTATCAAGCAAGAGAAAGCTTAGGTTTGATTGTACCGCAAAATAAAAAGCTCTATATCAGACAAGCACAAGGCAGTAATGAAGAAGATTTACGTGTAGATTTGATGACTAACGATAGACAAACAGTTCGTAATGCGACAGTTTCTAGAGATGGAAGCTGGACACAAATCTCTACAACTATGGATAGCGGTGCCTTCGTACGTATTCCAACAGGTTTAACTAAAAAACCAGTTGTAGAATACTATGTTGAAGGTGATGCTGGCGTCACACTGCCTACTTACCGTAAAGGTGGAGATAAAGCAGCATTCGATGCAGATTGGGCTGCTCGTAATACAAGCTATGGTTATGTAGATGGTGATAAAATTGCTTTCTTAGTACCGAATGTAGACCGTGAACGCATCGCAAACTTAGGTAAAAACCCAGGCCAATGGGGCTTTATGAACTTAGATGACATGATCGGTTATTATGAGGATGTTATTAATCATTATGATAAATGGGTTGGCTTAAATGATGACATTAATTCTGTCCACTATAATGTCGGCCAAAAATACTTTACGATTGCGGATGCTCATGGGCCAGGTCTTGCTTATTACTCAACAAACAATATGGGATCTAATAACCCATCTATGTCAGGTTATCTTGAAAGAGGTTGGTTAGCACTGCATGAAGTCGGTCATGGCTATGATGGCGCAATGACGTATGATCCTAAAATGAATTTAATTGAAATTGAAAACAACATTTTAGCTAACCAATATCAAACGACTATCATGGGTGTCAAAGACGGTTGGGCTTATGAAGGCAGACAAGAAAGCATGCAGAAAGATTTCCATGAGCGCGTAATGGATGGAAGAATGAATTTCTATAATGCAGGTTTCCGTGGCAGTCTTGATTTCATGACAAAAATGGTGCGTTTAACGGGCATTTAAGGCTTTGCGGATATGTGGAAAGGTATTCGTCAAGAAGAAGCGGATATGGGCAAAGCAGGTAAACCATTTGAACAAGATGTACCGAGATGGATTACAACGTATTGGTTAGCTGATAACGGCATTAATGGCACAGCCTACTTTGATTTATACAAAGTGAAAATGCCACAAGCTTTAAAAGATGATTTAGACACTTACAACAATACATTCACATACCCATTAGCAGCATTGATTACTAATCCTGAGGAACAACAACGTATTAAAGATAAATTAGGTTTATCTACGATTTATGAACTTGTAAAATCATCAGATTTAGCTGATACGGCGATTCATGAAGATGCACAAGTGAATGTGAATTTAAATGGACAAGTCTTACCAGATAACGTCAAAGTAAGCTTGATGGAAGGCACACAAGAAATTGCGAGTGCAGAAGTTGTAGATGGTAAAGCTGCATTCTCTAATTTACGTGCAGGTGTTTATAAAATTGTCGCACCTCTTTCAACAACAGACGCATTACCTGAAAGTGAATATCTCGTAGTTAGAGAAGGCGGTAATAATCAAGCAACGCTTGATTATCCTAAAAAAGATGATATCCAAAACAACATTACACAAACCATCTCACTAAGAGGATTAGGCAACTGGGAAATGGCTACAGTCAACTATAATCCAGATACTAAACAAGTAACGTATAAACAAAATCCAGGACAACCACATTTATACTTCACTGATGAATATGCACATGTAACTATTCAAAAAGCAGATGGTACGACAGTATTAGATAGAACATTAGTTGGTAACAAAAGTCTTGCATCAGAACTGCAAACTTTCGATTTAGAATATGGCGATAAAGTTATCGTTCGCCATCGTGAACCAGCGGCTCGTCGTGTGTTAGTCAGAAATGAAAACAAAGATAATGTAGCGATTTCTAGACAAAATGCTGAAAAAGAAACATTAACTTATACACTGGCTGATAAAGGATTTATTGTAGATGGTGAAACACAAGCGGATGCAAACCGTCGTTATGATGAAGAGATTAGAAAAGATGTAACACACGTAGCAGAAGAAATTAAAAATCATCCTGAAAGAGATTATCGCAGAGAACTATTTAATGTCTTCACAGGTGTTGAATATGCTGATCCTGCGATTAAGGAAGAATTGCTACAAATCTTAACCCCATTAGTTGCGGTTTATCAAGTTGATACACCAACTGTGGACAAGGTAGAAGCAGGTGCGACAAGCATCAGCGGTAAAGGTGAGCCAGAAAGCACAATTACACTTACTTTTGCGAATGGCAAAAAAGCAGAAGTAGAAGTTGATAAAGATGGGCAGTGGACAACACAATTACCAGAAGGAACATCTTTAGAACATAACGATGTTACACAAGTATATGCAACAGGTAAACACGGTACAGTATCTGAACCGATTTCTGTCAAAGCTTTAGATACAGTAGCACCTAAAGCACCAGTGATTAACGCAATTGAAGCTGGTAGTCAGACAGTAACTGGAACAAGCGAACCATTAAGTAAAGTTACGTTAACGTTGCCAAACGGTACAACAAAAGTAGTCGACGCAGACGATAAAGGCGTTTGGACAACTACATTAGAAACACCGTTAGTACATGACGCAGTAATCAAAGCAGTAGCGTCAGACGTGGCAGGTAATAAATCACCAGAAGCGGCACAAACTGTGAAAGATACAATAGCACCAGTCGTTCCGACAATTGATACGATTGAAGCGGGAGATAAAAAAGTAAGTGGCACAAGCGAACCATTGAGCACAGTGACATTGACGTTGCCGGATGGTAAAACAACAGAAGTTAAGACAGATGCAGAAGGCAAATGGACAACAGAATTAGTTGAACTACTAGCACATGATGCAGTAGTCAAAGCAGTAGCTTCAGACGTAGCGAACAACAAATCACCAGAAGCGACACAAACTGTCAAAGATACAGTAGTTCCAGTTTCTCCAGAAATTAAAGCAATCGAAGCGGGAGACAAAGTGGTAAGCGGTACAAGTGAACCATTAAGCAAAGTTACGTTAACATTGCCGGATGGTAAAACAACAGAAGTGAAAGCAGATGCAGACGGCAAGTGGACAGCGGAATTGGCAGAATCGTTAGCACATGACGCAGTGATCAAAGCAGTTGCGTCAGATGTGGCGAACAATAAATCAGCAGAAGCGACGCAAACTGTGAAAGATACAGTAGTTCCAGCCATTCCGACAATCGATACGATTGAAGCGGGAGCTAAAGTAGTAAACGGAACAAGCGAGCCATTAAGCACAGTGACATTGACGTTGCCAGACGGTAAAACAACAGAAGTGAAAGCAGATGCAGACG
>NZ_KV820965.1:1435-2056 GCF_001815505.1 Staphylococcus sp. HMSC072B07 | reverse complement strand
TGATCAAAGCAGTTGCGTCAGATGTGGCGAACAACAAGTCAGCAGAAGCGACACAAACGGTAAAAGATACTGTAGCTCCAGTTGCTCCAGAAATTAAAGCAATCGAAGCGGGAGCTAAAGTAGTAAGCGGAACAAGCGAACCATTGAGCACGGTAACTTTAACATTACCGAACGGCAAAACTGCAGAAGTTAAGACGGACGATAAAGGTGTTTGGACAACTACACTAGAAACTCCATTAGCACATAATGAAGTTATTAAAGCAGTAACATCAGACGTAGCGAACAACAAATCACCAGAAGCAACACAAACTGTCAAAGATACTGTGGCGCCGAAAGCACCTATTGTGAATGAAATTAAATCTACTGATCAAGCTATAGGTGGTTCGGCAGAGCCTAATTCAAATGTGTTTGTAGTATTAACTAATGGTAAGATTTTAGAAACTAAAGCAGATGCAGAAGGTAATTGGAATGTTGAATTACTAGATGGACAATCTCTTATAGGTAATGAAACTGTGAAAGTATATGCTAAAGATTTAGCGGAAAATCAATCTGATACAGTTGAAAGTGAAATTGTGTTGGTTGAAGTGCCAGCCGAGCCGGAGGTAGAAACACCAGCAGAAC
>NZ_KV820965.1:1004-1335 GCF_001815505.1 Staphylococcus sp. HMSC072B07 | reverse complement strand
CAGAACCAGCACCGGAGGTAACACCAGAAGTACCGGTGGAAGAAACAACACCAACAGAGCCGGAAGTGCCAGTCGAAGAAGTACCTGAAGTACCGGCTGAACCGGAACCAGAAACACCAACAGAACAAGCACCGGTGGAAGAAACAACACCAACAGAGCCGGAAATTCCAGTCGAAGAAGTGCCAGAAGTACCAGCCGAGCCGGAGGTAGAAACACCAGCAGAACCAGCACCAGACGTAACACCAGAAGTACCGGTGGAAGAAGCAACACCGACAGAGCCGGAAGTGCCAGTCGAAAAAGTACCTGAAGTACCGGCTGAACCGGAACCAGA
>NZ_KV820965.1:0-904 GCF_001815505.1 Staphylococcus sp. HMSC072B07 | reverse complement strand
AAACACCAATAGAACCGGCACCAGAAGTAATACCAGAAGTACCGGTAGAAGAAACAACGCCGACAGAGCCGAAAGTACCAGTCGAAGAGGCACCAGAAGTGCCAGCCGAGCCAGAGGCAGAAACACCAATAGAACCGGCACCAGAAGTAATACCGGAAGCACCTGTGGAAGAAGCAACACCGACAGAACCGACGCCAGAGGAACCGGTAGAAGAACCAACATCGACAGGATCAGAGACTCCAGTTGAGAAAGAACCAGTAAAAGAAACAGAAGAAACGTCTACTGAAATTTCTCCTTCTAAAGAAGATACAGTAGTAGAGTCTGAAAAAGAGGAAGAAAATGATGAAGTTACTGTTGAAAACAATGACACATCAAAAGAAAGCACTGGTGAAGTAACTATACAAAATGACACAGAAAATGTGAAAACAAAATCAGTGAAAAAAGATGTTCAAGATAAAAAATCAACAACTTTAAACTCTAAAACTTTTACTCATAAAAAAGAAAGTAAGACTAATAAACAAGCATTACCTGAAACAGGTAATGAAACATCATCAATGCCGTTATTAGGTTCATTGTTGACATTGTTTGGTTTAGGTTTTATCGCAAGACGCTTTAATAAGAACGAAAAAACAGATAAATAAGACTGAGGGTAGTCTAAAATAAAAATGCCATGGTAGGGATTGAACCCCATTACCATGGCATTTCTTTATTTATAAAGTGAAATTGAATTATCCAATATCTCCTAGAGTCGCAACCATCACAGCTTTGATAGTGTGCATACGGTTTTCAGCTTCTTGGAATACAACAGAGTGTTTGCCTTCGAAGACTTCATCTGTGACTTCCATTTCTTTTAAGCCGTGTTTTTCCTCAATTTGTTTACCGATTGTTGTGTCAGTGTTGTGGA
>NZ_KV820964.1:0-225 GCF_001815505.1 Staphylococcus sp. HMSC072B07 | reverse complement strand
CATCGGCATCAGCATCTGCATCAGCGTCTGCGTCGGCATCTGAGTCAGCATCTGCATCTGCATCTGCATCAGCATCTGCATCGGCATCTGCATCGGCATCAGCATCTGCATCAGCGTCTGCGTCTGCATCTGCGTCAGCATCGGCATCTGCATCTGCATCTGAGTCAGCATCTGCGTCTGCGTCTGCGTCGGCATCTGAGTCAGCATCCGCATCGGCATCGGCAT
>NZ_KV820963.1:1290-27665 GCF_001815505.1 Staphylococcus sp. HMSC072B07 | reverse complement strand
GTTTTTGCTCACCAGTCCTATTTGACAGAGAGCCTTTTTATTTTGCTTTATTTTAAGTTTGAGGATTTTCAGATCTCAAAGGTCTTCTGAATACTTGAACAGATTGTGCCAGTCATTATACAGAGTTTTAAGTTTGTGGTAGTGGTTTTGCTATTTGCTGTGTAATGGTGCGGATTGCTTTGTGAATCGAAAATTGGAATTCCTATGTTAAATTTTCAATTTGTATGCATAGGTATGAAGTTGAGTAACAGCAAGTATCTCTTTACGAAGCGTGAATATAAAACATCTTCGCAACTTAGTTAAAACTTTTTCATTTTCATAACATTAAGCACTGTGATATATGGTAATGTTCGTGTTATAATAACACTAATGCAAATGATGAACGTCATTTTAATGCTGTGAAAGAAGAGGGAACCTCTCTCGTCGCCTGATAGGCGAAGCAGACATTTCTGAACTAAAGCAAATTTAACAGTAAAGGTGGGCGGTAAGATGATATATGAAAAGGCACCTGCCAAAATTAACTTCACTTTAGATGCACTTTATAAAAGAAATGATGGGTTTCATGAAGTTGAAATGGTAATGACAACGGTGGACTTGAATGACCGCGTTACTGTTGAAAAGCGTGAAGATCAACGTGTTGTTGTACAAGTGGATTATAATTTTGTGCCTGAAAACGCGAAGAATTTAGCGTATAAAGCAGCAATGCTGATGAAAGAAACATATCAAATCCAACAAGGTGTGACGATTGTGCTGGAAAAGGAAATCCCAGTGTCAGCAGGCCTTGGCGGTGGTTCTGCTGATGCGGCAGCCACAATGCGTGCAATGAATCGGTTATTTGAACTTGGTTTGTCCTTAGATGATTTAAGTCGTTTGGCAAGTCAGGTCGGTTCCGATGTGCCTTTTTGTATTTACAGCAAAACAGCGGTATGTACAGGACATGGTGAAAAAGTACGTTTGTTGAAACGCCCACCGAAAGCTTGGGTAGTCATCGCAAAGCCGAACGTCGGCATTTCAACACCTTGTGTGTTTCAAGCGTTGCATATTGAAGAAACACCGCAGCAAGCGACACAATCAGATGCATGTATCAAAGCAATTGAAGACGGAGATTATAAGCAAATCTGTGCGTCGTTATCTAATAGCTTAGAAGCGATTTCCATGGACATGCATCCAGACATTCAAAAGCTGAAACAAAATATGCTTAACAGCGGTGCAGATGGCGCGTTGATGAGCGGCAGCGGCCCGACGGTATATAGCTTAGCGAAACATTATAAGCAAGCACAAAACATATATAACGCGGTTCACGGGTGCTGTAACGAGGTTTATTTAGTCAGATTACTAGGTTAAGAAAGGAAGGATTCTCTTGCGTTATAAACGAAGCGAACGCATTGTGTATATGACTCATTATTTGATGAGCCATCCAAACAAGTTGATACCATTGACGCATTTTGTGAAGAAATTTAAACAAGCGAAATCATCAATCAGTGAGGACATCCACATTGTTCGCGAAACCTTGCATAAAGAAAAGCTGGGTACAGTGATTACGACTGCAGGTGCAAGCGGTGGTGTGACATATCGTCCGACAATGAGCAAAGAAGAAGCAGAACAAGTGATTGATGAAGTGATTGTACATCTTCAAGAAAAAGAGCGCTTATTGCCAGGTGGATATTTATTCCTATCCGACTTGATGGGCAATCCAGAATTGTTGAATAAAGTTGGACGTTTGATTGCGACAATTTATATGGATGAAGACTTAGATGCGATTGTGACGATTGCGACAAAAGGGATATCTCTTGCCAATGCCGTAGCAAATGTATTAAATTTACCAGTAGTTGTTATTCGAAAGGATAATAAAGTAACTGAGGGTTCTACAGTCTCTATCAACTATGTATCGGGTTCTTCGCGCAAGATCGAAACAATGGTCTTGTCGAAACGCACATTAAAAGAAAATTCGAATGTATTAATTGTCGATGACTTTATGCGCGCGGGCGGCTCGATAAATGGCGTGATGAATTTAATGAATGAGTTTAAAGCGCATGTCAAGGGGGTATCAGTACTTGTAGAATCTAAAGAAGTCAAACAAAGATTGATTGAAGATTATACTTCCTTGGTAAGACTGTCTGATGTAGATGAATACAATCAGGACTTTAAAGTCGAACAAGGCAATGTTTTATCTAAATTCTCATAAAGGAGCGGTCAACAACATGAAGACGATTCACAGTAATAAAGCGCCTGAAGCTTTAGGCCCTTATTCACACGCAGTTGTCGTGAATGATTTGGTTTACACTTCAGGACAGATTCCACTAAATGAATTTAATGAACTTGTCAGTGATGAAGTACAGGTACAAACGCGTCAAGTACTTGAAAACCTTAAAGCGGTTTTACAAGAAGCGGGTGCCGATATGGATTCAGTGATTAAAGCAAATATCTTTATTAAAGATATGAACGATTTCCAAGAAATCAACGAAGTTTACGGCTTATACTTCGATGCGCATAAACCAGCAAGAAGCTGTGTGGAAGTTGCGCGTCTGCCAAAAGACGTAAAGGTTGAGATTGAGGTTATCGCTCAAGTTAAAGGAAAATAATTTTTAATTAAATATTGTAAGCTTCTATAAGACAATAGAGAGATATACTAGGGGGGCTCACTACATGAAAGTGACAGATGTAAGACTTAGAAAAATACAAACTGATGGAAGAATGAAAGCACTAGTGTCAATCACACTAGACGACGCATTCGTAGTCCATGATTTGCGTGTAATTGAAGGCAACTCAGGTCTATTCGTCGCAATGCCGAGCAAACGCACACCAGATGGTGAATTCCGTGACATCGCGCATCCGATTAATTCAGATATGAGACAAGAAATTCAAGATGCAGTGATGAAAGTATATGATGAAACTGATGAAGTCATTCCAGATAAGAATGCGAAACCATCAGAATCAGAAGATAATGATAACGAAGAAGCTTAATTAAAAGCTTAAAGATAGAAATGTAACTTTTAAACCCTCGGTCATGTGATCGAGGGTTTTTTATACCATTTGATGGGCTGGATAACTTGAATACACGAGTCTTTTTTATCGCCGAACAATATTGTGTAAAATATTAAAAAGATATGCTATGATAAAACGGACTTGTTCAGCTTATCTCCTCAAACGGATGTAAGGGTGAGTCTTGAAAGTGCAACTTACCTTAATTTATAATAATAACGAAGTGTAAAATTATTGGAGGGTTCGCAGTCATGCAGAGATATGCGGTAGTATTAGCAGCTGGTAAAGGTACCAGAATGAAATCGAAACTTTACAAAGTGCTACATAAAGTAGCGGGCAAAAGTATGATTGAGCATGTGGTCGACAGCGTGAAACAAGCAGGAACAGATGAAATTGTCACAATCGTCGGACACGGTGCTGAAAGTGTGAAAGAAACTTTAGGAAGTCAATCATCTTATAGTTTCCAAGAGGAACAATTAGGTACAGCGCACGCTGTGAAAATGGCAGCTGATGAATTGAAAGGTAAAGAAGGCACAACGTTGGTCGTGTGCGGCGATACTCCGCTTATCACACCTGAAACATTAAAAGCTTTGGCAGATTACCATGAAGCACAACAAGCAGGTGTTACAGTGCTGTCTGCGACAGCTGACAATCCATTCGGATATGGTCGTATTGTCAGAGATCAAGATGGCCGTTTGGCTAAAATTGTAGAACAAAAAGATGCGACAGAAGCTGAACGCGAAATCGATGAAATCAGTACAGGTATTTTCGCATTCGATAATGTTTTATTATTCGAGTTATTAGAAAAAGTTAAAAACGATAATGCACAAGGTGAATATTATTTACCAGATGTCATTACGTTAGCGCTTGAAGCGGGTAAAATCGCAGACGCTTATCGTACAGATGACTTTGATGAAATTATGGGAGTGAACGACCGTGTTGCGTTAAGTAAAGCAGAAGCGGCTTATCGTGAACGAGTGAATGAGTATCATATGCGTAATGGTGTCACTTTAATTGATCCAGCTTCAACGTATATTGAAGCCGATGTACAAATTGGTATGGATACAATTATTGAACCAGGTGTGCATTTAGGTAAAGGCACTGTCATCGGTGAAGATACAGTTATCGGTCAATACTCAGATGTTAATAACAGTACTATCGGTAATCGTACGACAATTAAACAATCAGTGGTCAATGATGCGACAGTCGGCGATGATACAACAGTAGGTCCATTCGCACAATTAAGACCAAACGCACATTTAGGTAATGAAGTGAAAGTCGGCAACTTTGTCGAAGTGAAGAAAGCAGAACTTAAAGATGGTGCGAAAGTATCGCACTTAAGTTACATCGGAGATGCTGAAATCGGCGAACGTACGAATGTCGGTTGTGGTTCGATTACAGTCAATTACGATGGTAAAAATAAATTTAAAACAATTATCGGAAAAGATTCATTTATCGGTTGCAACACAAATCTAGTTGCACCTGTAACAGTCGGTGATGGTGTCTTAATCGCCGCTGGCTCAACGATTACAGACGATATTCCAAATGACAGTTTAGCCCTTGCACGCGCAAGACAAACAACAAAACCAGGCTATTTAAATAAAAATAACGACTAACAACTATTGATGTATCTTGTCCAATTCAGTAAAATTAAATAGGATGTTATGTATCAGTTCGACCTGAACGACGCATGAATGCAAATAAATGGAGGACTATAAATGTTAGCTAATGAATATAAAAATTCATCTTTAAAGATTTTCTCGTTGAAAGGAAATGAGCCGCTTGCACGTGAAGTAGCGGATAACATTGGAATTGAATTAGGGAAATGTTCGGTAAAACGTTTCAGTGACGGCGAAATCCAAATCAATATTGAAGAAAGTATCCGAGGTTGCGACGTCTTCATTATCCAACCTACATCTTATCCAGTTAACGTACATTTAATGGAACTGTTGATTATGATAGATGCATGTAAACGTGCTTCTGCGGCAACAATTAACATTGTGGTTCCTTATTATGGTTATGCACGTCAAGACCGTAAAGCACGCAGCCGTGAGCCGATTACTGCGAAATTAGTTGCTAACTTGATTCAAGTAGCAGGCGCAGACCGTATGATCGCTTTAGACTTGCACGCACCACAAATTCAAGGATTCTTCGATATTCCAATCGATCACTTAATGGGTGTACCGATTCTTGCGGAATACTTCAAGAGCAATCCTGATATCGACCCAGAAGAAACAGTTGTGGTTTCACCAGACCACGGCGGCGTGACACGCGCACGTAAATTAGCAGACATTTTGAAAACACCAATCGCAATTATCGACAAACGTCGTCCAAAACCAAACGTTGCAGAAGTTATGAATATCGTAGGTGATATTGATGGACGTACTGCAATTATCATTGACGACATTATCGACACAGCTGGAACAATCACATTAGCAGCACAAGCGTTGAAAGACAAAGGTGCTAAAGAAGTTTATGCTTGTTGTTCACACGCTGTACTTTCTGGACCAGCGAAAGAACGTATTGAAAACTCAGCAATCAAAGAATTGATTGTGACAAACTCAATCCGCCTTGACGATGGTCGCAAACCAGAAAACACAACTGAATTATCAATTGCTGGATTAATTGCTCAAGCAATCGTTCGTGTTTACGAAAGAGAATCAGTGAGTGTATTATTCGACTAATGATTAAAACTGCAGTCTTTGGCTGCAGTTTTTTCATTTTCACGGTATTAAATCAAATGAGCAGTTGACGTAATTTGTAAAAATGTGTATAATAATTCCGTTCGTGACTTTCTGTAACGAACATATCAAACACTTGCAAGCGGTCAAACAACCGATGGGCAAGTGCCGGAGAGATTGACTATTGAACGCTTATTATAAGCAACGATCTGATATCTCATATACGAAAGGTGGAAAAAGGAAATGGCTTCATTAAAGTCTATTATCCGTCAAGGTAAACAAAGACGTTCTGATTTAACAGCAATCAGAAACTCAGGTAAAGTACCAGCAGTTATGTATGGTTACGGCCAAAAAAACGTATCAGTTAAAGTTGATGAAGTAGAATTCATCAAAGTTATCCGTGAAGTTGGACGTAACGGTGTTATTGACTTAGGTGTAGGTTCTAAAACAATCAAAGTAATGGTAGCTGACTACCAATACGACCCACTTAAAAACCAAGTTACACACATCGACTTCTTAGCAATCAACATGACTGAAGAACGTACTGTTGAAGTACCTGTACACTTAGTTGGTGAAGCAGTAGGCGCTAAAGAAGGCGGCGTAGTTGACCAACCGTTATTCTACGTTGAAGTTACTGCAACTCCAGATAACATTCCTGAATATCTTGAAGCAGATATCACTGAATTAGAAATCGGTGACACTATCGCAGTTCAAGACTTGAAAGTAACAGGCGACTTCACAATCGAAAACGACCCTGAAGATACAGTTGTAACTGTAACACCTCCAACTCAAGGACCAAGCGAAGAAGAAATCCAAGAAGTTGAAGCAGGCGACGCTGATACTCCAGAACCAGAAGTTGTTGGAGAAAACAAAGAAGACGAAGAAGAAGAATAATTTTTTCTTATATTTGTGCCGTTCACATTTTTGTGTGATCGGCTTTTTTTATTGCGTCATATTACATGCTTTACGTGTCAGGGTTTATCCTGATTTGTGTTAATATAGGGAATAAAGCGATACATAGACATCGGTGTAGATGACCGATGCCAAATCAAAAGAAAAGAAGAGATGGAGGCAGAAAAGCATGAAGTGTATTGTCGGATTAGGCAATATCGGTAAACGATTTGAACAAACCAGACATAATATCGGGTTTGAAGTAATAGATTATTTATTGGAATCTAATCAATTAAAGTTAGATAAACAAAAATTCCGTGGCGCATATACGATTGAACGTGTCGCAGGTGACAAAGTATTATTCATTGAACCGATGACTTTGATGAACTTATCAGGAGAAGCTGTCGGTCCGTTAATGGATTACTATAATGTAGATGTTGAAGACTTATTAGTGCTCTATGATGATTTGGATTTAGCACAAGGACAAGTCCGTTTACGTCAAAAGGGCAGTGCCGGCGGTCATAATGGTATGAAATCGATTATTCAACATCTTGGTACAGATCAATTCAAACGTATCCGTATCGGTATCGGAAGACCGACCAACGGTATGTCTGTACCAGATTATGTCTTGCAGAAATTCTCAAAACAAGAAATGGAAACAATGCAAAAAGTAATAGAACATTCTGCACATGCGGTGGAAGATTTTATCGCGAGTTCGCGTTTCGACCATGTGATGAATGAATATAATGGTGAGGCTAAGTGAAATCAATAATTACAGATTATTTAAATAAAGATAAACGATATGAAGAGTTAAACGATGTATTTGGACATGAAAATGTCTTAGTCACTGGCTTATCCGGTGCAGCGAAAGCGACAGTAATGGCAGAAAAATATCTGTCTTCAAATCGCCCGATGGTCGTGGTGACAAATAACTTATACCAAGCAGATAAATTAGAAGCAGACTTACAACAGTATATCGACGCAGAAGACATATACAAATATCCGCTTCAAGACATCATGACTGAAGAATTCTCCACACAAAGTCCGCAGTTGATGAGCGAACGTGTGCGCACCCTTACTGCCTTAGCACAAGGCCAGCGAGGGTTCTTTATCATACCTTTGAACGGCCTAAAAAAACTACAGACGCCTGTAGAGATGTGGCAAAACCACCAAATCACTTTGAAAGTCGGAGATGACATTGATGTCGATGCATTCTTCAACAAACTCGTTAATATGGGTTATCGCAGAGAAAGTGTCGTGTCACATATCGGTGAATTCTCAGTTCGTGGGGGCATCATTGACATTTATCCATTGATTGGTGAACCTGTACGTATTGAACTTTTCGATACTGAAGTGGATTCAATTCGTCAATTTGATGTGGAAAGCCAACGTTCAGAAGCAAACCAAGACGATGTTCATATCACTTCAGCAAGTGACTATATCATCACAGAGGACGTCTTGAAACGTATTAAAACAGAACTTAAAACGGCTTATGAAACAACACGTCCTAAAATTGAAAAAGCTGTACGTCAAGATGTCAAAGATACGTATGAAAGCTTCTTACAATTTGATACGAACTTTATTGACCACCAAGTGATTCGTAGATTGGTCGCTTTTATGTACGAACAACCTGCGACATTGGTCGATTACATCAGTAATAATGCGATCATCGTCGTTGATGAATATAACCGTGTCAAAGATACAGAAGAAACATTGATGTCTGAAGTCAATGACTTTATGCAGCAGTTGATTGAAAGCGGTAAAGGGTTTATCGGTCAATATTTCTTAGACGATGATGCCTTTGAAAACTTGATTAAAACACGTAACATCACTTATTTCACACTGTTTACCGCAAGTATGCCAGTGAAATTAGATCACATTATCAAATTCTCAAGTAAACCTGTCCAACAATTCTATGGCCAATATGACATTATGCGTTCTGAATTCCAACGTTATATCAATAACGGTTATACGGTTGTGGTACTAGTCGAAACAGAAACGAAAAAAGAACGTGTCAAAGCCATGATGAATGAAATGCATATTCCGATTGTAGAAGCGGGTGCGAGTGCGAATATTCAAGGTGGACACGCAGTTATTGTCGAAGGCAGTCTATCTGAAGGCTTTGAGTTGCCTTATATGTCGCTTGCGGTCGTGACAGAACGCGAGTTGTTTAAATCTAAACAGAAAAAAGCGAAGAAACGTACACCGACGATGACTAACGCAGAACGCATCAAATCTTATCAAGACTTGAAAGTCGGCGATTATGTTGTTCATGTGCACCATGGTGTAGGGCGTTATTTAGGCGTTGAAACGCTTGAAGTCGGTGATGTACACCGAGACTATATTAAAATTCAATACAAGGGAACAGACCAACTCTTTGTGCCGGTTGATCAAATGGATCAAGTTCAAAAATATGTGGCATCAGAAGATAAAACGCCTAAATTAAATAAACTTGGCGGTACAGAGTGGAAGAAAACCAAAGCCAAAGTTCAACAGAGTGTTGAAGATATTGCGGATGAACTTATTGAACTGTATCGTGAGCGTGAGATGGCAGAAGGGCATCAATTCGGACCGGATACAGAACAACAACACGAATTCGAAATGGACTTCCCTTATGATTTAACAGCGGACCAAGCCAAATCTATTGATGAAATCAAAGAAGACATGGAGAAAGAACGTCCAATGGACCGCTTGTTATGTGGTGATGTCGGTTACGGTAAAACCGAAGTGGCATTACGTGCAGCTTTCAAAGCAGTCATGGAAGGGAAACAAGTCGCTTTCTTAGTACCAACGACTATTCTAGCGCAACAGCACTATGAAACGTTGTTGGAACGTATGCAAGATTTCCCGGTAAATATTCAATTGATGAGCCGCTTCCGTACACCTAAAGAAATAAAAGAAACGAAACAAGGTTTAAAAGACGGTATCATCGACATCGTGGTGGGTACACATAAATTACTCGCAAAAGATGTGAAGTATAAAGATTTAGGTCTATTAGTTGTCGATGAAGAACAACGCTTTGGTGTTCGTCATAAAGAACGAATTAAAACACTGAAAACGAATGTGGATGTTTTAACTTTAACAGCTACACCGATCCCAAGAACACTCCATATGAGTATGTTAGGGGTACGTGACCTGTCTGTGATTGAAACGCCACCAGAAAACCGCTTCCCAGTTCAAACTTACGTGTTAGAACAAAACACGAACTTTATCAAAGAAGCTTTGGAGCGTGAACTTGCGCGTGGCGGTCAAGCGTTCTATCTATACAACCGTGTACAATCCATCTACGAAAAGAGAGAACAGCTTCAAATGTTGATGCCAGATGCGACCATTGGTGTGGCACATGGCCGTATGACAGAACGTGAACTAGAAGATACGATGATTGGTTTCGTCAATGGCGAATACGATATTTTAGTGACGACGACAATTATTGAAACAGGTGTCGATGTGCCGAATGCGAACACGTTGATTATTGAAGAAGCAGATCGCTTCGGTCTGAGCCAACTTTATCAATTGCGTGGACGTGTGGGTCGTTCTTCTCGTGTTGGTTATACTTACTTCTTACATCCGACAAACAAAGTATTGTCAGAAACTGCAGAAGAACGCCTGCAAGCGATCAAAGAATTTACTGAACTCGGCAGTGGTTTCAAAATAGCGATGCGTGACTTGAATATCCGTGGTGCCGGTAATTTATTAGGGAAACAACAACACGGCTTTATCGATTCTGTCGGCTTCGACTTGTATTCACAAATGCTTGAAGAAGCGGTTAATGAAAAACGTGGTATTAAACAAGAAAGTGAAACACCAGAAATTGAAATTGAATTGAATATTGATGCGTACTTGCCGACATCTTATATACCGAATGAACAATCGAAAATTGAAATCTATAAGAAATTACGTCAGATTGAAACTGAAAATGAGTTAATGGATATCAAAGATGAACTTATCGACCGCTTCAACGATTATCCGGTTGAAGTAGAACGTCTATTAGACATCGTTGAAATCCGTATTCATGCCCTACATGTCGGCGTAACGCGAATTAAAGATACAGGCAAAGCGATTGAAATTTATCTATCTGAAAAAGGAACAGAAGATATCAATGGTGAAGCACTCTTTAAACAGACGTTGCCGCTTGGCAGAGATATGAAAGTTGGTGTGTCTGAAGGTGCGATGACTGTGACACTTATGAAAAATAAAAAAGCAGGTGCGTGGTTTGACCGCTTGAAATTCTTGATGAAAGCTTTAGAAGAAAGTATGGTCATTCCAGATGAAGCGTAAATCAGCCTTCAGCGGTGTCGTCATTCTGACTTTGGCGTTAGCGATGGTCAAAATACTGAGTGCGATATATCGTGTTCCATACCAAAACGTACTCGGTGATGCGGGGCTATATGCGTACCAACAAGTATATCCATTTTTGTCGCTTGCGACGATTTTATCGATGAATGCGATACCGAGTGCTGTGACGCAAAACTTCGGTGCACATTGGACGCATCGTAAAATCAGTCATGTCATGATTGGTATACAAGGTGTATGTTTCATCTTATTTGCGTTAATCTTCATTTTGGCACCTGTCATTGCTCATCTGATGGGTGATATGCATCTGACACCGATGATCCGTATGGCGAGTTGCAGTTTCTTGGTCGTCGGTTGTTTAGGTGTCTTGCGTGGCAGCTTCCAATCACGTCAACAAATGGATGCGCCGGCTTTTTCACAAGTCATTGAACAAATTGTGCGTGTCGGTATTATCTTGGTGTTGATTGTAGTGTTTGTTCAGTTGGATTGGTCGATTTATCGAGTAGGAACTTGGGCCATCTTAGCTTCAGCTTTAGGCTTCTTAGCGGCTACTATCTTCTTAAGTGTGAAACGACCGTTTCAATTTGAGTTTGCCTTGCGTGAAGATGAGATGACTAAAGTCGTATGGCAACGTTTGACTGCAGCGATTATTATCTTTTCAGCGAGTCACCTTATTGTGACGACATGGCAATTGATGGACAGTTTCTCAGTGATTCGCACCTTGCAGTATTATGGCTTATCGTTTAAAGAAGCGATTGTGCAAAAAGGGATTTATGACCGTGGCGCATCTTTTATTCAAATCGGTTTAATTGTGACGACAACATTTTGTTTTGTGTTGATTCCTTTACTAACCAATGCGTTTGCGGAACAACGCTTTGAACGTATGAACCGATATGCGGATGCGACGTTGAAGATTACGATGACTATCAGTGTTGCGGCGGGCGCAGGATTAATGAATTTATTGCCTTTAATGAATCGTGTGTTCTTTAAAAATGATGTCTTAACCGCTACGCTCGTTATTTATATGTTGACGGTCATTTGTGTTTCGTTGATTATGGTGAATATTGCTTTGTTAGAAGTACGCAGACAATCTCGTTTGATTCTGATTGCTTTCGGCTTAGGTGCAGTTATAAAATTAATAATGAATTTTGTATTGATTCCGAACATCGGTATTATCGGGGCAAGTGTCAGTACGGTACTGTCATTATGTTTGTTTGCGTTTATCTTGCAGTGGCGAACGTTACAATTCTATCGCTTGCGTCACATGCGTAATTTTGTCTCAAAGCTGCTTGTGACAGTCGTTACGATGACTGCGGCAGTACAACTGATTATGTGGATGACGCCGACAGAAGGGCGTTTAACAGGTATGGTAGAATTACTGCTTGCGGCGCTCGTTGGTGTTGCGATGGTTATTATCGCGATTGCGACATTGAATTTATTAACTTATCGTGAATTGCAGCATATGCCGTTCGGAGATAAATTATACCGTTTGAAGAAAGGACGAAAATGATGAGTCATACCATTACAATTGTAGGTTTAGGCAACTATGGTTTAGATGAATTGCCTTTAGGGATTTACCGCTATTTGACCCAGCAAACTCATATTTATGCACGTACACTAGATCATCCTGTGGTTGAGGCGCTAAAAACAGAAGTACCGCAATTAGAGTGGTCAAGTTTTGACCCAGTATATGAAGCACATGATGCGTTTGAAGCAGTGTACCAAGCGATTGTTGATCAATTAATTGAAGCGGCACAACAAGAAAATGTCGTTTATGTGGTACCAGGTCATCCGCGTGTGGCAGAAACGACAACAGCGTTGCTGACAGCCTATGCGCAGTCACATCCAGAGGTTGAAGTGAAAGTGCTTGGCGGTAAGAGTTTCATTGATGATGTGTTTGAAGCGGTACAAGTGGACCCAAATGAAGGCTTCACTTTACTAGATGGAACAGCTTTAAAAGCAGAACAGCTGAATATCCGTACGCATACGTTGATCACGCAAGTGTATAGCGCAATGACAGCAGGAGATTTAAAGCTGACATTGATGGAGCGTTATCCTGATGATTATAGCGTTTATATTGTAGATGGTGCCCGTAACACAGGAGCGACATTAATTGAGACGCCTTTATACGAATTAGATCGTCATGATATCTTCAGTAATTTAACAAGCGTCTTTATTCCGCGTATTGAAGATGAAACTTTAATGCATGGTGATTTTGATTATGCGGTTAAAGTGATTGATACGTTAGTAGATGATGACAAAGGTTGCCCTTGGGATAAAGTACAAACACACGAAACATTGAAACGTTATCTTTTAGAAGAGACATTTGAATTATTTGAAGCCATCGATCATGAAGATGACTGGCATATGATTGAAGAACTGGGCGATATCTTGTTGCAAGTGCTGTTGCATGCGGCTATCGGCAAAAAAGAAGGTTATATTGATATCACTGAAGTGATTGAAAGTTTAAATGATAAAATGATTCGACGTCATCCGCATGTGTTTGCGGACACAAAAGCAGAAAATATCGAAGACTTAAAAGATATTTGGTCAGAAGCAAAAGCGAAAGAAGGCAAAACGCCGCGTGTGAAATTTGAGAAAGTATTTGCAGACCATTTTATGACGTTGTATGATGAAGTCAAAAATAAAGACTATAGTGAAGCGGAATTAAAAGCTTTGTTGGAAAAGAAAGAAGGGGAATAACGTGAGATTAGACAAATATCTAAAAGTATCTCGTTTAATCAAACGCCGTACACTTGCGAAAGAAGTCAGTGACCAAGGCCGTGTTCAAGTGAATAACAACACAGCAAAAGCAGGTACGGATGTCAAAATCGGTGACGAAATCGTCATTCGTTTTGGGCAACGTGTGATTACAATTCGTGTCACTGGATTAAGCGAACATGCGTCGAAAGAAAATGCGAAAGGCATGTATGAATTAGTGAAAGAAGAACGTATTAATGAGAATGACTAAGGAGTGACATACCATGGCTAGAAAAGTAGAGCATATGGAAAACAGGTATATCGAGAACGAAAACCGAAGAAAAAGACAGCGCGAAATGAAAAAGCGTGTGGTTAAACGTCGTATTATGCTCTTTGCGGGGATTTTACTCGCAATCATTATCGTCCTTTCTGTCATGGTTATCTCTCAAACAAGAAGCAATGCTGAAGATGCGCAGGAACGTAAAGTAAAAGAAGAAAAGTTCCAAAAACAGCAAGATGAAGAAATTGCTTTGAAAGAACAATTGAATAATTTGAATAACAAAGAGTATATAGAGAAAGTCGCACGTGACGATTATTATTTAAGTAATGATGGGGAAGTCATTTTTAAATTACCTGAAGAGAAGAAAAAAGAAGGAAAATAACGTCTAATGTGTTTTTAATGTAAGAAAAGTATAATATCTAACTGTTTTAACTGATATGCTATTGTTAAATTAGCACAACAAGCATATAATAGAGTTAAGTAAAATTGAAAGAAATCGGAGGATTTATTTAGGATATGTCAATCGAAGTAGGAAGCAAGCTTAAAGGGAAAGTCACTGGTATCAAAAAATTTGGTGCGTTTGTAGAATTGCCTGGAGGGAAAAGTGGCTTAGTTCACATCAGTGAAGTTGCAGACAATTATGTTGAAAATGTGGAAGATCACTTGTCTGTTGGAGATGAAGTAGAAGTTAAGGTACTATCTGTTGCTGACGACGGTAAAATCAGTCTTTCAATTAAAAAAGCGAAAGATCGTCCGAAAAGACAACATCATAGAGGCGGCCATGGTGGTCATGGCAAACCATCACATAACAAACCAGAAGACTTTGAAAAGAAATTAAGCAACTTCTTAAAAGATAGCGAAGAAAAAATGACGTCTATCAAACGCCAAGCTGAATCAAGACGCGGCGGAAGAGGTTCAAGACGATAATTCAACATAAAGCAGATGACTGTTTCGAAGGGAACAGTCTCTTTTATTTTTGCCTGAAATTTTATGCATGCGTAAATTTCAAATGAGGACGAGGTGAGGATATGAATATTTATACAGAAGGCTGGTCTGAAAATGACCATCTTGCATTAGCGGTTTCCACAGGTGTCGACAGCATGGTATTATTACATATGTTGACCACACACTATCATCATACATATCGCCAACTGACCGTGCTGCATGTCAACCACGGAATCAGATTGGCTTCTTTAGAAGAAGCAGCTTTCTTAGAACGTTATTGCCAGCAACATCATATCCCGCTTCGCACCCACGAATTGGATTTATCCGCATTGACTAATAAAGGTAAGAGCATTCAACAAGATGCACGTCAAAAGCGCTACGCTTGGTTTGAGTCTGAAATGAAAGCATTAGGTGCTAGTGTTTTGTTGACAGCACATCACTTAGATGACCAGTTAGAGACGATTTTCTATCGTCTTATGACAGGACGGTCTACAAGAAGCAGACTTGGGATGCAGGAAGTAGAGGAGAGAAGCGGTTATCGCTTAGTCAGACCTTTACTGCATACCGATAAACAAGCTGTTAAAGCGTATCAAGCTGAGTATCAGGTGCCGTATTTTGAAGATGCGTCTAACCAAGATAATCATTATGTACGTAACGATATTCGTAATCGCATTTTTCCAACCATAGATGCGAATGACCATCTAGATACTGCGCAGTTGTTAAAGTTGAAAGCTTGGCATGATGATCAATTCGATTTACTGCATCAAGTAGCAGATGATTTTATTAAACAACACGTTGCGCGCGAGTCAGAAATGATTCAGGTAGACCGTACTGCATTCAATAGATTGTCGCATTCGTTAAAAACAATCGTGCTGGATCAATTGCTTGAGGCTTATGTATCAGGCGCTCCCATTTCTGAACAAGCGTATAAAGAATGGTTTGCGCAAATTGAAAATTCTCAATCTCAAGCGATAATTTATGCGACAGATAAATGGAATATTCAAATTGTGTATGATAAATTTATAATAATGGGTTGCACAAAAAACGAGACGGCACCACAGCGGATTACACAACCAGGTTATTATGATTATGGTACATACCGCATTATAGTTCATGATGATATTGAGGGTTCGGACTTCCCAATGGTAATACGTTCGAGACAATCGGGAGATCGCTTCGTACTACCAAATAAAGAAGGCCATCAGAAAGTCAACCGCTTAATGATCAATCGCAAAGTTCCTAAATTTGAACGTGAGCGATTGCCCATATTGCTTAATAAACAAGGGGAGATTATTGCAGTAGGTACGTTGTACACTGCGGCAGATTATGAAGGGAAATTAGAGATAATAAATTTAGGAGTGTAGCCGAAATGAAGGAAGATTTAAAAGAAATATTGATGACGGAAGATGAAATCCAGCAACTCTGCCGTGAACTGGGAGCAAAAATTACAGAAGATTATGCCGATAAAGACCTTGTTTGTGTAGGCATTTTAAAAGGTTCAGCAATGTTCATGTCAGATTTAATCAAACGCATCGATACACATTTAGCAATTGATTTTATGGATGTATCAAGCTATCACGGCGGTACAGAATCTACAGGAGAAGTTAAAATCTTAAAAGATTTAGGCAGCTCTATTGAGAATAAAGATGTATTAATCGTAGAAGATATTCTAGAAACGGGTACAACTTTGAAATCAATTACTGAACTATTGAAGTCTCGTCGTGTGAATTCTTTAGAAATCGTCACATTGCTAGATAAACCAAACCGTCGTAAAGCAGATATCGAAGCAAAATATGTAGGCAGAAAAATCCCAGATGAATTCGTAGTCGGATACGGCTTGGATTATGCGGAATTTTACCGTAACTTGCCATACATCGGAACATTGAAACCAGAGATTTATCAAAAATAATCGACAAATGAATACTATAGTAGGCTTACTTTTTCTACAAAGTTGAAATACTAGCCATTAAAAGTTATATTGTGTTACAATTTTTGTTAGTTTTATTATTGGAGTAGGAGGAAAAAACGCATGCAGAAAGCTTTTCGCAATGTGCTTGTAATCGCAATCATTGGCGTTTTTATATTCGGTTTATTTTCCTGGCTGAATGGTAACGGCAATATGCCGAAACAACTATCATATACACAGTTCTTCGAAAAACTTGAAAAAGGCGATTTGAAATCAATCGAAGTTCAGCCTGAGCAGAACGTTTATATGATCACTGGAAAGACCAAGAACGGTGAAGATTATTCTTCAACGATGCTATATAATAACGAAAAAGACTTACAAAAAGTCACAGGTGAAGCACAAAAACAAAAAGATTTAAAATTTACAGTTAAAGAAGAAGAAAAACAAAGCGTATTTGTTAGTATTCTTTCAACATTGATTCCAGTATTGGTTATTGCTTTATTATTCATATTCTTCCTTAGTCAAGCGCAAGGCGGCGGAGGCGGCGGTCGTATGATGAACTTTGGTAAATCCAAAGCTAAAATGTACGACAACCAAAAACGTCGTGTACGTTTCTCTGACGTAGCCGGTGCAGACGAGGAAAAACAAGAATTAATCGAAATTGTCGACTTCTTAAAAGACAATAAGAAATTCAAAGATATGGGCTCAAGAATCCCTAAAGGGGTACTCTTAGTCGGTCCTCCAGGTACAGGTAAAACATTGCTTGCCCGTGCCGTAGCTGGTGAAGCAGGCGTGCCATTCTTCACAATCAGTGGTTCTGACTTCGTTGAAATGTTCGTCGGTGTCGGTGCCAGCCGTGTTCGTGATTTATTCGATAACGCGAAGAAAAACGCACCTTGTATCATCTTCATTGATGAGATTGACGCAGTAGGTCGTCAACGTGGTGCCGGTGTCGGCGGCGGTCACGATGAACGTGAACAAACATTGAACCAATTATTAGTTGAAATGGATGGCTTCGGCGAAAACGAAGGTATTATCATGATTGCGGCAACAAACCGTCCTGATATCCTTGACCCAGCGTTATTACGTCCAGGTCGTTTCGACAGACAAATCCAAGTCGGTCGTCCAGATGTTAAAGGCCGTGAAGCGATTCTATATGTACATGCCAGAAACAAACCATTAGATGAAACAGTAGACTTAAAAGCAGTTGCGCAAAGAACACCAGGCTTCTCTGGTGCCGATTTAGAAAACTTGCTGAACGAGGCTTCGTTAGTTGCAGTTCGTGACGGTAAGAAGAAAATCGACATGCGAGATATTGAAGAAGCAACAGACCGTGTTATCGCAGGTCCAGCTAAGAAATCTCGTGTTATTTCTGAGAAAGAACGTAATATCGTCGCGCACCATGAAGCAGGACATACAATTATCGGTATGGTACTTGATGAAGCTGAAGTGGTACACAAAGTTACAATCGTACCGCGTGGACAAGCTGGCGGTTATGCGATGATGTTACCAAAACAAGATCGTTTCTTAATGACAGAGCCAGAATTGCTTGATAAGATTTGCGGCTTGCTCGGTGGTCGTGTATCTGAAGATATCAACTTCAATGAAGTGTCTACAGGTGCATCAAACGACTTCGAACGTGCAACACAAATTGCGCGCTCAATGGTAACTGAATACGGTATGAGTAAGAAACTCGGACCAATGCAGTTTACGAAGAGCGGCGGTCAAGTGTTCTTAGGTAAAGATATGCAAGGCGAACCAGAATACTCTGGTCAAATCGCTTATGAAATCGATAAAGAAGTACAACGTATCATCAAAGAACAATATGAACGTTGTAAACAAATCCTACTTGAACATGAAGATCAACTTAAACTTATCGCTAAGACATTGTTGACAGAAGAAACATTAGTACGTGAACAAATCCATTCATTATTCTACGAAGGTAAATTACCTGAAGTGAACTATGATGAAGCGAAAGTTGTTAAACAAGGTGATGAAGAGTTCCAAGAAGGTAAATTCGGTAAATCTTATGATGAAATCCTTGAAGAAGTCCGTGAAGAGGACAAGGAATATCAAGAAGAAGAGGCTGAAGTAGACGAGCAAGAAAAACGTCAAAAAGAATCAGAAGCACATCAAGAAACGAAACATTCTGATGAAGCAGCTGAAGATGACACACCACATGAAGCTAAAGACAAAGATGACTCTGACCATCGAAACGATAAATAAGACGATTCTATTGTCTGAAACTAAATAATGTAGATTAAAATCTCTTTCTGCTATCATTAGGAATACGCAGAAAGAGATTTTTTAACGAAAATAATTGAACGATGAAATCATAAATGTTGAAAATTAAGTGAAAGAAAGAGGCGTAAAAAGATATGACTCAAGACTATATAGTAAAAGCACTGGCATTTGATGGAGATATCCGTGCGTATGCAGCGGTAACGACTCATGCAGTGCAAGAAGGACAAACAAGACATTACACATGGCCGACAGCATCAGCAGCATTAGGTCGTACAATGACAGCAACTGTTATGATGGGTGCCATGTTGAAAGGTGACCAAAAATTAACTGTCACTGTAGATGGCCAAGGTCCAATCGGACGTATTGTAGCAGATGCGAATGCGAAAGGCGACGTACGCGCATACGTTACGAATCCACAAACACATTTCCCATTAAATGACCAAGGTAAATTAGATGTGAAACGTGCAGTGGGTACAAACGGTACATTAACAGTTGTTAAGGATGTAGGGATGAAAGATTACTTCTCTGGTTCAAGCCCGATTGTGTCAGGTGAACTAGGTGAAGATTTCACATACTACTATGCGACAAGTGAACAAGTCCCATCATCTGTTGGTTTAGGTGTGCTTGTAAATCCAGATAACTCTATCAAAGCAGCAGGCGGCTTTATTATTCAAGTCATGCCGAATGCGAAAGAAGAGACAATTGAAAAAGTTGAACAAGCCATCACACATATGACACCAGTATCTCAATTGATTGATCAAGGATTATCACCAGAAGAACTGTTGACTGAGATTTTAGGTAAAGAACATGTGAAATTCTTAGAAACAGTACCCGTGAAATTCGAATGTAACTGCAGTCATGAAAAATTCTTAAATGCGATTAAAGGCTTAGGTGAAGCTGAAATTCAAAGCATGATTGATGAAGACCATGGTGCAGAAGCAGAATGTCATTTCTGCCGTACGAAATATCACTATAGTGAAACGGAACTTAAAGGTTTAATCGAAGAATTGCATGCTAAATAAACACATTGAAAAGCGAGACGATCAGACGTCTCGCTTTTTTACTGTAACGAATCACAGTGTAAGACGTTTCTTTTATGGGAAAAGAGGAAATAATAAAGAATAGAGACAATGAACTTGTGGAACAATGTATAAATCTGATAAAATAATAATATCCGATGAAATAGATAAGGTTTAATAGAAATAATGGCATGACTAAGCATCAGAATTGAATTGTTTCGGGGTATTATTAATGAGGTTCTGGTGACTTAATTAAATATCTTTTAAGAATAAAGGAGCGTTTTTTTATGGCAAATAAACCCGTAGATAACATTGTACAACTGATTGGAGATACACCTGTAGTTAAATTGAACAATATCGTACCAGAAGATGCTGCAGATGTTTATGTTAAATTAGAGTATCAAAACCCAGGTGGTTCAGTAAAAGACCGTATCGCTTTAGCGATGATCGAGCGTGCTGAACAAGAAGGAAAAATCAAACCAGGTGATACAATTGTCGAACCTACAAGTGGTAACACAGGTATCGGTTTAGCATTTGTTGCAGCAGCAAAAGGGTACAAAGCTGTATTCACAATGCCTGAAACAATGAGTCAAGAGCGTCGTAACTTATTAAAAGCATACGGTGCAGAAGTTGTATTAACACCTGGATCTGAAGCAATGAAAGGTGCTATTAAAAAAGCAAAAGAATTAAAAGAAGAATATGGTTACTATGAACCACAACAATTCGAAAACCCAGCGAACCCGCTTATCCATGAATTGACAACAGGTCCTGAACTTGTAGAACAATTCGAAGGCCGTACAATCGATGCATTCTTAGCAGGTGTCGGTACTGGCGGTACATTAAGTGGTGTAGGTAAAGTCTTAAAAGAAAAATACCCTAGCATTCAAATCGTAGCAATCGAACCAGAAGGTTCTCCTGTCTTAAGCGGCGGCGAACCAGGCCCTCATAAATTACAAGGTTTAGGCGCAGGTTTCGTTCCTGACACATTAAACACAAACATTTATGATGAAGTTGTTAAAATCGGCAACGAAACTGCAATGGAAACTTCACGCAGAGTTGCTAAAGAAGAAGGTATCTTAGCAGGTATTTCTTCAGGTGCTGCAATTTATGCGGCAATCGAAAAAGCAAAAGAATTAGGTAAAGGTAAAACAGTTGTAACTGTACTTCCAAGTAATGGTGAACGTTACTTATCTACACCTTTATATTCTTTTGAAGGTAAATAAGTCAAACATTGATGAACTGCCGTTCGCATTTCTCTTTTTGAGAAATGGTACGGCGGTTTTTTCATTTCAAACACCTTTTGAACGCTTGGGGTCGGTCATATGTTAAAATTTTGATATAATGTATCACAGTTATGATGAAAGGAAGAGAGACATGGCACATACAAAAATCATGGGCATATTGAATGTAACACCTGATTCATTTTCTGACGGCGGCAAATACAATTCTGTAGATGCGGCGGTTGCACGTGTGAAGGAAATGATGGATGAAGGTGTCGACATTGTAGATATCGGCGGTGTTTCCACAAGACCAGGGCACAGTGAAGTGTTATTAGAAGATGAATTAGAACGCGTCATTCCAGTTGTTAAAGCACTCTCCGAATTTAATGTGCAATTGTCTGTCGACACGTTTCGCAGTGAAGTTGCGAAAGCAGCATTAGAGGCTGGTGCAACAATGATTAATGACCAATGGGCAGGTTTATATGACCCTAAAATGTTTGAAGTCGTTGCACAATACGATGCTGAAATTGTCTTGATGCACAATGGAGATGGACAACGTGAAGATCCTGTCATGGATGAAATGCTAGTTTATTTATTAAAACAAGCACATCGTGCAGAAACAGCAGGGGTTGCGACGAATAAAATCTGGATTGATCCAGGTATCGGCTTTGCGAAAACGAGATTGGAAGAACGAGAAGTTATGGAGCGACTGGATGAATTAGTTGCGACAGAATATCCAGTATTGCTTGCGACGAGTCGTAAACGCTTCATCAAAGAAATGATGGGTTCAGACGAAGGACCAGAAGATCGTGATGAAATGACAGCAGCAACGACTGCTTATGGTGTGATGAAAGGTGTGCAAGCGGTACGTGTACATAATGTAAAACTCAATGCGCGTATTGCACATGGCATTGATTATTTAAAGGAGATTGAACGATGAAAGATCGTATATTTTTAAATGGTATGAGATTTTATGGTTATCATGGAGTCATATCAGCAGAAAATGAAATTGGACAAATCTTTGTTGTAGATGTTGAATTAACGACTGATTTAACTGAAGCAGGAAAGTCCGATCAAGTAGAAGATACGATCAACTATGCGGAAGTCTATGCGGATGTGAAAGAAATTATGGAAGGGGAACCTAAAAATTTACTCGAACATCTCGCAGCACTTATTGCAAATCGTATAAATTCACACTATAATCGGGTATTGGAAACTAAAGTACGTATAACAAAAGAAGTACCGCCGATTCCAGGTCACTATGATGGCGTAGGTGTGGAAATTACAAGGGTGAATCAAAATGACTGGTGTATTTTTAGGACTCGGCAGCAATGTCGGAGATCGAGAAAACCAATTAAAAGAAGCAATACGTTTATTAGATGAACAATCTGGTATTAAAGTAGTGAAAGTTTCATCATTTTATGAAACTGAGCCTGTCGGTTATGTCGATCAACCGGATTTTTTAAATTTATGTGTGGAAATTCAAACAGAACTATCACCAAAAGCCGTCCTTGAAAGGGGCTTGGCGATTGAACAGCAACTGCATCGTGTACGTAAAGAACGTTGGGGTCCGCGTACTTTAGATATCGATATCCTGTTATATGGTGACCAAATCATTGAAGAACAAGATTTGACGATTCCGCATCCACGAATGACAGAACGTGCTTTTGTCTTGATTCCGCTGCAAGAGATTGCACCAAATAAGATAGAGCCAAGAACACAAACCAAAATTAAAGATATAACTGTTCCTAACGAAACTGTGAAAAAAGTTCAATAAACGTAAGAGATAGATTGAGAGGTAATAATTATGTGGAAGATTGGAGATGTAGAAATCGACAATAGAGTCGTACTCGCTCCTATGGCTGGGGTGTGCAACTCTGCATTCAGATTGACTGTCAAAGAGTTCGGTGCGGGTTTAGTTTGCGCTGAGATGGTCAGTGACAAGGCAATTTTATTCAATAACCCGAAAACAATGAATATGTTGTATATAGATGAAAATGAACGTCCGTTATCGTTGCAGATTTTCGGCGGTGAGAAAGAAAGTTTAGTCGAAGCTGCAGTTTATGTTGATCAAAATACAACAGCTGATATTATTGATATTAATATGGGGTGCCCAGTGAATAAGATTATCCGTTGTGAAGCGGGTGCAAGATGGCTGCTTGACCCTAATAAGATTTATGAAATGGTATCTGCAGTTGTTGAGAAAGTCAATAAACCTGTTACATGCAAAATGCGTATTGGTTGGGATGACGATCATATTTACGCAGTGGAAAATGCGAAAGCGGCAGAACGTGCAGGAGCATCTGCGATTTCATTACATGGCCGTACACGTGTGCAAATGTATGAAGGTAAAGCAGATTGGGATATTATCAGACAAGTGAAAGAAGCGGTTAATATTCCAGTTATCGGCAACGGAGATGTGACAAGCCCTGAACTCGCGCAAAAAATGCTGGATGAAACTGGCGTAGATGCGGTGATGATTGGGCGCGAAGCTTTAGGCAACCCATGGATGATTTACCGTACAGTCCATTATTTAGAAACAGGCGAGCTGATGGATGAACCGACAGTGAAAGAAAAAGTAGAAATTGCTTTATTACATCTGCGCCGACTAGTAGAATTAAAGGGTGAGAAGGTTGGCGTTATGGAAATGCGCAAACACGCTTCATGGTACCTAAAAGGTGTTAAAGGCAACGGAAAAGCCCGTAAAGCATTAAACCAAGCCAACACAGAACAAGAAATGATTGATATCCTGCAGAATTTCCAAAAAGAAATCACTGCAGATAAAGCAACACAAGAAGCTTAATAAGGAGAGATAACATGTCAGAAGAAATGAATGACCAAATGCAGGTCCGCCGTCAAAAATTACAAGAATTAATCGATTTAGGAATTGATCCATTCGGCCAACGCTTTGACCGTACAGCGAGCGCAGCTGAACTACATGAAAAATGGGATGCTTTCTCTAAAGAAGAATTACACGAAAAAGAAGATGAAAGCCATGTCTCAATCGCGGGTCGTTTAATGACAAAACGTGGTAAAGGTAAAGCTGGATTTGCGCACGTTCAAGATTTATCTGGTCAAATCCAAATTTATGTCCGTAAAGACCAAGTCGGTGAAGAACAATTTGATATTTGGAAAATGGCAGATTTAGGAGATATTATCGGTATTGAAGGTGTTATGTTCAAAACAAACACAGGTGAATTAAGCGTCAAAGCGAAATCATTCATCATGCTTACAAAATCATTACGTCCATTACCAGATAAATTCCATGGTCTTCAAGATATTGAACAACGTTATCGTCAACGTTATTTAGACTTGATTACAAACCAAGAAAGTACAGAAACATTTATCAACCGTAGTAAAATCATCCAAGAAATGCGTAATTACTTAAACAGCAAAGGTTTCTTAGAAGTAGAAACACCAATGATGCATCAAATCCCTGGTGGTGCAGCAGCACGTCCATTTGTGACACACCATAATGCATTAGATGCGACGCTATATATGCGTATTGCGATTGAACTTCACTTAAAACGTTTAATCGTCGGCGGTTTAGAAAAAGTATATGAAATCGGCCGTGTATTCCGTAATGAAGGTGTATCAACACGCCACAACCCAGAGTTCACAATGATTGAACTTTATGAGGCATATGCTGATTTCCATGACATTATGGATATTACAGAAGGTACAATCCGTCATATTTCAAATGCGGTACTAGGTACAGCAGTCATCCCTTACGGTGATTATGAAATTGATTTAGAATCTGACTGGAAACGTGTACACATTGTAGACGCTGTTAAAGAAGCAACAGGTGTAAACTTCTATGATGTAAAATCTGATGATGAAGCACGTGCATTAGCTAAAGAACATAACATTGAAATTACAGATCATATGACATATGGTCATATCTTAAATGAATTCTTTGAACAAAAAGTAGAAGAAACATTAATTCAACCTACTTTCGTATATGGTCATCCGATTGAAATTTCACCATTAGCTAAGAAAAATCCGGAAGATCCTCGTTTCACAGATCGTTTCGAATTATTCATCGTGGGTCGTGAACATGCGAATGCATTCACTGAGTTGAATGATCCAATTGACCAAAGAGAACGTTTCGAAGCGCAATTGAAAGAAAAAGAACAAGGTAATGACGAAGCACACGAGATGGACGAAGACTATATCGAAGCATTAGAATACGGTATGCCTCCAACTGGTGGTTTAGGTATTGGTATCGATCGCCTTGTTATGTTATTAACAAACTCACCATCTATCAGAGACGTATTATTATTCCCATACATGCGTCAAAAATAAGCTGAGTACTTAACAAAATGAATAATTAAGCAGGCGTGTCACCTTTTAAGACACGCCTGCTTTTATATGTATAAAGGGCCTCAAAAAGCACATGATTTCTTATAAAAAGAGAGGGAGGTCGGCAAATGTAAATATCTTTTAAAAAACTTTCGCAAAGCACTTGCATAATTTTCAAAACCCTGTATAATTGTTAATTGTTCTACGAAATAAAGCAACGTTTTATGAGCAATCTTGCATGAATATAAATTCTTGAAAAAGATGATACATAAGTGTTGACATAAAAGACCGAATGTAGTAATATTAAAGGGTCGTCAAAAAGAACGCGTTACAATTTTGTAAAAAAGATTTTAACTGAGTGTAAAATTGACTATTGCAAATGTTAACGAAAGAAGTTAAAATAATTTAAGTGAGTTATTGAAACGCACATAATTAAATAATTTAAAATATTGTCTGGTGACAATGGCAAAGAGGTCACACCTGTTCCCATGCCGAACACAGAAGTTAAGCTCTTTAGCGCCGATGGTAGTCGGACTTACGTTCCGCAAGAGTAGGACGTTGCCAGGCAATATATATTTGGAGAATTAGCTCAGCTGGGAGAGCATCTGCCTTACAAGCAGAGGGTCGGCGGTTCGAACCCGTCATTCTCCACCATTTAAATAGCCGGCCTAGCTCAACTGGTAGAGCAACTGACTTGTAATCAGTAGGTTGGGGGTTCAAGTCCTCTGGCCGGCACCTTCTCAAGAGCCATTAGCTCAGTTGGTAGAGCATCTGACTTTTAATCAGAGGGTCAGAGGTTCGAATCCTCTATGGCTCACCATTTAAACGCGGGTGTGGCGGAATTGGCAGACGCACTAGACTTAGGATCTAGCGCCTTACGGCGTGGGGGTTCGACTCCCTTCACCCGCATAT
>NZ_KV820963.1:421-1190 GCF_001815505.1 Staphylococcus sp. HMSC072B07 | reverse complement strand
CAGAGGGTCAGAGGTTCGAATCCTCTATGGCTCATCAGTTTTCCGATTATAACTGAATCATGCAGAAGTAGTTCAGCGGTAGAATACAACCTTGCCAAGGTTGGGGTCGCGGGTTCGAATCCCGTCTTCTGCTCCATTTTTATTTTATGATGCCGGGGTGGCGGAACTGGCAGACGCACAGGACTTAAAATCCTGCGGTAAGTGATTACCGTACCGGTTCGATTCCGGTCCTCGGCACCATATATAATATAAAACATGCGCCCGTAGCTCAACTGGATAGAGCGTTTGACTACGGATCAAGAGGTTATGGGTTCGACTCCTATCGGGCGCGCTTATTTTCTACGGGAAGTAGCTCAGCTTGGTAGAGCACTTGGTTTGGGACCAAGGGGTCGTAGGTTCGAATCCTGTCTTCCCGATAACCTTAGAAAAAGGATTATTAAATTAATATGGGGGCTTAGCTCAGATGGGAGAGCGCCTGCTTTGCACGCAGGAGGTCAGCGGTTCGATCCCGCTAGTCTCCACCATATTTAATTACAACATAAACCTATACAATGGCGGTGTAGCTCAGCTGGCTAGAGCGTACGGTTCATACCCGTGAGGTCGGGGGTTCGATCCCCTCCACCGCCACTAATTATTAGTTGTAAAATTATTTAGGACCTTTAGCTCAGTTGGTTAGAGCTAACGGCTCATAACCGTTCGGTCGCAGGTTCGAGTCCTGCAAGGTCCATATAATTTTTTTGGAGGAATACCCAAGTCCGGCTGAAGGGAT
>NZ_KV820963.1:0-321 GCF_001815505.1 Staphylococcus sp. HMSC072B07 | reverse complement strand
GAACTGGCAGACGCACAGGACTTAAAATCCTGCGATAAGTGATTATCGTACCGGTTCGATTCCGGTCCTCGGCACCATAATATATATAAAATGCGCCCGTAGCTCAACTGGATAGAGCGTTTGACTACGGATCAAGAGGTTATGGGTTCGACTCCTATCGGGCGCGCCATTTTATATTTATTATTTAATAATTTAATAACGGGAAGTAGCTCAGCTTGGTAGAGCACTTGGTTTGGGACCAAGGGGTCGCAGGTTCGAATCCTGTCTTCCCGACTCTTAATTGTATAATGGGGGCTTAGCTCAGCTGGGAGAGCGCCTGCT
>NZ_KV820962.1:0-300 GCF_001815505.1 Staphylococcus sp. HMSC072B07 | reverse complement strand
CGTTCGGTAAGTTTGTAAACTCATAGTTACCGTTTCCGTCTGTTGTAGTCGTTACTGTTGATCCGTCCGGTTTTGTCAACGTTACTTCTACGCCAGGGATACCTGGTTCATTTGAGTTTTGTACTCCGTCTTTGTTTGTGTCTTCCCAAACTTTATCACCAACTGTGTAAGTTGCTGGTTCTTGTGGTGTTTCTTGTACTGGTTTGTAGAAACCGCTGTCGATTGTTTTATCGTCTGCATTGTCTACAGTTACTGTTGTTGTTGTTCCGTTTGAGTCCAATTCAGGGTTGCCGACATTCG
>NZ_KV820961.1:0-269 GCF_001815505.1 Staphylococcus sp. HMSC072B07 | reverse complement strand
GTCACGCAGGAGATCGCGGGTTCGATTCCCGTCGGGACCGCCATTATTAATTAAGGTTCAGTAGCTCAGTTGGTAGAGCAATGGATTGAAGCTCCATGTGTCGGCAGTTCGACTCTGTCCTGAACCATTCTTATTTTTATTATTTGTCTGGCGGTTGTGGTGAAGTGGTTAACACATCGGATTGTGGTTCCGACATTCGTGGGTTCGATTCCCATCAGCCGCCCCATAATCGTTAATGCGGGTGTAGTTTAATGGCAAAACCTCAGCCT
>NZ_KV820960.1:0-201 GCF_001815505.1 Staphylococcus sp. HMSC072B07 | reverse complement strand
CTTTAACTTCTTCTGGAGTAGTTGGTGTGCCATATGGTTTTGTGATTTCTCCCGCAGTCGGTTCATATTTATCGTTTTGTGGTTGCGGATTCACTGTAACTTTAACCGTTACGTAATCTTTTGTGCCGTCTGGATAAGTGACTGTCACTGGGACATCGAATGTGCCCGGTGTTTGACCATTAGGTACTTTTGTTGAATCGT
>NZ_KV820959.1:1020-5880 GCF_001815505.1 Staphylococcus sp. HMSC072B07 | reverse complement strand
TTTAGCTCACCAGTCCTATTTGACAGAGAGCCAAGAGAATTAAATATGCTTTTCTATGAATTTTAGACATACAAATAACGTTACAATATAAAAAAGGAATGGATTGCTCCATTCCCAATGTGTTTTACTATTATAGTTTCCTTAGAGTTATTTAATTCTCTTCATTTTCTTGTTCTTGATCAACCCATTCTAACATCAAGTCAAAGTGTCTGCCTTCAGGTTCAATGTTATCCATATGAGCTAAACTTGAAAATGCATATAAATCAATCGTGTTTTCAGTATTTTTTGTCACATAATCAATCGTTGTATCAATCTCTACTTGTGTATCATCAAAACCATGAATGATTAATGTTTTAGTATTCAATGGCAAACGTGAAATGGGTGATGCCGCATATAATATATCTTCTGAAACATCACCAAAATATTCTTCTGCTGCGTTTCGTCCTAATTCTTTTGCTTTTGTATATGGTACATCAGTAACAGGTGATAATGCGACAATTCTATCCGCTTCATCTTCATTATTCAATACGAGTTGTCCACCCACTGAATGTCCTATAAGAATCAATGATTGACCTTCACCTACAAATTCAGAATTCCTAAATGTTTGAACTGCTTTTTTAACGTCCTCTTCTGGTGTAGGCCATTTATGTTCTCCACGACGATATTCAACATTTGCGACATTGTAGCCTTTATTTGTTAAAACTTCAATCATTTTATCATTTAAAGAACGATCAAATTTTTGGCGCCAATAACCACCATGAACTAACACAATCCATTTATCAGCATGTTCTCCATTTTTATCATTTGATGCATAAACATCAATTAATTGTTCTTCATGGTCTCCATAATATAATACTTCCATCGATAATCACTCCTAAGTGAATGTGATTTTCTAGCACTAACTCTTTACCCCCTTTTGTCAGTACCCACACTTTGCCGGCTGATAATACATACAAGTTGATGAAGTCTGCATTCGTCACATAAAATTAGCCGACAAACCTAGAAGATTTGCCGGCCATTTAAATGATAGCTGTGTTATTATTTTAAGCTGTCTTGAATTTTTTTGATTTCATCTTGTTTTAAATCAACCACGATTTCGCCATCTTTAACTTCTTCTTTTAAAGCTTTTTGAGCTTCTTTAGAATGATAAAGTGCCGCAACTTTTTTCAATGTTTTATCGTCTTTGTCTTTAGAGTTTACTGCAATAATGTTGATGTATGGTTGTGATGCTTTTGTATCATCTTTTTCTAAGTAGATTGGATCTTTCTTCGCATCTAAACCTGCTTTAGTTGCTACGCCGTTGTTGATAACTGAAATATCTACATCGTCTAATGCACGTGCTGTTTGTTGTGCATCTACTGCTTTGATATCTAAATTCTTTTTGTTTTCTTCGATATCTTTAATGCCGCCTTTTAAACCGAAGTCTTTAGAAAGTTTGATGTAACCTGCTTTTTCTAATAATTTTAATGCACGTGCTTGGTTAGAAACATCGTTTGGAATGATAACTTTCGCACCGTCTTTTAAGTCTTTAATGTCTTTAATCTTTTTAGAATAGATACCTAATGGCGCAAATACTGTCGTACGAATCGGTGTGATTTTTGTACCTTTATTCGCTTTTTCATATTGATCTAAGAATGCAAAGTGTTGGAATGCGTTCATTTCGATATCCCCATCGTTTAGCGCCTTGTTTGGTACATTGTAATCAGAGAATTGTTTAACTTTCACTGTAATACCATCTTTTTTCGCAAGTTCTGCAACTTTATCCCATACTTTTGTTTCGTTAGATGCTACACCGACTGTAACTGTTTTACTATCATCTTTCTTACCGCATGCAGCTAAAAGAACCACAAATGCGATTGCTAATACTAATAATTTCTTCATTCAATGACTTCCCCTTTACTTGTTTAATTTCTACGAATTTTCTTAGCCAAGACATTCCCTAAAGATTGAATCAGCTGAACCATAATAACTAAAATGACTACTGTAATCACAATGACGATTGTGTCGAAACGTTGATAACCATAAGCAAGTGCCAGGTCACCAATACCGCCTCCGCCGACAGCGCCGGCCATGGCAGTTGCTCCGATTAAACCGATAATTGCTGTTGTTAATGCTAAAATCAATGAACCTAATGCTTCAGGTAATAAGAAGTAACGGATGATTTGAAGCGGTGATGCACCCATCGCATTTGCTGCTTCAATCACACCTGAATTCACTTCTAATAATGAGTTTTCAACCAATCTCGCAATATAAGGTGCGACATAAACTGTTAACGGTACGATTGCAGCGGCTGTCCCAATTGATGTACCTACCACTAATTTTGTGAATGGCACAATCGCAATTAATAAAATAATGAAGGGTACCGAACGCAATACGTTGATGACAGGGTTGAGAATATGATAAATCACCACATTTTCCCATATACCATCTTTCTTAGTGACTACAAGTAGTACACCAAGCGGAATACCGATTAAAGAACCGATTACTAATGAAATAGAGACCATCAATAACGTTTGATATAACGCCTCCATTAATTGAGACGAATCTAATGTAGATCCAAGCATGTTATACGACCTCCTCAAATTCAATATGACTTTGTTTCATATAATCAAATGCACGTTGCTTACTTTCATTTGATCCTTTGATACGAAGTGTTAAATAACCGACTGAAGTATCTTGAATATCTGACATCGATGCATAAATAACATTCACATCTAAATTGAAGTCTTTAATTAATGTTTGAATCACTGACAACCCAATTTGTGAACCTTCTAGATAAACTTTGACGTCCACATAATCTGCGTCAGTTGGTAATTGATGAATCATCTTATCACTAATATCTGTACTGATAACTGTAGAAACGAAGCTTTTCGCAGTTTTCGTCTTAGGATGACTGAACACCTCTAATACACTGCCGATTTCGATGACACTGCCTTGCTCCATAACCGCAACTTTATCGCAGATTTGTTGAATCACGCCCATTTCATGGGTAATCAATAAAATGGTAACGTCAAATGTTCGATTGACCTTCTTCAACAATCGCAAGATTGAATCTGTTGTTGCTGGGTCTAAAGCACTTGTTGCTTCATCACATAACAAGATTTTAGGATCAGTAACCAAAGCTCTCGCAATCGCAACTCTTTGTTTTTGACCACCCGATAACTCATTAGGATACTGTGAACCTTTATCTCCTAGACCTACGAACTCAAGCATTTCGTCAACTTTCTCTTTTATGTATGACTTTTCCTTGCCTTCAAGGATGAGCGGCATCGCAACATTATTGAATACTGTCTTAGAATTTAATAAATTGAAATGCTGGAAAATCATGCCTATATTTTTCTTCACTTTACGCAATTCTTTTTTGCTGTATTGATTGATGTCATGACCATCCACAATAATGTTTCCTGATGTCACATTTTCAAGCTTATTGACTAATCGGATTAACGTACTTTTACCAGCACCGCTATACCCGATGACACCGAATATTTCTTGGCGTTCTACAGTAAAGCTGACATCTTTCAAAGCCTGAATTTCCGTTGAGCGTTTACGGAATGTTTTATTGACATCCTTGAACTCAATCATAGGTAAATCCCCCTTAATAATTTGAAATAAATGAATGTTAACTATTTTGAGATAACTCTATAAAAAGAAACTCCCGAGGACTAATGAAACAAGTCCTCGGGATACATATATCGGCTCGTCTCATCTTCACAGTGTTCTACTGTAGGAATTGGCACAGTAATTAATCTTCATAATTAATCCTGTTGCCGAGGCTTCGCAGGGCCTGTCCCTCCGCCTCTCTGGATAAGATAGTTTTATTCAATTCATTTATATTCCATATATTACAAAGTCTGACAGAAAAAGTCAACATTATTTTTCAGAAATTTAGATAAATTTATTCAATTCAAAAAATCTAAAATAAGAAAGCGATTACATTACTCGCAATAAAAAGAACCAGGCCGAAGCCCGGTTCTTACATACTTAGAACTTAATCTTATTCTTCTTCTTTACGACGTCTTGATCCAAGTACTGTTGTTGCACCTAAACCAGCCATAATTGCACCATAAACTAATGCTGCTGTATCGTCTGAACCTGTTTCAGGTAAAGCTTTAGCTGTTTGTTTAGGTTTTGTTGTTACTTTTGGTTGTGGTTGTTCTACATTATGATAAACCACTTTATGCGTAGTTTGTTTACCTACGAATTTATGACCATGATCATTATTTACATTAATGAATCCAGTATAACCATGAGTATCCGATGTTGGTGTACCATTGTTTCCACTTGGTGTAACTGTATCTGGTGTTGTATTTGGTACTGGTACCGTATTCGGTACTGGTACTGTATTTTGTACTGGTACTGTATTTGGCACCGGTACTGTATTCGGTACTGGTACTGTATTCGGTACTGGTACCGTATTTGGTACTGGTACCGGTGTCGGTGTTGGCACTGGTGTCGGTACTGGTGGTGTCACAGTATTGTGTTGTGCTGGAACCAATGGAATCATTGGAATTGTCACTTTTGGTGTGTCTGGTTTTCTGCAAGGTACGATAATTCTTGTATTATCTGCACATTGTAATATTACATTACCTTTCACATCATGATTATATCCAATAATCACAACCGCATTACCGTTCGCATCACAAGGAATATCAACACGTTGACCATCGCTAAAGATAATCACATTCGTATTATCATTATCAATGTAGTTATTGATGATATATATCGGTTGTGTTGGTTGAGCATCTCTGCCGTCACGTCCATCTCTGCCGTCACGTCCATCTCGACCATCTCTACCATCATTTCCTTTTTGAATAGTGATTCTTGATCCATCACTGAATTCAATTACTGTATTACCGTTTG
>NZ_KV820959.1:674-920 GCF_001815505.1 Staphylococcus sp. HMSC072B07 | reverse complement strand
TTGAATTACCATCGCTGAATGTCACTACTGTGTTACCATTCGGATCGATTGTTTGACCTGTCACTGTGATTGATTTACCGTCTACTCCGTCACGGCCATCTTTACCGCGTTGAACAGTTACTTTAGAGCCATCACTGAATTCAATTACTGTATTACCGTTTGGATCTTGGCTTGTACCTTTAACTGTAACTGAAATGCCGTCTTTACCTTTCGGTACTGTAATTGAATTACCATCGCTGAATGTCA
>NZ_KV820959.1:0-574 GCF_001815505.1 Staphylococcus sp. HMSC072B07 | reverse complement strand
CGTCTTTGCCTTTCGGTACTGTAATTGAGTTGCCGTCACTGAATGTCACTATTGTGTTACCATTCGGATCGATTGTTTGGCCTGTCACCGTGATTGATTTACCGTCTTTTCCGTCACGGCCATCTTTACCGCGTTGAACAGTTACTTTAGAGCCATCACTAAATTCAATCACTATATTACCATCTGCATCTGGATGTGAATCTTTGACTGTAACTGAAGTGCCATCTTTACCTTTTGGTACTGTAATTGAATTATCGTCACTGAATGTCACTACTGTGTTGCCGTTCGGATCGATTGTTTGGCCTGTCACCGTGATTGATTTACCGTCTTTTCCGTCACGGCCATCTTTACCGCGTTGAACAGTTACTTTAGAGCCATCACTGAATTCGATTACTGTATTACCGTTTGGATCTTGGCTTGTACCTTTGACTGTAACCGAAGTTCCGTCTTTGCCTTTCGGTACTGTAATTGAGTTGCCATCGCTGAATGTCACTACTGTATTGCCATTCGGATCGATTGTTTGACCCGTTACTGTGATTGATTTACCGTCTACTCCGTCACGGCCATCTTTACC
>NZ_KV820958.1:0-3044 GCF_001815505.1 Staphylococcus sp. HMSC072B07 | reverse complement strand
TTCCGGTGCAGCTTCTTTTGTTGCTCCTGTATTACTTTCTTTTGGCGATTCAATCATTTCTTCCGCATGCGCTTCATTATTAACCCCGAAAAATAAAGTAGCACCTACTAAAATAGAGGCTGTACCTACTGTGAATTTTCTAATTGAATACTTGTTTAACTTGTTAGGTAAAAAGTCTAAACGTTTTTTTGATTTTTTCAAAAGCTTCACTTCCTTTTCATAATGATACCTATATTATACTTGAAAACCTCTATATAACCAACCTAAAAAACTATTTATGGAAATTTGCACAACATTTTTCTTTTTTGAAGAAGAAACTGTTCATACAACTTCTTCATAATAACACCCTTATTATACCTGAAAATCTCCATATAACCAAAATTCCACTTTTTCAATAATTTTTCTCTCAATAATATATTTAACTATTGGTTTATGTTCATACCACCTCATGATGTTTATGCCCCAGATGTCTATCCTTTAATTATTATTGGCATTGTCAGCGGTATAACTTTTGGACTGGTTAAAACACCTTCTTCAACTTAAGAACTACGGATGGAATTTCTGCAGCTAAATTATCAGGTATGGCTCAAATAATTGGATACTCATTTGCTTCTTTAGGGCACTACTATTTGGTATCTTACACGATATTTCATGATCATGGACACCTTTTTTAATTATACTGCTAATCGCCGCTGTGTTAATTACAATAATAAGTTCTGGAGCAGAAAGAAATATACAAATGTATGAAGCGCCAGATTATAAAAGATTAAAACGTAATATAAAAGTGTTGCATGAAAGGTTAGATGAAATATGGAAAAACTAAGCTAAGATTTTTTTTACTCTTGTTAATATTTGTAATTGTTTATGCTGTTCTTTCTTTAACAACGGATTATATTAACCATAAATATTCTCTTTTATTTTTATTAGTTTTCGCATTATAGGGATTTTTAACAGATGTTTTAACTAAAACAAGCAATAGAGATGATAGTAATGACAACAACTAAATTAGATAACACCAAATCGGCAAGTCGAACAATCAATTACACAGAAAAAAGTAGTTTGAATTGTGATGTATATTATGCTAAATCAACATTTAAACAAATTAAGGCTTTGTACAGTAGAAAAATGACATTCAAGCACATACAATCTTTTAATTTAGGTGAAGTTACGCCAGAATAACGTAATCAATTAGGCTTAGAGCTAGCAACTAATCATCTTAAAAGTGAGGGATTTACTTGGCGACTTATAATTGTGCATGTTTAGTAAATATTTAAAGGAAAAGTATTTTTTTAGTGAGAACTTATGATAATAATAAATATTATCTACCAGGAGGGAAAATCGAAGACAAAGAAAATTTTGATGAAGTATTAATAAGAGAATTAAGAGAAGAACTTTCTTTAAGTATTGAAAAAAGTGAAATATCATTTTAGAAATTGGTAGAAGGACCGGCATATCCTAATACTAAAGAGAGTGTGATATTAAATTGCTTTCTGTTCTCTGCTGAAACTTTTGATTATAAAATTAACAATAAAATTACTGATACTAATTTTTTCTCGATATATGACAAAGGTATAATAGCTCCAGCAGTTATAAACGTTATAAATGCTTTGGAAAAGGATGGATATATTTAAAGTTGAGAAAAAGAAATAGAGTATGCATTTATGCCGAGAAAATTATTGATCAATTAGGAGAACCCTTAACAAACCCTAAACTTGTAGAAGAATGTCGGCTTAAGTTATAGTGCATTTTCCTCTTCTAATTCTGTGAATATCTCGATGAATACGTCTAAATCTTCTAAACAAACTACTCTTTTTTCTGCTCCTTTTGGAAGTTCTGAACCTTTTAGAGGTTTGCCACATATATGGCAAAATCCTTTTACTTCGTTTATGTCTATCATGTTTTCATCAAAGTATTTTATGTATTTTTCTATTTCTTTTTCACTAAAATCACGCATTTTGATACTCCTTTTTAGAAATGTTGTAATGTTTTTTCTTCTTCTGAAATTGTGTAAATATCACTTTTTTAATTTCGGATTTCAATAAATATAGTAAATTTGATTTAGAAACGAGTTTCTTCTTTTCTTATTAATAAATTCAATAATAAGAAAAGTCGTTAACCCTCAAATTAAGGAGAGCTAACGACAAAAGCAAAAGTTACTCATACTGTATAATGTTTATTTTATATTTAAATATTAACCTAAATTGATGTATGCATCAAGATATATACTTGCTTGTGTATATTTTGTAAATCTATGATTATGATAATAGGTGAGATATGCTAAAATTTTGGTTTGCTTTTTGTTTTTTTAGAAACGAGTTTCTTCTTTTCTTGATACTAAGCGACTTTGATTTTTTGAAAGAAGGCGAAGAAGCTGATTCTATCCAAAACATCAAACATCTTAAAAACAGATTATTTCCAAAAGTCGATTAAACAAAAGAGGATAATCACAATGAGAAAGGCAGATGAACACATTATGAAGACAAGATACTTACTGATTTTTACATTAATTCTAACAGTAGTCCTCGCTTCATGTTCAAACAAAGAAGATGAGCGACAAAAGAAAACGACCAAAGAGGGTGAAATGAAGGTCGGTGAAATGATGCAGGAAGATAAAGAGCGTGTCTGGTTTGTCGCAACCGATACGAAGACACCTACTTTAGAGAAAGCGTCTATCATCAACCGCTATATCATTACCAAAAACGGCAAAATGAAAATTTACGTCGCCAATACGCCACCAAAACCGAATTTAGATAGAATGCTTGAAATGAACCAAAAAGAATTGATTAAAGAAATAAAGAAACAAGATAGATGGTATTTTGACTCAAAAGCTGCTGAACTGTATGCCAGAACCGACGCAGATATTGATAATGCAAAGGATATTATCCGTGTTGGCATTGAAGACTATAACGAGTCCAGAGATTCACACGGCGGCTCAGATTATGCATTACTAGAATATGAACAGAAAGGCCAAAGCCCCGAAGAGTCACTGAAAAAACTAGAAAAATACAAACATGAGTTAGATACCGTTAAATACGAACCGCCGA
>NZ_KV820957.1:0-226 GCF_001815505.1 Staphylococcus sp. HMSC072B07 | reverse complement strand
CGTTCGGTAAGTTTGTAAACTCATAGTTACCGTTATTGTCTGTTGTTGTCGTAACTGTTGAACCGTCTGGTTTCGTTAATGTTACTTCAACACCAGGGATACCTGGTTCATTTGAGTTTTGTACTCCGTCTTTGTTTGTGTCTTCCCAAACTTTATCACCAACTGTGTAAGTTGCTGGTTCTTGTGGTGTTTCTTGTACTGGTTTGTAGAAACCGCTGTCGATTGT
>NZ_KV820956.1:4284-5981 GCF_001815505.1 Staphylococcus sp. HMSC072B07 | reverse complement strand
AGTTATAACGGTAGTTTGTCTACGGTCTGAGACCCGCTTACTTTAAATGTAAGCGGGTCTTTTAAAATTGTTCTAAGATAGGTACACATTATTTATTATATAAGAAAAAATAATTGATTAAAAAGGGGAAAACATTGTTTTTGAAGAAAACCATAAGTAACATATAGAAAATTAGTAAGAACACTAATTTTTAAAGGAATACTTACATATACGCCTGACTGTTATAAAAACTGTGGAGTAGTTAATCAAAATAATTTAATCCTTAAAAACGTTAAGCGTAAAACGATAATTAAATTATTAAAACACAAGGTACTCCTAGTTATTTAGAATTAAAAAAGCAAAGATTCTTTTGTCATGGCTGTCGTCATTCATTTGTATCAAAAAATTCTTTTGTCAAACAATATTATAACTTCGGTAATAACTTAATACTTCATTTTCTTTATCAAAGCAGAGAAAATAGATCATGTAAAAGTGTTGAGTTAGATAACAATATTAGTACTATATCAGTGATACGTTATATTAATAAAATAGCCGGAAGTGTAAAACTAAGACCATTTAATAAACCACCTCAACATATCATGATAGATGAATTTAAAAGTGTAAAAAATATCGTAGGCAAAATGAACTTTATATATATTGTGAAGGTGATACATACAGAATTATAGATATTCTTCCTGATCAGAGATAAGAGCTTTGTTTGATTACTTTATGATATTAGAAAAAATTGTGCGAGAAAACGTTAAATCTGTAACGATGGATATATAGTCCTTAATTTTTTTCAAGAAGTTATTTCCAAACGTAGAAATTATTCTGGATTGTTTCCATCTCATTCAATCTTTGAACCGTGAATTTAAAAAACTAATAAGTATATTTCGACTCAATTTTTATACATCAATCGAATTTGACAAAGAGCCATTATTATTTTGCTTCCTTTTAACAGAACCTCTAACTTTTTAGGTACAGAATATTTTTCTGTAGAACAAATAAACTTTTGTTTTTGGTTTGTATAGTTATTCTTAATTCACTATGTTTAATAAACTTATTTTTACACAGGATTAAGAGAATTATGGTTATACACTTAAGAATACAATCTCGTCTAATATAAATGTTTTATAAAGCTGAAATAAACGTTTAGGAACTTTAAACAAGCATATGCGAAATTTCAAACTATAATTCCAAAGAATCTTATATAATTTAGATAGTGACAGCGAAAGAATATGAGACTAATAACAGTTATTGACAATATAACTGATCTATTATGAAACTCATTGTTACTTTAGCTTAACTTAAAATTGAATGATTAATATGTAAGGAGGGAATATTTATGGCAGGTATTGTAGATGCTATTGGTCAAGCAATTCAGTCAGGTCTAAACCAAGATTGGGTAACTATGGGTACTAATATTGCTAAAGCATTAGCTCAAGGTATTGATGTTATTTCTGGTTTCTTTGGTTAATATTAAGAATTAAGGTAGCTTCAACAATTAAATTATTGGAGCTGCCTCGATTTTTTTGCTCTATATTATTTAGTACTGGTGATAATCACTAGTACTATTTTTGATACAAAAAAGCGTAATTATTTCTATAATTAGAAGTATTCTACCACCAATAATTAAGGGGATAATGCGCCTATGTCTAATTACTCTATCAATAACGTTTGGAAATAAAGATAAAAATATCACTTTTGAAGATAAGGTT
>NZ_KV820956.1:2184-4184 GCF_001815505.1 Staphylococcus sp. HMSC072B07 | reverse complement strand
AAGCGATGTAAACTTTGCGGACACGAAAATACGAGCTATTCTATAATTAAAAATGGTTTTAAAAAGCGCTGCAGTTATTTTACTGCTGAAACACCTGTCGTTGAGCGGAATTATTATATTTCTAAAAACACACGATTAGCTGTGCTGAATAAGTCGATAGACATACGTTCGCAAAAATCTGTTGCTGAATCTTGTCATGTCAGTAATTCCACAGTTACTCGAATAATTAATAAAGCTGCTTTTGAAACTGCCTTGAAAAATATAGAAATCAATAGCGTTGCTCCTAAACTTCAAACAGCTGTTAAGACACTTAGAAAGCACAATAGTATGATAAGAAATACTTTTGAATAAGTAAATTGACCAACGGTCTATTTGAGGGAATAAATACTAAAATAAAGCTGATACAGAGAATATCTTTTGGTTATAGAAATTTTGGTAATTTACGCAGTCGTATCATTTTATGTACAAATCTTTTTGCAGCTAATCCAAAAAAAGAGATCAAGCAACTTTATGCTGCTTAATCTCTGTATTTTAGCCCACCAGTTCTATTTGGTTCTCTGTCAAATAAAAAAGGAACGATTTTCATTTTTATTAGGTTTCAGAACAATTATATCCCAGCCGCGTTACATTACGGAAGTGCTTAATGATTTAGCTACACCTATACTTCTTTTTTTAATGATTGTAGGTTATATACATTTTATAATTCTTTATATTTCTTTGAAGTGGTAAATATATGAAACGCCTTCTTTCTTTTTAACTAATAACTTTTCCTGTATTAGTTCCTGACAAATATTTTCTATTGTATTATAAGTGCCGCCAAACTCATTCATTATTCCAGATAATGTATATTTTATATAGCGCTCATTCAAGTTATTTTGTTCATTTAAAAAATAACTATAGAAAAGTTTTGCTCCATTACTTAAATGACTGTATTTTCCATTTATTAAATCAATGTGAATATATATTTTCTCCCGATTTACTGGCATGTTTAGATGTACTTTAGAATAATAAGTATATTCAATAAGTTTATGCTTTTTTAGTATCCGTTTACTTTGTCTAAAAGTTTCTCGACTTATATTAGCTAATTGAATAATTTGATTTTGGTTTATTGACAATTTGTTATAAACATTCATAAATGAATACATCAATGCTAATATATATTTTTGGTTGGCCTTAACTTTTTTATAATCTTCACTGTTTAATATTTCTTTAAAAATGAAGTAGTCTCTATCCATCTTTCCCACTCCGTTAATATAGAATAACTTTAATCTTTTTATTTTCTATTTGACCGATTCTAAAAATTATCCTCCTTTGTTTCTCACAATAAACACTCCGAATTTTCGAACTTTTTTATATGATAGTTAACATTTATATTCCTATCTCAATACATAGTAATATAGGTAATCGTTCCTACCATAACTACTCTATATCAGGGAATCTAATTATATCATTACTATACAATAACACTGATTAAGTGTTAAAGCTAACTTTGATACATAATTTAATTTGAATTATAATCACTAAGCTGTTTAACTCGTTACAAAACATCTAAAAACTGTTCATTTATTATACATACTTTCATTCAGTCTAACAAAAATCAAACGTTCATAAGAATCCTATGTCGAGGTATGTAACTTTCCTCGAATGTCTTGCTCAAAGTTGTTGTTATATAATTTTTTTTGGATATACTAAACTTTGAATTACACTATATTGTTTACTTCGACATATTTATGATTAACACTAAAGAAAAAGGGGCTGTTTTTTTTGAAAAAAACAAGAAGGAAATTAGATTTTCTACCAAATATCAATAACAAATATTCCATAAGAAAATTCACAGTAGGTACTGCATCAATTTTAGTAGGTGCAACATTAATCTTTGGGGCAGGACATGATGTAGCTAAAGCAGCAGAAGAAAATGCTAGTACAGAACAAGCATCAACAGAAGAAAAAGTAACAAGTGAAGGTGCAACAACAGAACAGCCTTCAACAGAAGAGAAGGC
>NZ_KV820956.1:0-2084 GCF_001815505.1 Staphylococcus sp. HMSC072B07 | reverse complement strand
AGAGAAGGCAACTGAAGAAAGCACAACAGAACAACCTTCAACAGAAGAAAAAGCAACAAGTGAAGGTACAACAACAGAACAGCCTTCAACAGAAGAGAAGGCAAGTAAAGAAAGTACAACAGAACAACCCTCAACAGAAGAAGCGACTAAAGAAACTACAACAAATCAACCAATTTCAGAAAAAGAAACTGTAAATGAAGTTAAGAATGTAGCAAATGAAACAGGAGTATCTGAGGACGAAATTTTAGCTGCTTTAAATAAACAAGGTGTTAATAAAGCTGATGAAAATGAAATTTTAGCTGCTTTAATTAAAGAAAAATCGGCAACTAATGATCAATATTCAACTCCAGTAGTTGCTAATACAACAAACACATCTTCTAAAACGAAGACAACTTCTAACACACCTGTTAGAAACTTGTTACGTAATAGAGCAATGGTAATGGATCGTGCTAATACGTCAGATTTACAAGAATTAGCAGAAAATAGTGCTATATACTCACCAGGTGATGCTACTAAAAAACAAACTTATAGTGGTAAAGCATGGGTCTATAGAAATGGTAATCACTCAGATTCTTCTCAAAAAGATGCAGTACCATTGCCAGGAGTTAATGTTTACTTACAATGGGTAAACGGAAAAGGTTTTGTATCTCCAGTATATTACACTACTACAAACCCAGATGGCTCATTTGCATTTGACTTATCCAAACCAGTTACAGATGAGAATGGCAATACTTATAAATTTAAATTAGCAGGAGACTCCAAATTCGCTATAAGAACTTGGGTTAAAAATCCAGATCCATCTAAATACGATGTTGTTAAACACGGTGACCAAATGTATGGTTATCACGATCGTCTTACTAGAAAAAATGAATCTTGGGACTTTACAGCAGGAGTCAATAGAATTGTTAACTCACAAGTTGTACTTCAAGAAAAACATAATAATGTTGATTGGTTACTAAAACCAGAAAATGAACGTACAACATCTGGTACTTCAAATGGCCAATTTGAAAATACAGGTAATTACGGTACAATTCGCGGTAACGTATGGTATGAAAACGGGGATCCTAATGGCTCTGATGCAAGACGTTGGGGTAAAGATACTTGGGATGTTAATGCAACTAATACAAAAGTCGCTGCATCATATGTAAATGACGAAGTAACTAGATTATTTGATACTTGGAAAAAAGAACACAGTGGTTATACATTAGATGATTTCAAAGCTGCACAAGCACAAATTATCGCTGATTATGAAGCGAAAAATGGTGTAGGATCACACATTGCTGAAACTGTTGTAGCAAATGTAGATTCTAACGGTGATTATTACATTCCGTTCAAAGGTATTTATGGTATTAGTGCTTATAAACAAAATTCAGGTACAAGCATTTCTAAAACTATCTCAGATGAAGAGTATGGTAAAGTTGTAGCTGATAAAGACGTTTCCCATAATAACTTAATGGCTTGGAATGGAACAATTGGACAAAAACACAGACATATCAACTCTGATTACGTATATGTTACACCGCTTGTTGAAGACTATGCTATTTGGAGTAATAATTTCCAAACTAACATGTTTGAAGAGCTTAGTGATGATGTTTTACCAATTGGACCAAGTGCTCAAAGCTCATATAACACATCAGGCGTGGATTTTGCACTTTTAGCACCACAACCAATGCACGACATCACGAATTATAACTCAACAGATGAATTAGCTAGACCAGGTGATACTGCAGAATCTAGAACAGGTGGCTTATTACCAAATCGTGAATATCAAGTGCAATGGTTCAAAAATGGCGAAAAATTCGGAGATCCAGTTACTGTAACTTCTGCAGAAGATGGAACAGTAGGTTCAGTACCTTTAACAGTACCAGAAGATGCAAAAGTATCAGACGTATTCTCATCTGCAGTATTCAAACAAGGTGTTTCTACAGAATCATTAACTACAGCATTAGCTATTGATTCATTCTCTATTACAGACCAACAACCAGATAATGAAGTGTATGAACCAACAACAGACGAAGTCACAAAAGATTACGGAACACCAACAACTGAGGAGGATGTAACAGGAGCAGTAACAATTCCGGATT
>NZ_KV820955.1:0-10014 GCF_001815505.1 Staphylococcus sp. HMSC072B07 | reverse complement strand
CGATTGCTTTTTCTAACTCAGAAGTTGCTTTGTTCACAGACTCTTGCGTTGCGTTTTGATCTGCTTCAACAGTTACTGCTGTATCTAATGCTTCTTTTACAGCTTTGTCTTCTTTATCAGTTACATTCAAGTCTAATCCTTCAGCAGTTTCAATTACTTTTTCAAGTTCTGATTTATCTGCTTTGGTTACTAAGCTTGATTGTGTTGATTTCAAGACTTCTGTTGCTTTGACAACTTGTTCCACTGTTACGGATTCTGGATTGTTTACGATACCTTGTGCCACCGCTTGTGCTTCTTGGAATGGAGCAACGCTGTTTGGTGTGAAGTTATCTTTAACCACTGTTCTTGAGCTTGCAAGTTGTGCTTTCAACGCTTCTAACGCTTTGTTGAACGCTTGTACTTTTTCTTGGTCAGCTTTGTCTTGAGCTGCTTTATTTTCAAGCGCTTTTGCTAAATCAGATTGAGCTTTGTCGACTTCTTCTTGTGTTGCATTCAAGTCTTCTTGAACTTTGATAGCTTTGTCTAAAGCATCTTTGACTGCTTTATCTTCTTTATCATTTACGTTCAATTCAGTATTTTCTGCTGTGTCGATGACTTTATCAAGTTCAACTTTGTCAGCTTTTTCTACTAAGTGTTTTTGTGCTTCTTTCAAGTCTTGTGTTGCTTTATTGATTTCTTCAACTGTTTTATCAGCAGAATTATTTACAATAGTTTGACCTGCAGTTTCAGCATCTGTAACTGGTTTAACACTATTAGGAGTGTAGAAGTCTTTGTCGATAGTTTTTACTTTTTCAAGTTCTGCTTTCAATGCATCAAGCGCTTTGTTGAATGCGTCTACTTTATCTTGAGTTGTTTTAGCTTTTACTGCATTTTCAAGATCAGTTTTAACTTTATCAACTGTTTCTTGTGATGCGTTTTGATCTGCTTGAACTTCTTTAGCAGTATTTAATGCACCTTGAACCGCTTTATCTTCTTTATCAGCTGGATTAAGCTCTAAAGTTTCTGTAGTTTTAACAACTTTATTCAATTCTTCTTTATTTGCTTTAAGTTCAAGTTTATTTTGAGCATCAGTAATTGTTTGTGCTGCTTGTTTCAACTCTTCAACAGTCTTAGTAGCATCAGCACGAGCTGTTTCACCAGCTTTAACAGCTTCTTCTAATGGAGTGACTGTGTTTGGTTTGTATTCATCTTTAACTACTGAATTTGCTTCTTTAATAGCTTTTGTTAAAGCATCTAAAGCATCTTGACGTTCTTTTGCAGCAATCGCATCGTTAATTGCTTTTGTTGCGTTAGCAACTTGTTCTTGTGTTACATTGTGATCTTCATTAACAGCTTCACCTGCTGTTACTGCATCTTGAACGGCTTTGTCTTCTTTGTCAGTTGCGACTAAGTCACCTAAAGTTTTTGCTTTTTCAAGAGCTTTCACAAGTTCTGTTTTATCTGCTTTTGAAACTAAGTTTGCTTGAGCATCTTTCAATGCTTTTGTTGCTTCCTCAATTTCTTGAGTTGTTTTATTAGCTGCATTATCAACCACATTTTGTCCTGCAGTTTCAGAGTCAGTTAAAACTTTTACGCTGTTTGTAGTGTAAAGTTCTTTATTAACTGTTTTTGCTTTTTCAAGCTCTGCTTTCAATGCATCTAAAGCATTTTGTTTTTCAACAGCTTCTTTAGTATCTTGTGCTTTTTTAGCATTTAACGCATTATCTAATTCAGTTTTAGCTGTATTCACTGCTTCTTGCGTTGCATTTTGATCAACTTGTACTGTTTTCGCTTTGTCTAAAGCGTCTTGAACAGCTTTATCTTCTTTATCATTTGTATCAAGCGCACCTATATTTTCAGCTGTTGTCACAGATGTGTCCAACTCTGTTTTGTCTGCTTTTTTATCTAATGCATTTTTAGCATCAGTAATTGCTTTTGTAGCTGCTTTGATTTCTTCAACTGATTTAGTTGCGTCATCTTTCGTAGTTTCACCCGCTGTGACTGCTGCTTCAAACGGTGTCACTGTATTTGGTTTGTAGTCATCTTTCTTAACTGTGTTAGCATCGTCAATTGCTTTTTGTAATTCATCTAAAGCGTCTTGACGTTCTTTCACAGCAATTGCATCGTTGATAGCTTTTGTGGCATTTGCTACTTGTTCAGTAGTCGCATTGCCATCTTCATTGACTGTATTACCAGCTGTGACTGCATCTTGAACGGCTTTGTCTTCTTTGTCAGTTGCGACTAAGTCACCTAAAGTTTTTGCTTTTTCAAGAGCTTTCACAAGTTCTGTTTTATCTGCTTTTTGAACTAAAGCTTTTTGTAAATCTTTCAATTCTTGTGTGACAGCTTTGATTTCTTCAGTAGTTTTAAGTTCAGGAATTGTAACAATTGCGTTGCCTAAAACTTCTTTGTCAGCTAAAGGTTTCACACTGTCTGGTGTGTAGTCTTTATAGACTAATTTACCGACTTTTGAAAGTTCTGCTTTCAATTCATCAAGCGCTGCTTTTTTAAGTGCGTCAAGTTCGTCTTGAGTTTTCTTAGCTGCAACGGCTTGATCAAGTTCAGTTTTAGCTGTATTTACAGCTTCTTGACTCGCATTGTCGTCAGCTTGAACTGTTTTTGCTTTATCTAAAGCATCTTGGACTGCTTTATCTTCTTTATCATTTGTATCAAGCGCACCTATATTTTCAGCTGTTGTCACAGATGTGTCCAACTCTGTTTTGTCTGCTTTTTTATCTAATGCATTTTTAGCATTAGTGATAGCTTTTGTAGCTGCTTTTAATTCTTCAACTGTTTTAGTTGCGTCATCTTTCGCAGTTTCACCAGCTGTGACTGCTGTTTCAAATGGTGTTACTGTATTTGGTTTATAGTCATCTTTGTTGACTGTTTTTGCGTCTGTGATGGCTTTATTCAATTCATCTAAAGCATCTTGACGTTCTTTTGCGGCAACTGCATCGTTGATTGCTTTTGTAGCTTTTTCAACTTGTTCAACTGTTGCATTGTCATCAGCTTTAACAGTATTACCTGCTTCTACAGCATCTTGAACCGCTTTATCTTCTTTATCTGTTGCTGCTAAATCAGTGAAAGTATTCGCTTTATCAAGTGCTTTTTGTAATTCTGTTTTATCTGCTTTTTTCACAAGAGCATTTTGGGCATCTTTCAATGCTTGAGTTGCTTGATTAATTTCTTCAGTTGTTTTAGCTTCAGGTGCTGCAACAATATCATTACCAGCAGTTTCTTTTTCATTTAATGTTGTGACTGTGTTTGGAGTATATACAGTTTTATCTACTGCTTTCACTTTATCAAGTTCTGCTTTTAATGCATCTAAAGCTTCTTGTTTAGCTTGTGCATCTTTCGCGTCTTGATCTTTCTTAGCATTGACTGCATTATCCAATTCAGTTTTAGCTGTATTCACTGCTTCTTGTGTTGCATTTTGATCAGCTTGAACTGTTTTTGCTTTGTCTAAAGCGTCTTGGACTGCTTTATCTTCAGCATCTTTAGTATCAAATGCACCTAATTTTTCAGCTGTTGTAACAGATGTGTTCAATTCTGTTTTATCCGCTTTTTTATCTAGTGCATTTTTAGCATCAGTGATGGCTTTTGTAGCTGCTTTGATTTCTTCAACTGTTTTAGTTGCGTCATCTTTCGCAGTTTCACCAGCTGTGACTGCTGTTTCGAATGGTGTTACTGTATTTGGTTTGTAGTCATCTTTATTGACTGTTTTTGCGTCATTGATAGCTTTAGTTAATTCGTCTACAGCATCTTGACGTTCTTTTGCGGCAATCGCATCATTGATTGTTTTAACTGCGTTAGCAACTTCTTCAGTAGTCGCATTACCGTCACCATTTACTTTTTGACCTGCAGTAACTGCATCTTGTAATGCTTTGTCTTCTGCATCATTAGGATTTAAATCACCATATGCAATTGCTTTATCTAAAGCATTGCCAAGTTCAGTTTTATCTGCTCTTTCTTTCAAAGCATTCACTAATTCTTCAATTTGTTTTGCTTTCGCAAGTGTTGCTGGTGTATCAGCAGATGGTGGGTTGTTGATGATTTTTTGTCCTTCAGTAATTGCAGTTTTTAACGGTTCATACGTATTTGGTGTATATTTTGCTTCATTAAGTTGCTCAGCTTTATTTACAGCTGATTTTAAAGCTTCAATCGCGTCTGCTGCTTTTTTGTTATTGATTTCATCTTCAAGATTCCAAGTTGCTGTTTTAATTTCTTCAGGTGTCGCATTTGGATTATTTTTAACAGTTTCAGCTGCATTTAAAACATTTTTCAATAATTGATCTGTATTAGAATCAGTTAAAGGTTCTAAAGCTTTCGCTTCAGTAATTGCTGTATCTAATTTTGATTTATCTGGTACAAGTTGTGCAGTAGCATCTTTCACAGCTTTAGTCGCATTATTCAATGCTTCAACTGTTGATGTGTTATCGCCAGCTGCTGTTTTACCCGCTTTTACTGCTGTATCAAATGGTTTAACAGAATCAGCAGTATAATCTGTTTTATCTACTTTGGCAGCATCTTCTAATGCTTTATTCAATTGATCTAAAGCATCTTGATGCGCTTTTGTAGCAACAGCATCATTGATGGCTTTTGTTGCATCTGCTACTTGTTGTGGTGTTGCATTGTCATCTTTGTTGACTGTTTGTGCAGCATCAATAGCATCTTGGACTGCTTTATCTTCTTTATCAGTTGGTTCTAAACCAGTAATAGCTTTTGCAGTATCAAGTGCTTTTTGTAAATCAGTTTTGTCTGCTTTTGGAACTAAAGCATCTTTGGCATCTTTCAATGCTTTTGTTGCTGCATTGATTTCTTCAGTTGTTTTAGTGTCCGGTGCATCAGCAATGGCTTGGGCTGCTGTTTGTTTTTCAGTTAATGATGTCACTGTATTTGGTGTATATGTTGTTTGGTCTAAAGCTTTAACTTTATTCAATTCATCATTTAATGCATCGAGGGCTGCTTGTTTTGCGGCTGCATCTTTAGCATCTTGAGCTTTTTTAGCTGCAACAGTGTTATCTAAATCAGTTTGAGCTGTATTAACCGCATCTTGTGTTGCGTTGTCATCAGCTTGAACTGTTTTCGCTTTATCTAATGCATCTTGAACTGCTTTATCTTCAGTATCAGCTGGATTTAATGGTAATGCTTCAGCTGTTTTAACTGAATTATTTAAATCGTCTTTATTAGCTTTTGGAACTAAAGCATTTTGAGCGTCTTTCAATGCTTTTGTTGCGGCATTGATTTCTTCAGTTGTTTTAGTATCCGGTGCATCAGCAATGGCTTGGGCTGCTGTTTGTTTTTCAGTTAATGATGTCACTGTATTTGGTGTATATGTTGTTTGGTCTAAAGCTTTAACTTTATTCAATTCATCATTTAATGCATCAAGAGCTGCTTTTTTTGCAGCTGCATCTTTAGCGATTTGATCATCTTGAGCTTTTTTAGCTGTAATCGCAGTATTCAAATCATCTGTAGCTGTTTTAACTTGATCAGCTGTTGCATCACCATTTGTATTAACCGCATTTGCTGCTGCTAATTTATCTTGTAATGCTTTATCTACAGGATTATTTGGATTTAGATTGTTATAACCATTAGCTGTGTTAATTGCTGTTTTAAGTGCTGTTTTATCTGCTTGAGGAACTAATACATTTTGTGCATCCTCTAATGCATTTGTAGCTGCTTTAATCTCAGCAATTGTTTTAGAACCTGGTGAACCTAAAATAGTTTTAGCATTTGTCAAAGCTTCAGTAAACGCTTTTTTACTACTTGTTGTAAATTGAGCTGGGTCAATAGTTTCAACATACTCTAATGTTTTTCTTAATTCATCTAAAGCATCTTCTTTATCCAATTCATCTTGTAAATTTTTAGCTGCTATCGCATTATCTAAATCAGTTTTCGCTTTATTAACTGCAGGTTGATCGATATTTAAATCACCTTGAACAGTTTTAGCAGTTTCTAATGCTGTTTTAAGCGCATCATCTTCAGGATCTCCAGCCTCTAATGGTTGAAGAGCTTCTGCTGTTGTAATAGATTGATTCAATGCTGCTTTATCTGCTCTTGGAACTAATGCATTTTTAGCATCTTTAATAGCTTTTGATGCATCGGCAAATTGTGCATTTGAACCATTTTCAGGTTGACCAGCTAATGTGTCGCCCGCTGTTACTTTTGCTTCATAAGCTTCAACACTGTTTGGTGTATAGCTATCTTTATTTACAGTGGCTGCATCTGCTACTGCTGCTTTCAAATCTTTAAGTGCAGCATTAGGCTGAACAGTAATATTAAATGTTGAAGTAGCTGGTTCACTCGCTTCTTGTGTTGCTGTAACTGTAACATTAAATGTTCCTTCAGCTGTTGGCGTACCTGTAATTTGTTTTGTTGCCGCATCAAACGATAAACCTGCTGGTAGACCCGTTACTGCTACAGTTGGGGCTGGATTTAAATCCCCTTCAACATTTACAGCGATTGGAGTAATTGGTGTATAAGCTTCGCCTGTTTGTGCATTGATTGGTGTGATTGTAGGTGCTTGAGCTCCTGCTACAGAAATTTTAAATGTTTTAGTAGTTGTATTTCCAGCCATATCTGTTGCTGTTACTTCAACAGTTGCATCTCCAGGTGTTGTTGGAGTACCTGTAATTTGTTTTGTTGTTTCATTAAATGATAAACCAGTTGGTAAACCTGTAACTGCTATTGTGTCAAAGTGTCCACTATTATCCGTAATATCCAAAGTGATTGGTGTAATAGCTTCTGAAACATTTGTAGTAACATCTGTAACCTCTGCGATTGTAGGATTTTGAATATCAACGACTGTATACACAAGTTGTTGTGCATCATTTTCTAAAGTGACAGTTCCAGCACCTTCGTCGTAACCAATTGCATGAGCTTCATCTCTGACTTTTTCGGTCCCAAATTCATAACCTTTCTCAGCTAAATATTCAGCGTGATCTTTTAATGTGATTTTTTCGTTAACATCTCCCGCAGTACGAAGAGGTTTATCAATTGCTTCTTCTGTATCGTCATCAATAAAGTATTCATCTAATACAGCTGAAGCTGTAAATCTGAACTCATCTAATTTGATTTGTTGTAAATTATAATGATCTGTAGTTGAAGCTACAATTGAAAAAGCAAATGAATCTTTACGTGAATAGTTAATATAGTCTTGAATGTTTTGAGTCCATGTTTGCGTACCATACGTAATTGTCATCACTTTAGTTGTACCATTATAATTAAATTTAAAAGGTACTAATTGATTGTTTGGTTGTTCTTTTAATAAAGCCGCATTTCCTGAAGCATTTGGATTTATTATTACAGTATTAACTAGACCTGTTTCTGTAGTGTAAATAAATGCGCCAAAAGCACCTTTATTCTCAAATTGAATAGTATCCGAAAATGCTTTGCTTTTATCATCATTAGCCTTGTTAACAAATGTATCTAATTTAAAACCAAAACTAGATGATTCGCCACCAATACCAAACCCTTGCCCTGTTAACCCAAGGGTATAGGTCTTACCTGGGTTGAATGTAATTGCTAGACCTTCTCCACCAGTTACTCCATCTTTTGGATGAGCTTCATATTTATCACCAAGATTAACCGCTCCAGAAAAACTGAAATCTTTAGTTAAATTTAGTTTAAAATCTAAAGACATAGCTCCACTTTTGTTCGCTTCATTAGTCGTTAATGTTACAACACCGCTTTGAGAATCATAAGTTGCATCATTTAATGTTTTAAAATATTCACCAAAATTTTCTTTAGTTACAACAATTTCTTGGCTTGCAGCTTCTTCAAGATCAAATGCTCTTGTTGAATAACCTGAAGCTTCTTCACCTGTTCTTGGTAAAGTTGCTTGAGGGCTAAATAAGTCTTTTTGAGCTGATGCTTCTTCAAGTAAGAGTCTTAATACTTCTGATTTTAATTGTTCTGGTGTTAAGTCCGTAGTATCAATAACTGCTAGAACTGCATCCACTTTGGCACTGTCATAGTCATTACTCAAGTCTGCTTTTACTTTTTCTACTTTTTGTTCTGGAGACAATACAGATGTTTCAGTTACTGTTTCAACCGCTTTTTCTACTGCTGGCTCAGTTGCAGGAGTAACTACTGATTCAGGAGCTTCTTCCTTGTTTTCAACAACAGGTTCTGATTCTTTCTCAACAGTTGCTTCTGCTTTCACTGGTTCAGCTTCAGTAGAAGGTGTTTCTTTTGTTTTTTCAACAGTTGTTTCTGTTGATTCTTTTGAATTTTCAGTTTTTTGCGTTTGAATTGACTCTTCTTTTTGTTCAACTGCTTGTGCTGCTGCTTTAGCTTTTTCAACTATAGCGTGGACAGTTGATTCTGAGTCTGCTTGTTGTACTTCTAGAGTATAACTGTCAACTTCTTCTTTGTTTAAATTTTTAAGTGAAGTAATCTCTGTAGTAGCTTGTTTTTTAACTTCTTCTAATGCATTTTGCGTTTGTGCTTTATTATCAGTTTGCTGTTGTGTAGCATCAACTGTTTTTTCAAGTGACGTTTTGTTATTTTCCTCAGGTGCTTGTTGTGTCGTACTACTATCATTAGAAGCCTCTACAACTGTATTGTTATCGTTTATATTCTCTGCTGCTTTGGCTTCGCCGCTATGACCTAAGAATAATAGAGATCCAATTAGAATAGATGCTGTGCCTACAGTAAATCTTCTAATAGAGTATCTATTTCTTAAGTTAGGCAAAAAGTCCAATTTTTTCATATGATGTCCTCCGATACTAGTATATTTCTACTACATCTTTATTATAATATTGTATTGCCCAATTGTATATGATATAAATTTTATGTTTTAGTAGTAAAATATCATTAAATTCATTCTTTTTTATTTGGGAAAACAATGCAAAATTCATATAGATTGTTGAAAACACAGGCGTGAATACATACCTCTGTTATCAAAACCGACCATTCCTCTCACATTTAAGGTTCTAAACCATATATTTTAACTCAGTTTTTTAATTTCATTTTTACAATTATGTAATGAGAACTTAATAGACAGAAACATAAATCTGTTAAAAGTACATAAAATCAATGTAGCCTTGTCATATAAATAATTCATATTGATGCATTCTTCAAAACTTAATAAAAAGCAAACACCCCTAGCTGGAGATTATTCCAACTAGGGGTGAATACTTTCTCAAATCTTTTACTGTTTAGTGCTCAAAAGTTGATTTGATTATTTTTCTGTATTATCTTTATCTTCTTTTTTACGTCTGCCGAACAATGCCATTAAACCACCAATTGCTAACATTAATGTAGCATATTTAGAATCTGCTGGAGTTTCTTGACCTGTGTTTGGTAATACTTTGGCTTTATTTGCTTTAGTTTGTGCTTTTGAACCTTCTGATTTCTTAACTGCTTTATCAGATGTTCTTTCAACTGATTTACCTGATGTTGATTTAACTTTATCAGTTTCTTTTTCAATTTTAGGAGCTTTAATAACTTCTAAAGCTTTTAATGCATCTTCGATAGCTTTTGTTGTTTCTTGAATATCTTTGATTGATACCTCTTTAGAATTTTCAACAATCGCTTTACCAGTATTCACTGATACATCTAATTTTTCTACTGATTCAGGTGTGTATTTAGTTTTATCTGTTGATTGTGCTTTATCTAAAGCATTTTGTAATTCAGCTAATGCATCAGCTTTATCTTGAGTTGCTTTAGCTTCGATTGCTTCGTTCAACGCATCTTTAGCAGCGTCTACTTCTGTTTGTGTCGCATTAGCATCTGCTTGTACTGCTTTTGCTTTGTCTAACGCATCTTGTACGGCTTTATCTTCTTTATCAGTCGGATCTAATGTTAAACGTTCCGCATCATTAATTGATTTATCAAGTTCTGTTTTATCTGCTTTCGCAACTAAACCTGCTTGCGCATCTTTCAACGCTTGTGTAGCTGCTTTGATTTGATCAACAGTTACAGATTCCGGATTATTCATAATACCTTGTGCAACTGCCATTGCGTCAACTAATGGTTCAACACTATTAGGAGTAAACTCAGCCTGATTGATAGCTTTCGCTTTTTCAAGTT
>NZ_KV820954.1:751-32392 GCF_001815505.1 Staphylococcus sp. HMSC072B07 | reverse complement strand
GTTTTTGCTCACCAGTCCTATTTGACAGAGAGCCGGTTTTATTTATATTAGTAAATTTATGATGAGTGATGTTGTTGATGTTTTTTCATTTCTTTAGGCATTGAATGACCACAACCTTTGTTGATGTCGCAAGCTGCGCATTTGCCTTGTTTTGATTTTTTGAAGAAGCGGACGATTGTAAAGGCCGCATATCCAAATATCAATAAAAAGATGACAAGATTAATGAGTAGTGTCATAAATAATTCCTCCTAGAAAAAGAGTTGGCTAGATTGGTAGAACACAAATGCTAGGAGATAGGCAATCGCAATCGGATAAAGCGTTGCGATAATCGTCCATTTCCAAGACACTGTTTCTTTTCTGATGGCTGCGACAGTGGACAAACATGGAATGTACAATAAGATAAATAACATAAACGCATACGCTGATGCGGGTGTGAAATGACTCGCAATCATATTTGTTAAACCTTGGCTGTCTACGGCGTAAATAATCGCCATTGCGCTGACAACGACTTCTTTAGCTAAGAAGCCAGGGATTAATGTAGCACCGGCTTGCCATGAACTGAATCCTAATGGAATCAATAATGGCGCAATCGCTGCACCGATTAAGTGTAAGAAACTATGGTCAACATCAACGCCAAAGCCAGTTGGACCTGCATAGTTTAATAACCAAATAACGACTGATCCACCGAAGATAAATGTACCTGCTTTTTTCACAAAGCCTTTTGCTTTTTCCCATGTACTACGCCAAAGTGTTTTTGCTGATGGTAAACGATAAGGTGGTAATTCAATCATAAAAACTGAGTTTTCCTTTTTCAAAATTGTTTTTGTCATCACAAAGCTGACAATTAATGCGACGACAATACCAATCACGTATAAACTTAACACGATGAGTGCTTGGTGTGTTTGGAAGAAAACACCTACAAATAATGCGTATACAGGTAAACGCGCTGAACATGACATGAATGGTGTAATTAAAATCGTCGTTAAACGCTCTTTCTCTTGTTCAATAGAACGCGTTGCCATGACACCTGGTACATTACAACCAAAGCCGATAATCATTGGGATAAATGATTTACCATTAAGACCTAAGCCTTCCATGACTTTATCCATAATCAAGGCAATACGTGCCATATAACCTGAATCCTCTAATACTGAAATAAAGAAGAATAGAATTAAGATTTGCGGTACGAAAACTAAGACAGCACCGACACCTGCGATAATCCCATCTGTAATCAAATCTTTCATGAATGGGAAGAGTCCAATCGCATCCATTCCTTGGTTGACCCAATCTGTAAAGGTACCGCCGATAAATTCATCTAATTTATCTGACAGCGGGGTACCGATCCATGAGAAGGTCGCTTGGAAAATCAGCCACATGATACCTAAAAAGATAGGGATACCTAAAATCTTATTTGTTAAAATTTTGTCGATACGGTCAGTCAAATATTGTTTTTTCTTATCTTGATGCGTAATGACATCTTCAATAAGTGTGTCGATAAACTCAGTACGTGAACGACGCATACTATCCACGATTGAAATATCTAATTGTTCAGCAAGATGATTACGGATTTGACGTAAATCTTCATGATGATGTGCACTGATATAGTGTTCAATGGCTGGATTGCCCAGTAAATATTGAACAGCGATAAAACGATGGCGTTTCTCAGGCAATTCTAAATGATGTTTTAAATAATGTTGTATTTCAGATAAGGCGTGTTCAACTTTATGCTCGTATGGAATTTTCACTGGTTGTGATGTAGATAAAGTTTCTTCTTTCAAGAGTTCTAAGATGCTATCGATACCTTGGCCGCTTCTCGCCACAATCGGCAAGATCGGCAACTTCAAACGACGCATCAATAAATTACGATTGATTTGGATGCCGCGTTTCTCTGCGACATCGCCCATATTTAAACAAAGTAATAAAGGTGCCCCGAATTCCATCAATTGTGTCGTTAATAATAAATTACGTTTTAATTGTACTGCGTCGACAATATTGATGATTTTTGAAAACTCATCGTGCAGTAAATAATCTGTCACGACTGTTTCATCTTTCGAAATCGGTAATAAGTCATAAATACCAGGTAAATCGACCAGATCTCCTTGCTTATCTGATAAAATACCGACTTTCTTTTCAACGGTCACACCGCTCCAGTTGCCGACATATTCATATGAACCTGTCAGGGCATTGAACAGTGTGGTTTTGCCGACATTCGGATTGCCGACAATACAATAGGTATTAGACATGCGCTTGCTCCAATGTGATTTTACATGCATCACAATGTCTGATGCCGATACATTGTCCGTCCATTTCTAATGTGCATGGACCTTTCATAAAGAATTTCTGACGTACTTTAATTTTGCTTCCGACTGTAAAACCAAGTGCGCTTAAGCGATGTGCTAGCATTGTATTATCGAAGTTCATGTTGATGATTTTATAAGTTAAACCTTTTTTGGCGTTTGCTGCGTCTACCATACGGGACACCTCTCTCGTTTATTACTAATTGATAACTATTATCATTGATATTTTACACTAAAAAGAAGATGACTACAATATAAAGTTTAAAAGTTATTTCGAACATTATTTGAACAGTGTTACATTTTTTGTTTGTTTCAAACAAACTGAGTATGTGTATGAACCTTTACAAAATTTTGAAAATGGATTGTCAAGCCTATTGCCTTTTAAGTTTGTTGTATATTATAATCAATCTTGTTAACAAACATTTTGTCATCATAATAATGATAGAAATGATTTTTTGTTTTAGGCACAAATTTTAGTGCGATTATTTATTCCTCATCTTAGAACATCTCCAACTCGCAACGAAAAAGCTAGGCTGTTTATGTAAGAATAGACAATTGCTTAAACTTCATGACCACGCATGTAGACATGCGTTATTTTCAAATGATGCATTTTTTTATTCCATTAACCTAAAATTAATTTAACACTTGATCATGCACGCTTATGCATATCTTAGATGTTTTTGTGACTTCAATGTTTAATGCATTTAATGTTAAGCAAGTATGAAGCTATTTTTGCGTTTCTTTAGGTTTATTGTATACTTTGTTGTTTCTGTCGTTAATTGCGATTTAAGAATGTTAATTACATGTAAAACTTATGCAACAATTCAATTAATGTGAATTAATTTATTTTGTTTTCCTTTATAATGGTTATCAAACGGTCGGAATTTGTTGTGTAAGTTAAAATAACTTTAACGTTTCTGACATGTATCATTCAATTTCCGCATTACGGAGGTAACGAAGCAATATGGAAGAAAATAATAGTTTTGATTTTTCAAATGTATGGAGGATAATCAAGCGTTACTTAAAGTGGTTGATTATTTTTCCTATTGCAGGTCTGATTTTAAGCGTGCTGTTAACAGCACTTATAGCACAACCGAAATATGAAGCAACTTCACAAGTATTGATTGAAAAAAGTGATAAAGGCGATTTGACGATGGCTGAGAAATACCAAGCTGATTCTCAAATTGTGGCTACATATACTGATATTGCGAAAAGCCCACGTGTCTTAGGCAAAGTGGCAGAAGAGATTGGAAAAGATGAAGATGCGAAATCCATCACTGAGAAGGTAGAAGTGAACAACCAACCGAATTCTCAAGTATTGAACTTTACCGCAACGGCTAATAGTGAGAAAGATGCGGTGAAAATCGCAGATACTGCTGCTGAAGTACTTAAAGAAGAGGTCAATGCAATATCACCAGATGGCGGTATTGAAATTCTTTCTAAATCCAAAGATGATGTGAAAGAAATTTCATCAAGCATTGCTAAAAATGCATTTATAGGGTTGGTCGCAGGCTTTATTATCGCAGTTATTTTAATCTTAATCCGAGAGTTCTTAAATCAATCAAAAAGTTCTTCAAAACCAAATACACATCAGACACAACATACACAACAACGTAGACGTACAAAACGAGAAGATTTAACACAAGATGACTTTGAACGCTAAGATAAGCGCAAGTCTTGCAGCAAGAATCTGAGAGGAACAGCGGGTTGGGACAGGTAAGCTTCCCAACCTTTTCCATTTCATTTAGAAATAACATAAACATTACACCGAGAGTAAACAGAGATCAATTAATTGAGGTGAAATAAAGTGTCAAAAATTTCCGCAAGACAGCAGCGACTGATATTACTATTGTTTATTGATTCAATCATTGTTGCTTTTTCTGTCTTTTTGAGTTATTTAATTCTTGAACCGTATTTCCGCGGTTATTCTTTATCATTGTTAATTTTATCATCACTGGTATTGCTGTTTTCTCATCACATCTTTGCCAGTGTATTCAACTTATACCACCGGGCGTGGGAATATGCGAGTGTCAATGAAATGATTGTCATAGTTAAAGCGGTCACATGTTCGATGGCCATGACCGTTTTAATCGTACCGTTCTTTACACATGAAGGTCCGTTTTTGAGATTATACTTCATCACATGGATGATGCATGTGTTATTAATCGGAGGTTCTCGTTTATCATGGCGTTTATTTAGAAGAACACTGGTACGTAAAGGCGTTAAACGTAAGAATACATTAGTTATCGGTGCTGGTGAAGGCGGTTCAATGTTGATTAACCAAATGTTGAAACGTCCGACTATGGGCATGGAACCTGTTGTAGTCGTGGATGATGATCCAAAGAAACAAAAGTTGACGATTACAGAAGGGGTTAAAGTTCAAGGTACTATTGAAGATATCCCAGATCTAGTTAATAAATATCGTATTAAAAATATCATTATTGCGATACCAACGTTAACACAACAGCGCTTAAGAGAAATCAATAGTATTTGTGAAAACACACAAGCGACTGTATTGAAAATGCCGAACATTGAAGAAGTTATGTCAGGTAAATTAGAAGTCAGCCAATTAAAGAAAGTGGAAGTTGAAGATTTACTTGGACGTGATCCTGTAGAGTTGGACATGGAAATGATTTCCAAAGAATTAACACATCAAACAATTATGGTTACAGGTGCCGGCGGTTCAATCGGTTCTGAAATTTGTCGACAAGTGTGTCGTTTTGCACCCGCACGTATTATTTTGTTAGGACATGGTGAAAACAGTATTTACTTAATTCACCAAGAACTTCAAAAACAATACGGCGATCAAATTGATATCGTACCGGTTATCGCTGATATTCAAGACCGTTCACGCTTATTTAAAATCGTCAGTCATTACCAACCATATGTGGTTTACCATGCAGCTGCACATAAACATGTGCCGATGATGGAATATAACCCATGTGAAGCGATTAAAAATAACGTAATCGGAACGAAAAATGTGGCTGAAGCAGCGCGAGAAGCGAGAGTATCTAAGTTCGTTATGATTTCTACAGATAAAGCAGTGAATCCGCCGAATGTGATGGGTGCGTCTAAACGTGCCGCTGAAATGATTGTACAAAGTATGAATGAAGAAAACAGTCATACGAACTTTGTGGCAGTAAGATTCGGTAATGTATTAGGTTCACGTGGTTCTGTTATCCCGTTATTCAAGAAACAAATTGAAGCGGGCGGTCCGATTACCGTGACACACCCTGAAATCACACGTTACTTTATGACAATCCCTGAAGCAGCACGTCTGGTATTACAAGCAGGTGCGATTGCGGATGGCGGTGAAGTCTTCGTATTAGATATGGGAGAACCTGTTAAAATCGTAGATCTTGCGAAAAACCTAATTCGCTTAAGCGGTTATAGAGATGGAGACATTGAAATCAAATTCACAGGTCTCAGACCTGGTGAAAAGTTATATGAAGAGTTGCTTGATGAAGACGAAATCCATCCAGAACAAGTTTATGAAAAAATCTACCGCGGTAAAGTAGAAGAAATGAAAAATGAAGATGTCCTACGTATTTTAGATGAGATTATTCATAGTAAGGACTATAAACAAAAATTAATTGATCTTGCGAATCATCGCTACGACATTAACAATAAACCACAAAAAGATGATGAAGGGAACTCTGATATCCCTCCCTTTCGTCTAATCAAATAACACCTCAACTAAGCATCTGATGAAAATCAGGTGCTTTTGTTAAAAGTTGACTATTAAACGATAAAACCCTAATATTATCAGTGATGTAAACGTTACAATTTGTGATGAAATCACAGTTTGAAGATAAAGAGATGAACGTTTTAAATGTGGCTGTTTAAAAGATAAGTCAAGGTATAATCTTGATAATTTCAGACCACCTGATGAAAAAGGAGATATTGTATGACTAAGATTAAAAAAGCAGTAATTCCCGCAGCAGGCCTAGGAACACGTTTCCTACCAGCAACAAAAGCGATGCCGAAAGAAATGTTGCCGATTTTAGATAAGCCGACGATTCAATATATCGTTGAAGAAGCCTATCGCGCAGGAATTGAAGACATTATTATTGTGACAGGTAAACACAAACGTGCCATTGAAGATCACTTTGATAATCAAGTTGAACTTGAAAACAACTTAAGAGAAAAAGGCAAAACAGATTTATTAGAGAAAGTGCAACGCTCTACACACTTAGCCAACGTATTTTATGTCCGTCAGCGTGAACAAAAAGGTTTAGGCCATGCGATTTGGACAGCAAGACAATTCATCGGTAATGAACCGTTCGCTGTGTTACTTGGTGATGATATTGTGGAATCTGATACACCAGCAATTAAACAATTAATGGATGTTTATGATGAAACAGGCAAATCTGTCATCGGTGTACAAACAGTGCCGGAAAAGGAAACACACCGTTATGGTATTGTGAAACCTGAGAAGCAAAATGGGCGTTTGTATGAAGTGGAAAAATTCGTCGAAAAACCAGCGCCAGGGACAGCACCATCAAATCTTGCGATTATGGGGCGTTATGTCTTAACACCTGAAATATTCGATTATTTATCTACGCAAGATAAAGGCAGCGGCGGCGAAATTCAATTAACAGATGCGATTGAACGCTTGAATCATGACGATGAAGTGTTTGCGTATGATTTTGAAGGACATCGTTTTGATGTTGGAGAGAAAATCGGTTTCGTTAAAACGACGATTGCTTATGCATTAAAAGATGATGAAATGAAAGAAGAAATCAAATCATATATCCAATCTTTAGATTTATAAGCCATAATTTAGAACAGAGGATGTTTATTCGCATCTTCTGTTTTTTTCATGCACAAAATAGGAAGTTTCCGTTATAGATTAATAACTTAGGGTATATTAATAATGAATAGGTTAATACTAAACTTTATCAAGAAAGAAGTGAAGTTGTATGTATAATAATATTTTAGTACCGTATGATTTCGGTAATGCGTTCAACAATGTACCAGACCAATTAGAAGCTTTAACAAGAGGAAATGATCAAGCCAAAATCACTGTGTATCATGTGATTTCTGAAACTGAATTAGCAAACTATGTACGTTATCAAAACAAACACTTTGAAGAAGTGACAAAAGAAAAAGAAGTCGACATGAAACCATTTATACAAATCCTTGAAGATAAAGGCATGAACTATGAAATTGTCTTTACAACAGGTAGTCCGACAATTGAAATTTTAGATGAGTTAGAGAAAAATCATTATGATATCGTTGTGATGAGTAACAAACGTTCTCGCATTGAAATTAAACACGTACTAGGCCATGTGACTCATAAAGTCGCAAAACGTTCTAATACGCCAGTATTAATCGTTAAGTAAATCTATAACATGGTCGTTGAATAGATATGACAGTTAGAAACCGCTTCGGCGGTTTCTTTTACATTTCTCCGATAAAAAGGGGTAGAGGTAAGAAAAAGAGGAGGTATTTCCATGGAAATCTTAAAGTATCAAGATTGGAAAGAAGAGCATCAAACATTACATTTAATTGCGCAAATACTAGGTAAATATAAATTAGCGTGTGCTTATCAAGCACCTCAATGGGAACATGTAGTCTTAAATATCACACCTGAAGGCTTTACGACAGGGATGTTGTATTTTGGTGAAAAATATTTCTCAATCAGCGTGAACGTATTAGACGATCAAATCGAAGTGCGTGTGAATGAAGATATGACAACCTTCCCACTACAAGATGGTAAAACAGTTCAAGACTACTACAAACAAATCACAGGAACAGTTAAAGAGTTTGATATTGAAGTCGACATTAATCCAGAACCTCAAGAATTGGCAGATAAAACACCATTTGATGAAGATACAAAACATCACCATTATGACCATGATAAAGCAGTGAAAGCTATCCAACTCTTTCAGTATGCGAATCGTGCATTAGAACGCTTTGTGCACCCTTTACGTGCACGTGTAGAAGGTCCTGGTTTATTCTGGGGAACATTCGATGTATCAACATTAGTGGTGTATAACGAAATGCATGAAACATTCAAACCACGCCAAGTGATTGAATATGGTTGTTTCGATGAACGTTTTGTAGAATTTGGTTTCTGGTTCGGTGATGATAACTTTGAAGGACCTACTTTCTTCGTCTTACCTTATCCATTCGTAGATGCTGACTTTACGTATGAAGGTACATTACCAGAAGGCGCTTATTTCAGTAAACAATTAACAGAATTTGTTTATGAGTTACAACGCGGTGATTTAGATGAATTAGATACGATAGATGAAACATTTAAACGCGGCTTTGAAATCTTTACTGAGCACCAAGGTTGGGAAGACACGTCACATTATACGATCCCATTGAATATGCCGAAGAATAACGTATCAGACCATGAGTGATAGCACATCCATGATAATTCCGTTATAATAAACGCACATATAAATTCTCAACTAAGAAGGAGCGAAGACATCCATGATTGAAATGGACGGCATTGTAGCCAAGATGAAAAATCAAAAGATCAATTACGATAGAGTCTTAAAGAAAATGATACAGCAATGGGAGCGCTCAGAGGAACGTCCTAAAATCTTATTGCACAGTTGTTGTGCGCCTTGTAGTACGTATGTGTTAGAGTTTTTGACACAGTATGCGGATGTGGCGATTTATTTTGCGAACCCGAATATTCATCCAAAGAAAGAATATGAACGCCGTGCGTATGTACAAGAAGCATTTATTAAAGATTTCAATGAACGTAATGGGACAAATGTCCGCTATATCGAAGCCCCTTATAAGCCGCATGAATTTATGAAGATGGCGAAAGAACGTGGTGTGACAGATGAACCAGAAGGTGGCTTACGTTGTACGGCATGTTTTGAAATGCGTTTGGATATGGTGGCAGAAGCGGCTGTCAAATATGGTTATGATTATTTCGGCAGCGCATTAACATTATCGCCAAAGAAAAACGCGCAGTTGATTAATGAAATAGGATCAGAAGTTCAAAAATTATATGATGTTAATTATTTACCGAGTGATTTCAAAAAGAATAAAGGCTATGAACGTTCTTTAGAAATGTGTCGAGACTATAATATTTATCGTCAATGTTATTGTGGCTGTGTTTTTGCGGCACAAGCACAAGGGATTGACTTTAAAGAAGTGAATAAAGCAGCCCAAGCTTTCTTTGATGAGCTTGAGCACAATGAAACTACACAATCATAAATCAATTAAGCTCCCGATGAGGCAGGCACTGATACAGTGAATCCTTTATCGGGAGCTTTTTATTTATTTGAGTTTGTGATTAATCTCATTGACTAAGCGTTTATTCTTAATATAGTTGATGATCCAAATCATACTGTAGATGAAGAGGAAGATGAGTGTAAATACCAAGATATTTAATAAATCGAGCGGGAACCATCCAGCTAACATCGCAAGCGGTAAGAATCCAACATAACAGAGTACTAAATGGACGAGTGTTGTTTTAAGCAAGCTCCAATCTGTTTTATAATAAATCATTTCAGCGAGTGTGAAGAGTACACCAATCAGTCCCCATATGATGACACATACGAACATGGTCATCACTTCAGAAAGATGTGTATGATAATACATTCCCATTGTTGAAACGGGTGATAAGGGTTCGTATTGACCTTGCGCAAAAATAAACGAGAAGATAAGAGACATTGTGATACCTATCGTTATGCCAACCATAAAACCGATACATAATTGTTTAATCATATGTTTCATTGGAATAACCTCGCTTTCAATTGTTTTAAATAACGTCGTGAGGAATAAGTTGCTTCACCATGTTTCATTTCGATATGAATCATACCGTTTTTACTTAAGCTTAAGTGCTTAATATTATGCATGTTAATGATTTCTGATTGTGAGATTCTGATGAAATCCTTTGGTAAGGATTGTTCTAGCTGATAAAAGCGCTGTTGAATGTGCAGACGATGCGAGGTTGTATAGGCGAAGAGTTTGCGCTGTTCTGAACGGATGTAGAGGAAATCTTCTATGGGGAAGCGGTATGTTTTATCATTTTCTTTGCCTGTTAAAGTTTGAATGGTTGATGTTTGTTGTGCAGCTTGTATAATCGCATCGACTGTTTTGGAATGTTCGTGTGCGTAGATATCAACATATTCTTCAGGATAAGTCGGATCAAAATAGGAATTGATTTTCATGAGCACTCGCTCCTCTCTTTAATTCTATTAAAGCAGAGCTTGATGATTATGAGAATAGTTTTGATACATGTGGTATCAAGGAGACGACAAGTGGTTAAAAAGCAAAAAAGAGAGAAGGTCTGGGGAAACCTTCTCTCCATTACAGTGATTTTAGAAATGAAGGGGAATCATTTCTAGTACTTGTAATAACAATATCAATTTTTAAGGAGTTTACTCATTGTTCAATACACTCAGGGGAAAGTGTATTGAGACTAACCATTTAGTATATTTCTATCAGAGTTCATCAATATGATTGGTTATCATTCTTATTACTTACTTTGCCTACAATTTTTAAGGAGTGGATTGAGCATGTATGACATGCAGACGTTGAATCCTCTGTCATCCAATCTATCTGTTTCATGAATGCTCAACTTTTGAATATACCTACGACTCATTTTTAGAGATAAGCTTGTGCATTCGATTCATATTATCGGGGCACATCATTCCTTACAGCCGCTTACGAAAGTTGGGAGTATACTAAGTAAATGGTTGGGGAGCCACTTACTTTAAAATGCAGCTGTTTTGAAATTTTGTTGTTAACTTGATGTATCAGGGGAAACACATCAAAGTTTAATATGATTCGAATATGTCAGCATCGAAATTAGGATGGGGTAATCCTGTCTTCGTTTTCGCTTATATGAGCAACTCACCTCCTGAAATATACTAAAATTGATACATGTTTCTTTAGGATGCGGGGAACATCTTTAAAGAAATATGCAGCAACATGACAGAAATCCTACCACGGTGTTCCTGCCAATGACATTTCTAGATTGTTGTTCTGAGATGTACTCGTTCACTGTAAAGCGTCGCATTATCGTAAAATAATGCCGCCAAATTAAAATATTAAATAGATAGCGTTGTTTAAAGCGCTCATCTATCTGTTGTTCGTGTCTCAGGGGTCTCATGAACAACATTATCGCTTGAAACAACTTTGTTATCTATTTCACATACTACAATAACATGAGTTGTGATTAAAATCACTATAAATGGTGCATAACTTTTTAGAGTTGTGACGTTATTGTGAAACTGTACAGTTTACTGTTGTACTATGTAAGCGCTGTACCACCACAGAATGATTGTATACAATACGGAATGTTGTGTTTCTTCCTATTAAAATAAGAAATGAGCGTCGTTTGTGTATATAGGACAAGGGTATAATAAATATAAAGTGCTGATTATTGTTTGAAAGGAAGGATACTTGTATGGCAATCAAAGTAAAACGCATTTATGATGACAAAGCAGAAGATGATGGTGTACGTGTATTAGTGGATCGAGTTTGGCCACGTGGTATTTCAAAAGAAAATGCGAATTTGGATGAATGGTTAAAAAATATCGGACCGACAAAAGAATTAAGAGAGTGGTTCAACCATGATGCAGATAAGTTCGAAGACTTTAAAAAGAAATATATCAAAGAACTTGAAAACAATGATGAACAAAACGAAGAACTCAAAACATTAGAAGGCATGGTTAAAGATGCACGTAAAGATGTGATTATTCTATTTGGCGCTAAAGATGAAAAACATAATCAAGCTGTTGTCTTACAATCTTATTTGAAAGATCAAGGATACAAGTAACGTTAAATTAACCAGTAATCATTGAATAAATATTGAAGCAATCCAGTAATGCATATAACGCTTTACTGGATTGTTTTTTATTTGCAATTAAAAATTTACTGTTCTAATACAGTGATTTTTGAATGTAACACTTAATCTAACAGAGTCACAACCTTGACACATGTTTATTAAAACGTTTTCATATTTTAGTGATTTATTTCACAAGTCAATGTATAATAGTATGTGAAAAGGTGAACAAACAATAAACCTAAAATACACATTATCCATGGAGGGATATCAATGATTGAACCAAAATCAAGAAAACAATCAGCATGGGCAGGATTTGAGACTGGCAAATGGACTTCAGAAGTGGATGTTAGAAACTTTATTCAATTGAACTACACAATGTACAATGGCGATTCATCATTCTTAGAATCACCAACACGTGCAACAAGTGATTTATGGAAACAAGTTATGGAATTATCTAAAGAAGAACGCGATCGTGGCGGCATGTGGGATATGGATACTAAAGTTGCATCAACAATCGTTTCACATGATGCAGGCTACTTAAACAAAGACACTGAACAAATCGTAGGTGTTCAAACTGAAAAACCATTCAAACGTTCAATGCAACCATTCGGTGGTATTCGTATGGCGAAAGCAGCTTGTGAAGCATACGGTTATGAATTAGATAAAGAAACTGAAAAAATCTTTACTGACATTCGTAAAACACATAACCAAGGTGTATTCGATGCTTACTCTAAAGAAATGTTAGCTTGCCGTAAAGCAGGTATCATCACAGGTTTACCAGATGCATACGGACGTGGACGTATTATCGGTGACTATCGTCGTGTAGCATTATATGGTGTGGACTACTTAATTGAAGAAAAAGTAAAAGACTTCAATAACATGTCTACTGAAATGGACGAAGCAACAATCCGTTTACGTGAAGAATTATCTGAACAACACCGTGCATTACATGAATTAAAAGCAATGGCTGAAATGTATGGTTATGACATCAGCAAACCAGCTACAAACTTCAAAGAAGCAGTTCAATGGTTATACTTTGCATACTTAGCAGCGATCAAAGAACAAAACGGTGCTGCAATGAGTTTAGGACGTACTTCTACATTCTTAGACATCTATGCAGAACGTGACTTACAAAATGGTGACATCACTGAACGTGAAGTACAAGAAATTGTGGATCACTTCATTATGAAATTACGTCTTGTAAAATTTGCAAGAACACCTGACTACAACGAATTATTCTCAGGAGACCCAACTTGGGTAACTGAATCAATCGGTGGTGTAGGTATTGACGGACGTCACATGGTTACTAAAAACTCATTCCGTTTCTTACACACATTAGATAACTTAGGACCAGCTCCAGAACCAAACTTAACAGTTTTATGGTCACAACGTTTACCAGAAAACTTCAAAACTTTCTGTGCTGAAATGAGTATCAAATCAAGTGCGATCCAATACGAAAACGATGACTTAATGCGTGAAAGCTATGGCGATGACTATGGTATCGCATGTTGTGTATCTGCAATGCGTATCGGTAAACAAATGCAATTCTTCGGTGCACGTGCTAACTTAGCGAAAACTTTACTTTATGCTATCAACGGCGGTAAAGATGAAAAATCAGGCAAACAAGTAGGTCCAGAATTCGTACCAGTAACTTCAGAAATCTTAGACTACGATGAAGTGTATGCGAAATTCGATCAAATGATGGAATGGTTAGCAGGCGTTTATATCAACTCTCTAAACATCATCCATTACATGCATGATAAATACAGCTACGAACGTATTGAAATGGCGTTACATGATACAGATGTTATGCGCACAATGGCAACAGGTATCGCAGGTTTATCAGTAGCTGCAGACTCATTATCAGCAATCAAATACGGTGAAGTTCGCGCTATCCGTAACGAAGATGGCTTAGCAGTAGATTTCGAAACAACTGGCGACTTCCCTAAATATGGTAACAATGATAAACGTGTAGACGATATCGCTGTAGAATTAGTAAAATCATTCATGAAAAAATTACGTAAACACAAAACTTACCGTGATTCAGAACACACAATGAGTGTCTTAACAATCACTTCAAACGTTGTTTATGGTAAGAAAACTGGTAATACACCAGATGGACGTAAAGAAGGCGAACCATTCGCACCAGGTGCTAACCCAATGCACGGCCGTGACGAACACGGTGCATTAGCATCATTATCATCAGTTGCGAAAATCCCTTACGAATATTGTAAAGATGGTATCTCTAATACATTCAGTATCGTACCTAAATCATTAGGTAAAACAGATATGGAACAAAACCATAACTTAGTTTCTGTATTAGATGGTTACGCAATGCAACATGGTCACCACTTAAATATCAACGTATTTAACAGAGACACATTATTAGACGCAATGGAACATCCTGAAGAGTATCCACAATTAACAATCCGTGTATCTGGATACGCAGTTAACTTCATTAAATTAACAAGAGAACAACAACTAGATGTTATCTCAAGAACATTCCACGAAAGAATGTAATTAAGGTAAAAGCCGCATTTATTGCGGCTTGATGCCTATTATGAATAAAAAGTATGCCGTATAAAAAATAAGAGTAATATGGATCATGAAACAAAAAGAAAGGACGATTATTATGGAAGGAAGAATTCACTCAGTAGAAAGTTTAGGGACAGTTGACGGCCCAGGCCTTCGCTATATTATATTTACGCAAGGATGTTTGTTAAGATGCCTGTACTGTCATAACCCTGACACTTGGGGTTTGACTGACGCATCCCGTAAAGCGACAGTTGACGAATTAGTGGATGAGATTCTTCCATATCGTCCTTACTTTACTGTCTCTGGCGGAGGTGTCACAATCAGCGGTGGCGAACCTTTGCTTCAAATGCCATTTGTAGAAGCATTATTTAAAGAGCTTAAAAAAGCAGATATTCACACATGCATTGATACTTCGGCAGGCTGTGTGAATGAAACAAAAGCATTTCTTTCCCATTTAGATAATTTGCTTGAGTATACTGACTTGATTTTGCTCGATTTAAAACATATTGATAATGAAAAACATATCGCATTAACAGGTAAACCTAATGAACATATTATTAAATTTGCGAAGATGTTGTCAGAACGAAAACAACCTGTTTGGATTCGCCATGTCCTTGTACCAGGTTATACTGATGATGAAGAAGATTTAATTAAACTCGGTGAATTTATTAACTCACTTGAGAATGTAGAACGCTTTGAAATCTTACCTTATCATCAACTTGGTGTGCATAAGTACGAAGCATTAGAACTTGAATATCCACTTGAAGGTGTAATCGAACCGACAACAGAAGAAGTTGTACGTGCATACGATTTAGTAAACTTTAAAGGTATCACTCCAGTTAGTGTATAAATATTAGAACTAAAAAAACAGACGCTTAGAATGAATTTTTCTATGTGTCTGTTTTTCAATATGCTTAGATTGACATGAGATGAAATTCTTTTTTAAGATAAAGTTGTTGTTCAAATCTAATGAATCAGTTTTTGAATTAAACGACTTAAAGTTAGGGAAGAGATAAATAAGTCGAGAGGATAAAACTTCACAACATTTCAAGGAGGGCATACTATGTTTGAAAAAATCTTAACATCATTAGGTGTAGGTGCATTAACAGTAGAAACACGTTTAGAAAAAGATGTGTTTGATGCTAATGAATTGATTAAAGGTAAAGTCGTATTAAAAGGCGGAGATGCGGATCAACAAATCTCTAAAATTAAATTATCTTTAATCGAACACAAAGAAAATGAAACAGAACACAGTGACTTTGATGAAATGGAAAATGTTTTACAAGTCTATGAAATTCATAGTGAACAAGTGGTTGAAGCGGCACAAACAGTGGAAAAACCATTTGAATTTCCACTAGAGAATTATGAATTCCAAAAAGATACAGATGCTTTGACGCTCAGAACTTATGTTTATATTGATAATGGTGCTGACGCAGAAGAAGACGCTGAAATTTCAATTCAATAAACTATAATTATTTGAAGTATATATATAGAAACACCACATCATTTCTATCGCAAAGGTTGAGGTTTGTGATAAAAGTGATGTGGTGTTTTTATGTTTGCTTTTGTATTTCAAATCATCTTGAAATACGAATGACCACTTTGCCAGTTGCGTGGCCTTGTTGAATGTATTCTAAAGCTTTATCTGTTTCTTCAAAATCAAAAGTTAAGTCTAACACAGGTTTGATTTTACCTGATTCAATCAATTGTCTGATTTTGTTGAGTTGTGAACGACTGTCACGTGTAAAGATAAAGTGATATGAAGCGTGATGTTGGCGTGCTGCACGATGAACTTTACGGGCCGCAAATTTTAATAAGAAACGTTTCCATAAAGAGAGTTTCAAATCTTTCGCGGTTTGCGCATCAGGAATGCCGCTGATAGAAACCACTTTACCTAAAGGTTTTAAAATCTTAAATGCTGAAAATAAGTTTTCGCCGCCTAACGTATCAAAAACACCATCATAGTTGGTTAAACTATCAGTAAAGTTTTGACGACGGTAATCGATGATGTTATCAGCACCGAGATCTTTGACAAGCTCACGATTTTTACTGCTGGTTGTTGTCGCAACGTAAGCGCCTAATACTTTCGCAAATTGAATCGCAAAAGAACCAACGCCCCCAGAGCCTGCTTGGATTAAAACTTTTTGATCTTTGGTTAAATGCATGACGTCATTTAAAGCTTGGTAAGAAGTTAAACCTGCCATAGGAATAGAAGCAGCTTCTTCATAACTTAAGTGATTTGGCATTGCCGCAATTTGGTTTTGCGTAGCCGTAATATATTCTGCGAAAGCACCTGCTTTTAAGCCATAGACATTGTCACCGACTTGGAATGCAGAAATATGCTTGCCGACTTCCACGATTTCCCCCGCAAAATCATGTCCCATAATATAAGGTGTTTTATAATTAAAGAAGAGGCGCATTTTACCGCCTTGCGCAATTTTAAAATCGACTGGATTGACACTTGCCGCATGTATTTTAATAAGCACTTGATTGTCTTTGATTTTAGGTCGTTTGATTTCTTTTAATTCTGCTTTGGCATGTTTGCCATATTTTTTATTGATGATTGCTCGCATTTTCACTTTTGCCATACCCTAAACACTTCCAATTTCTAATTTACTTTATTATACACCTACTTTCCCTAGAAATACGCAGTTTAATCTATGTTTCACAAGCTTGTGAAATTGTGTTATTTATATTCTTGGCGCAAATAATTGTTTTTGATTTTGACTCATTCTCTATTCATTTCATTCTCGTTTTGATGTATTCTCATGGTAAAATATAAGTAAGCAAGTGTCACAAAGCACAGATGAAAGAGAATACTTGAAGGAGTGACAGTATTATGAGAATGGTGGATTTAATCGATAAGAAAAGGGACGGCAAGGCATTAACGACTGAAGAAATTAATTGGATGGTCGAACACTATACGAATGGTGACATCCCAGATTATCAAATGTCGAGTCTTGCGATGGCAATTTATTTCCAAGATATGAATGATGAAGAGCGTGCTGCTTTAACCATGGCAATGGTACATTCAGGAGATATGATTGATTTATCCAAAATCGAAGGGATTAAAGTTGATAAACACTCTACAGGCGGCGTAGGAGATACGACGACATTAGTACTTGCGCCACTCGTTGCGGCAGTGGGTGTACCAGTTGCTAAGATGAGCGGACGTGGATTAGGACACACAGGCGGTACTATCGATAAATTAGAAGCGGTTGATGGCTTCCATGTAGAAATCTCAGAAGATGAGTTCATTCGTCTTGTAAATGAAGATAAATTAGCAGTAATTGGACAATCAGGTAACTTAACACCGGCCGATAAGAAGATTTATGCATTGCGTGATGTGACAGGTACAGTAAATTCTATCCCATTAATCGCATCTTCTATTATGAGTAAGAAGATTGCGGCGGGTGCCGATGCGATTGTTTTAGATGTTAAGACAGGTAACGGCGCATTCATGAAGACGTTAGATGATGCGAAAGCATTGGCACATGCGATGGTTAAAATCGGTAATGATGTCGGCAGACAAACTATGGCGATTATTTCTGATATGAGTCAACCACTCGGCAATGCGATTGGTAATGCGCTTGAATTAAAAGAAGCAATCGATACATTACGTGGTGAAGGACCAGAAGATCTAACTGAACTTGTAATGACGCTTGGTTCTCAAATGGTCGTGCTCGGCGGTAAAGCTGAAACATTAGATGAAGCACGTACGTTACTTCAAGAAGCCATTGACAGCGGTGCGGCTTTAGATAAATTCCGCACATTCTTAGGCAATCAAGGGGGTAATACAGAAGTAGTAGACCATCCTGAATTATTACCTCAAGCCAAATACCAAATTGACATTCCAGCCAAATCAAGCGGTGTTGTCACTGAGATTGTGGCGAACGAAATGGGTATTGCGTCTATGATGCTAGGTGCAGGACGCCAAACAAAAGAAGATGAAATAGATTTAGCTGTCGGCTTAGTTCTGCATAAAAAAGTCGGTGACAAAGTTGAAGAGGGCGAAAGCCTGATGACAGTTTACAGTAATACGGAATCCATTGATGATGTCAAAGCTAAAATCTATGATAATATTACGATTGCGCAAACAGGTGAAGCACCGACATTGATTCATACGGTGATTACTGAATAAATTTGAAATAAAGAAAGATAGGAGCGAATGAGTATGACAACTCCATTTAAACGTGTACATTTAATTGTGATGGACTCTGTAGGTATCGGAGAAGGGCCGGATGCGGCCGCATTCAACGATGAAGGCAGCCACACTTTAAAACATACATTAGAAGGATTTAAACAAAAATTACCGAATTTAGAACGTTTAGGATTAGGTAACATTGATCAATTACCAGTTGTTAATGAAGTCGAACATCCTGAAGCCTTTTATACAAAACTCAGCGAAGCTTCTGTTGGCAAAGATACAATGACAGGTCATTGGGAAATTATGGGCTTAAACATCATGCAGCCATTTAAAGTTTATCCTGAAGGTTTCCCAGATGAACTAGTTAAAGAAATTGAAGATATGACAGGACGTAAAATAGTCGCGAACCGACCAGCTTCTGGTACGCAGATTATTGATGAGTGGGGCGAACATCAAATGAAGACAGGTGATTTGATTGTCTATACTTCAGCTGACCCTGTACTTCAAATTGCGGCACACGAAGATATCATTCCTTTAGAAGAACTTTATGATATCTGCGAGAAGGTCCGTGAATTAACGAAAGATCCTAAATATTTAATTGGACGTATTATTGCACGTCCTTATGTGGGCGAACCAGGTAATTTCACACGTACGTCAAATCGCCATGATTATGCATTGAAACCATTTGGTCGTACTGTCATGAATGAATTAAAGGATAATGGTTACGATGTCATCGCAATTGGTAAAATCAATGATATATATGATGGTGAAGGTGTAACGAAAGCGGTACGTACAAAAAATAATATGGATGGTATGGATCAACTTGTTGAAGTTGTTAAACATGACTTTACTGGACTCAGTTTCTTAAACTTAGTTGATTTCGATGCGTTATATGGCCATCGTCGTGATAAAGATGGTTACGCGCAAGCAATCAAAGAATTTGATGAACGTTTACCAGAACTCTTTGAAAATCTGCAAGAAGATGATTTAGTCATTATTACTGCAGATCATGGTAATGATCCGATTGCGCCTGGTACAGACCATACGCGTGAATATATTCCAGTATTGTTCTATAGTCCTAAATTAAAAGATCAAGCACATGAACTTAGCGGTGATACAACGTTCAGTTCTATCGGTGCGACAATCGCAGATAACTTTAATGTACCAATGCCTGAATTTGGACGTAGCTATTTATCTGAATTAGGTGTTGAAACAGAATAACTGAATTTCCTAAGTAAGTTAGTGTAAATACAAAATAACGTTCTATCCAAGTAATCAGGATAGAACGTTATTTTTATGATGTATGTTGAATTATGATTACGAATTTGAAGTGCGTTTGTCACCAATATGGATTTTCTGATCACCATCTTTAATCCATCCTGCATTACGACACACTTTATAAAGCAAGTAGCTGACAATGGCAGGTAAAGCAATTTGGAAAACACCGATTAAAATCCAAGTGTGAAGTGAAGCACCCATGGTATTTATCGTCATAATCTGTCCAATAAAACCGCTCGTTCCCATACCAGCACCTGCCGCATTATTAGTCATTGGGAAGAGTGTCGTCATTATTGGAGCGACAATTGCGCTTGCGAGTGTCGGTGGAATAAGTATTGCGGGGTTCATTAAGATATTCGGTACTTGCAACATACTTGTACCGATACCGACTGAAATGATACCGCCGACGCCATTATCTTTATAGCTCGTTACCGCAAAACCGACCATTTGTGCACAACAACCGATTGTTGCGGCACCTGCGGCTAAACCAGATAAATCTAGCATTAAAGCTAAAGCAGCACTTGAAATCGGTGCTGTTAAAGCTAGACCAAAAATCACTGCGACTAAGATACCCATCACAAGCGGACGTTGATCAGTCGCAAGCATAATCATTTTACCAAGTGACACCATAAAGTCATTTAAGAATGGTCCAATAAATTTAGCCACTGCACCACCGACAATTAAAGTAAGTAATGGTGAGATAATAATGTCAATTTTCGTTTTAGCTGCATAAAAACGACTTAATTCAGTGGCGATTAAAGTGGCAACGAAGGCACCTACTGCACCGCCGCCAAACTTGTCATAGCCGAGAGAACCGACGATGATACAAGAAAAGACAACTAAAGGTTGTGCACCTAAACCATAGGCAATGGCACCACCGATTGCGGCACCTGTTAAGCCCATCGCGACTGTGCCGATTTCAGATAAAAAATGTAAATTTAAAACAGGAAACAAAGTTTGTTTACCGATAGTTTGTAAGATTAAACCGATAATAAGTGAACCGAATAGGCCTAAGGTCATATAACTTAGACCTTGAATAAACCAACGATGTAGAAGTTTTTTCATTTAGGATTTCACCCTCCAATTATTTGTCATTAGTATAGCATAAAAGCAACTGCAAAAAAGATTGTTATTTTGAATAACACGCTATTGTAAAAAGAAATAAACAAAAGTCATGTTCCTAAGAAGAGGGTTAATAAAAGCAAGTTATAATTATAAGATAAGTGGTATATATTATGTATGAGACATTTTAGAACGGGGGAAGAAATAATGGATAAGTTATGGCAACAAAATTTACCGATTTCAGGTATTAAAGATATTGTACCTGTCGCAGGCGGTGACGTGAATGATGCATATCGTATTGATACTGAAAATGATGAAACTTTCTTCTTATTAGTACAACCGAATACTTCTTATGACTTCTATGCGGCAGAAGCAGAAGGGTTGAAAGATTTTGAGTATGCGGAGGTTACTGCACCGCGTGTGATTGCGAATGGTGAAATTGATGGAGATGCTTATTTAGTATTAAGTTGGCTAGAAGAGGGACCACGAGGCAGCCAAGCAGAACTGGGTAAATTGGTCGCAAAATTGCATGATTTCCATAATCCAGACAAACGTTTTGGTTACGACCACCCTTATGAAGGCAGAGATATTTCTTTCAATAATGAATGGACAGATTCTTGGAAAGAAATCTTTGTGAATCGCAGATTGGATCATTTAAGAGAAGTGGTCGTTGAAAAAGGATTGTGGAACGTCGATCAATTGAATAAATTTGATAATGTACGTCAAGTGATTGTGAATGCATTAGACAATCACAAAAGTAAACCATCGCTATTACATGGTGATTTATGGGGCGGCAACTATATGTTCTTAGAAAATGGTGAACCTGCACTCTTTGATCCAGCTCCAATGTATGGCGATCGTGAATTCGATTTAGGAGCGACAACGACATTCGGTGGTTTCTCTGAAGAATTCTATGAAGCTTATGATAAAGCTTATCCTTTAGATGAAGGTGCGTATCAACGCATTGAATTCTATAAATTCTATTTATTATTAGTACACTTAGTGAAATTCGGTCCAATGTATGAAGGCAGTGTAGATGCTTCAATGGATAAAATTTTAAGTGATGCCAACTTCTAATTTGAATCATAGCGACTTACTGGTAAAGTAGGTCGCTTTTTACATAGCTTTTGTTCTGGTGGAATTTTACTCCTTTGTCCATTTCAAGCGTAAAAAATGTTAATTTATAAGTAAGTTTAAAAATGGGGTGAGAATAATGTCAACTAAGATTGAAGACCTAGAGTTAGAAGCATCTGAGTTAACAAGAACAACACATCAATTAGGAATTCCAGTGATGATTCTTTTCGAGGGTGTACCTGCAGCAGGGAAAACACGTTTATCTAATGAATTATTATTAACTTTGGATGCGAAATACTCGAGCTTTATTGCGACCGCATCACCGACACCAGAAAATTTACGTTACCAATTCTTACAAAAGTATTGGAACACATTACCAGGCAAAGGAGATATTAATATTTATTTCCGTAGCTGGTATGCGCACTATATTGATTACAAAGTAAATGGGATTAAGCATTTACAGTACAAAGATTATCATGTATTGCGTGATCAAATTGATGGTTTTGAAACGATGCTTGAAAACGACCAATACGAAATCATTAAATTTTATATTGAAATTGATGAACAAAAACGCCAAGAACATATTAGACAAACGAAAGAAAATCCTCTTACAAGATGGAAAGCACAAGAATACGAAAATGTTATTCCGGATGATATTTATCTTGAAGAAATGCGTGAAATTCTTCAAGATCCAACTCAAAAAGATTGGAAGATTATTGATTATACGGATGGAGAAGCGGCTACTATTTTAATGTATGAACACATTATCAAACGCCTTAAAAAAGCGATTAAAGCTTATCACGAACGTGTTCAAACACGTGATGGTTTATTTACTGAAGGGTATACAACAGATGTTTTCGATAATCCATTAGAAAAAGTCAGTAAATCAGAGTACAAAACACAAATAGAAAAACTTCAAGCACGTATGTTAGAAATTCAATTTGCGTTATATGAACGAAAAATTCCATTAATTTTAGTGTTTGAAGGTATGGATGCGGCAGGTAAAGGCGGTAATATTAAACGCATTCGTGAGAAACTTGATCCGACGGGTTATGAAGTCAATGCGATTAGTGCACCTACAGATGTTGAACTTGCACACCAATACTTATGGCGTTTTGCGCGAGATATGCCACGAACAGGACATATTGAACTTTTTGACCGCAGTTGGTATGGCCGTGTACTGGTAGAACGTGTAGAAGGTTTTGCGACAACGGATGAATGGCAACGTGCTTATCATGAAATTAATGACTTTGAAAAAATGTGGACAGATGAAGGAGCAATTCTGTTAAAATTCTTCTTAAGCTTAGATAAAGATGTTCAGTTAGAACGTTTTAAAGCTAGAGAAGAAAATCCGGATAAACAATGGAAGATTACGGATGAGGATTGGCGCAACCGTGAAAAGTGGGATTTATATTTAGAAGCCAGTGCGGATATGATTCAAAAAACCGATACTCATAATGCACCATGGTATGTTGTGCCAGCTGATCATAAGAAAACAGCGCGTATTGCGGTATTAAAACGTATTATTAAAACATGTGAAACTGCTTTGTGGGGCGTACACCACGATTAAAGACTGATATACTAGTGAGAAGTATAAAGTTAATTACGGGATATATTGTCAATGGATAGAAAAGAAACAATGGCAAGAAGGGGGAGAAGAAAATAATGGCGAGAAATTATTCTAGAACCTATTATTTTCATCATGTGGAACATCGCAAAATTCAACAAAGTTCTAAGAAAACACTGTGGTTATCTTTAATTATTACGTTATTCTTTACATTTGTTGAATTTATAGGAGGTATCGTGTCGAACTCACTGGCACTTTTATCAGACTCCTTCCACATGCTCAGTGACGTTTTAGCACTGGGGTTATCAATGGTCGCAATTTATTTATCAAGCAGGCAGCCGACTGACCGTTTTACTTATGGGTTTTTAAGGTTCGAAGTTATCGCTGCTTTCTTGAACGGACTGGCACTTGTAGTGATTTCACTGTGGATTTTTTATGAAGCTATTATGCGTATGATTTTCCCGAGAGAAATTGAAAGTGGACTAATGTTAGTGATTGCGGTAATTGGTTTAATCGTTAATATTGTATTAACGTGGTTACTGTATCATTCTTTAAAATCTGAAGAAAATATCAATATTCAAAGTGCATTATGGCATTTCTTTGGTGACTTATTAAATTCAGTGGGTGTCATCTTAGCAGTGATTTTAATTAAATTGACTGGTATTCAAATGATTGACCCGATTTTAAGTATTGTCATTTCAGCTGTGTTATTAAATGGCGGTTATAAAATCTTGAAAAATGCGTGGATGATTTTAATGGAATCTGTGCCAGAAGGTTTAGATGTCGATCAAATCATGGATGATATGAAAAAAGCAGAACATGTTTTAGATGTGCATGAATTCCATTTATGGAGTGTAACTTCTGATCAGTATTCATTATCTGCACATGTGGTATTAGATAGTAAAGATAGCCAGGATGCTTATCGCATCATCAACCAGTTAGAGCAATTATTAAAAACAAAGTATGGCTTGCATCATACAACGTTACAGATTGAACATCTAGATTTGAATCACTTAGATGAAAATTATTTTGAGCAATTTGAAGATGAAAAAGCATAAATATGTGTGATTCAATTCTCTTTTGGGTAATATAATAAGTAAGGTTATAAAATTCAACCGTTTGTTTAGTTGATATAAGATAAAACATAACTAAAGGAGGCTATATTATGGCTGAAGAGAAAAAAGGTTCAATCCAAGGACGCGTAGTAGACGAAACTAAAGAGCAAGCGAAAAAGCAAAAAGAAAAATTAGAAAAGAAAAACGAAGATAAATAATAAAAAACGGGCAGCCATTAAGGTTGCCCGTTTTTATATGATTAAAATTGTTTTGCGAATTGTTCTGCTTGTTGAATCGCATTTAGTTTAATTTCTTCTGCATTTTCTGGTTCTGCATTGTGACCTTCAATTGCGATTAAACTAATATCAGGTACACCCATGAATGCTAGGATAGTACGGATATAACGGTCGCCTAATTCAAAGTCAGCTGCTGGACCTTCGCTGTAGTAGCCGCCACGTGATTGGATATGCAATGCTGCTTTATCTGTTAATAAGCCTTGTGGACCTTCAGCAGTGTATTTGAATGTTTTACCAGCAACTGCGACTGCGTCGAAATAACGTTTAACTGCAGGAGGGAATGATAAGTTCCACATTGGTGTAACGAAAACATATTTATCTGCCGCTACGAATTGATCTACAAGTTCAGTTAAACGGTTAACTTTTTGTTGTTCTGAATCTGTTAATGTTTCGCCAGATTGTAATTTACCCCAACCTGAAAATACTTCAGCATCGATTTCAGGTACTTCATCTTTAAATAAGTCGATGTGAACGACTTCATCTTCAGGGTGTTCTGCTTTGTAAGTATCAATAAAAGCTTTTCCAACTGCCATTGAGTTAGAAACCATTTCATCTAATGGGTGTGCTGTGATATATAAAACTTGTGACATTAATAATCATCCTTTTTCATGTAATGTAAGATATATTTATTATACTAGGTACAATTACTATATGTAAAGGGTAAAGTTTTCACTTTTGGTGCATCTTAAAGAAATGAAATAAGTAGATTTAGTGAACAAGTAAGTTTAAAGTGGAGTGTGTTCTAGGGTTAGGTTTATAATATTTTTGAAATTCATACCTAGAGGTGAAGTGATGAAGAATTTAATCATCGGTACATTATTATTTTTGTTAGTAGTGGGTTCAGGTTTGTATACGATTAAAGCTGAAATGCAGAATGATGCGAAGGCAGCAGCAACACAAAAATATAAAGTCAAAGGTATAACAACAGAAAAACAATTAAAAGCATTCTTTAATGATCCGAAGAAAACAGAAGCACAAAAGTTAGGCGCATATGAGACAGCTGTCGAAAATAAAGTCATTCCTCGCAGTCCGCATTTTCAAAGTGCTGATGCAGCATATAAAGAATCTATGAAGTTGAAACACCATAAGCAACAATAAAATAAAATCATCATTTATAAAGTAAGTGACAGGCTTTATAAATGATGATTTTATGTTAAATGTAGAAAATTTTTGATTTCATCTAGTGAAGGAAGTTGTTCAGTATAATATTCAAGGTTTTGAAGTAAAGGTTGATTATCTGACCATTGTTGAATTTGACTTAAGAAAGTACCATTAAAAATTTGACCATAGAAATGTAGGAAGTTAGATAAATAATTGCCTTCTTGCCATACTTTGTAAGTTCCGATAAGTGCTAATATAAAAACGATTCCTTTAAATAAATTCCACATCGTCTTTCTCCTTGAAAATAGTTTGTTATCTAATTAATTGTATAACATTTTTATTGTGATTGCTAGTGAGCGCATTGCTCTATATGAATATTGAAAACCATGTTATAATGAATGAAATTCACAGCATGAGTCGAACTGAATTAGGAGGTTTACAATGGGTAAATGGAAATCACGGTTATTTACATTAGTGGGTGTCTTACTTATTTTAGCGGGCATCTTTATGGTGTTTAAACCACAAATCAACCACTTTATAGCTGGTAAAGAAAATGAAGCGAAAATAGAACAATACGATAAACAACAAGCCTCAAAAAAACAAGAGAAAAAAGAAGTGCCGCAAGTTCCTAAAGATAAATCACAATTGGTAGGGTATATTGATATACCAAGTGTGAATATTAAAGAAGCGGTTTATCCTGGTGAAGCAACACCTGAACAATTAAACAGAGGTGTCAGCTTAGCCGAAGAGGATGAATCATTAGATCAACAAAACATAGCGATTGCCGGTCATACAAATACATCAGGCAACTATCAATTTACAAATTTACACAAAGTAAAAAAAGGTGCAAAAGTCACTTTTAAGGTCGGCAAAGAAACACGTAAATATAAAATCACAAAGATTAAAGACGTAAAACCTACTGAAATTAGTGTGTTAGCTGAACAGAAAAAGAAAAAAGATCAATTAACATTAATTACATGTGATGATTATAATCCACAAACTGGCGAGTGGGAAACACGTAGTATTTATACTGCTGAAAGAGTTGCATAATAAGAAAGACCTGAGACAACGATAACAGTCTCAGGTCTATTTTTTATGTTTCTACTATTATGCTTCTAATTTCTGTGTGATTTGTTCGGCAGTATCTTCAGGTAAATTACTGTGATCAATTTCAAAACCTAAGTCTTGAATCATGCGATAATCCATTTCATTCGGCTGACCACCTGTAATTAAGTAATCACCTACAAAAATTGAGTTAGCTGCTAGTAATGCTAAAGGTTGGAGTGATTGTAAGTTGATTTCACGTCCGCCTGCAATTCTAATTTCTTTAGTTGGATTAACCAAACGGAATAAAGCAATGATTCGTAAACATTTCATAGGTGTAAGTTCGTCCATCTCTCCGAACTTTGTGCCTTGAATAGGATGTAAGAAATTAATAGGAATACTGTCTGCATCAATTTCTTTTAAGGCAAAGGCCATATCAATTCTATCTTGATCTGTTTCACCCATGCCGCAGATAACGCCAGAGCAAGGTGATATATGATGTGCTTTCATAATTTCTACAGTATTCACACGTTGTTCATAGGAATGGGTTGTGACCACAGTATCATGATAATTTTCACTTGTATTTAAGTTATGGTTGTAACGATCAACACCTGCATCTTTTAAACGTTGTGCTTGATCATCATTTGCGATGCCTAAACATGCACAAACTTTTAATTCAGGATGCGTTTGTTTGATTTGTTTCACTGATGAAGTGATATGGTCAACTTCTTTATCACTAGGACCACGACCGCTCATCACAATACAGTATGTACCTATTTGATGTTCAGCAGCAGCATTTGCGCCAGCCACAATGTCATTTTCAGGAATCAAAGCATAACGGTCTTTTCTTTTCATATCCCTTGATTGACCACAGTACCCACAATCTTCAGGACAGATACCACTCTTCGCATTTAAAATCATATTCAGTTTTACTTTCTTTCCATAATAATGTTTTCGAATAGCATAAGCCTCATCTAATAATGTCATCGTATCAATAGATTCATCTGTATATAAATTATAGGCTTCTTCTTTAGTGAGTGATTTACCGTTTAAAATATCTTGTGCAATTTGCATAATCGAGATCTCCTTTATAGTGAAATTCAATATGTAAACTTATTAATGATTTAAGTTTACATTTGTGCGGGAGGATATGCAAGTGAAGATTTTTATGTGAAAGGGATGTTTTACAATATTTAAATTGTTAAAGTTAGGACATTTAAATCAAAAAATACAAAAGAAATCATCTAAATGTGTCTAAATTGTGACAAATATTAAGGGGTTATTAAATTTGTAAACGCTTTATTATTGAGATTATTTTGGAAACTGTAGAGTAAATTAACTCTAATCAGAGTGATAATTTATAAAAACGAAATAAATTGAGTTCAATTGCATCGTGTGGATTCGACCAACTTACAGATGATTTTTCGTTAACATAATTATACATTTAATCAAAAAATTTCATGCAGTTAAGTTTTTGTTGTTGAAATGCGTTGTTCCATAAAATTTACGAAAAATAAATCAATAGTAATACAAAGTTGTTTGGAACTGTGATACTATCTATTTATACTAGTTTTTTGAAAACTTAGGTAAGTGGTAAACAATATACGTAACAATTGGACAAGGGAAATTTTTTAATTTTTGGAAAGGGGTTATATCTTAATATGAGAAATAATTCACATTCGCGAGGCTTTGACGCAAGGCGTCAAAATAAATATTCGATCCGTCGTTTCACTGTAGGAACAGCTTCTATTATCGTTGGAGCAACTTTATTGTTCGGAATTGGTAACGAAGCAAGAGCTGCAGAAGGAACAACTGATTCTACTGGTAACCAAACGTCAGGTAGTTCGACTAGTGATCCAGCATCACAACCAACAGAAGATGCTGCACCAACTCAAGAGACTGCACCGACACAAGAAACACAAACAAACACAACAGATCAATCAACTGACCAATCGGTTGACCAACCTGTTGAATCAACAACACCACAAACTGATACAAAAACTACAGATGCACCTACAACTGGTGAAACTGTAACACCAGAACAAAATACAACAACTACTAATGATACAAATACAACAACTGCGTCAGATGCTCCACAACAAGAAACTTCTTCCCAAACTGCATCTTCAACAGATACATCATCGACAACAAAAGATACATCATCACAATCAGCACCAGAGTCGGCTGATACAACAACTTCTACAACACAAGAAAAATCAACTTCTGATACATCATCACAATCATCAACTTCAGATAAAGTAGATGCACCTACAACTGCTGCACAAGAACCAAGCAGTACAACACAAGAAAAATCAGCAGATACATCAAGCACTTCAAATACGACTTCTGCTCAAACAGCTGAAGAACCTGTAACTACTCAAGGTTCTACTGACCAAACGGTTGATAAGTCAACAGTTGAACCAAGTGCTGAACAAAATACTGTCTCATCTACTGAACCGACTCAACAAGTCATTGCAGCTGCTGATTCAAATACAACTACAGATGCAGGTACTACTCAAGATACATCTTTACAATCAAGTGATTTAGCTGCACAAGCTGGTGTTACAAGTGCTGATTCACCTGAACTAGCAACATACAAATTATTGCAACAATCTTCTGATAATAAAGATGCAAACACAATTCAAACGACAGCTGAAACAACACCAATGTCACGTTCATTCAGTTTAATGTCAGCATCACCAACAACATTCACAACATTAGCAGCAGCAACAGGCACGAATGTAAATGATTTAGTTACTATTTCAAATCCTACAATCTCAACAGAACAGATTGACCCTAACCAAAGTGATAATTTCCGATTGAATGCAGATTATACTGTTAATGGAACAGTGCAAGGTGGAGACTATTTCACTGTACAAATGCCAACATATGCAAATATGGATGGGGAACTAGATTATACAAATACTAACAATCAATTCACAACTGAGTTATTATCACCATCAGGATATGTAGTTGCAAACGGTGTTTACGACACAACTACTAAAACTTTAACTTATACCTTTACTGACTGGGTTAATGATAAAGAAGATGTATCAGGGAGCTTTAGTTTAGCGCAGTTTGCGGATCGTAATACAGCGAAAGATTATGGAACATACCCATTAACTTATAACTTAGCTGGTGAAACATTTAATACACAAATCACATATGCATATGATTCACACGAACATGGGGTTTATCCGGCATACGTTGATTCAATGATTACAAATGTTGATGCGACAAATACAACTAACGATTTTACTGAAGTGGTTTATGTCAACCCAACTGATTTAAACTTAAGCAGTGCAGCTCTAGTTATGGCTCCAAAAGACGGTAACAGTAATGCGCTAATTGGCTTTGACTATACAACTTTCCATATTTATGAAGTTCCAGACCCAAGTCAATTACCTGATAGCTATGATTTTGAAGCTGCAGGTTACCAAGACTTAGCACAAAGTTTCCAAAATAACGGAAGTATTTATACAAATGCAAATGGTGATATGATTATTAATTTCGGTGCGATTGATAATCCGTATGTAGTAGTTATGGATTCACAATTCGATCCGACTTATAGTTCAAATTTAACAACTAGAGCGACTCTCTATGCAACAGATCAATCTGGTTACACAGCAAGCTATTTCTTTGATAACAGCTTTGTAATTGAAAATAGTTCAGGTACTGGAGACGGAACACTTGAAACTTATAGACTAGGTGACTATGTATGGGAAGATACTAACCAAAATGGTATTCAAGATAGTGGAGAAACACCAATTTCAAACGTGTTAGTTACTCTTAAAGATGCTAACGGTAACATTATCAATACAGCAGTAACAGACCGATATGGGAACTACTTATTCTCAGATTTAAATAACGGAGATTATACAGTAGAATTTAGTACACCAGAAGGCTATGTTCCGACTACACAAAATGCTGGAACAGATAGCACTGTAGACTCAAATGGTTTAGTTGTACCTGTAACAATTAATGGTGCGGATAACTTAACAATCGACTCTGGTTTCTATAAACCTGTAGCTGCGACATACAACTTAGGTGACTATGTATGGGAAGACAGCAACAAAGACGGCATCCAAAACTCTAACGAAGTAGGAATCGAAGGCGTAACTGTAACGTTAACAAAACCAGACGGCACGACTGAAACAACAGTAACAGGCGCTGACGGTAAATATGAATTCACTGGCCTAGAAAACGGTGAGTACACAGTTAACTTCTCAACGCCAGCAGGTTATGAAGCAACACTTGTAAATCAAGGCGATTTAACAGCGCTTGATTCAAACGGTACAACAACTACAGTTGTCATCAATAATGCTGATGATTACACAATCGACAGCGGTTTCTTCAAACCAGTTGTTGAACCAGAACCAGTTCCAGCGACATACAACTTAGGTGACTATGTATGGGAAG
>NZ_KV820954.1:0-651 GCF_001815505.1 Staphylococcus sp. HMSC072B07 | reverse complement strand
GCAATAAAGACGGCATCCAAAACTCGAATGAAGTGGGTATCGAAGGCGTAACAGTAACATTGACAAAACCAGACGGATCAACAGTAACGACAGTTACAGATGCGAACGGTAAATATGTGTTCACAGGTTTAGAAAACGGCGACTACACAGTTGATTTCACAGCACCGGAAGGTTATGAAGCAACATTAGTCAATGTAGGTGACGATGCATTGGATTCAGACGGCGCGTCAACAACAGTGACAATCAATAACGCGGATAACTACACAATCGACAGCGGATTCTTCAAACCAGCGGTTGAAGAACCAACGCCAGTACCAGCAACATACAACTTAGGTGACTATGTATGGGAAGACAGCAATAAAGACGGCATCCAAAACTCGAATGAAGTAGGTATCGAAGGTGTAACAGTAACGTTGACTAAACCAGACGGTACAACTGAAACAGCAGTTACAGATGCGAACGGTAAATATGAATTCACTGGCCTAGAAAACGGCGACTACACAGTTGATTTCACAGCACCGGAAGGTTATGAAGCAACATTAGTCAACGTAGGCGATGATGCATTGGATTCAGACGGCGCATCAACAACAGTAACAATCAATAACGCGGATAACTACACAATCGACAGCGGTTTCTACAAACCAGTACAAG
>NZ_KV820953.1:0-755 GCF_001815505.1 Staphylococcus sp. HMSC072B07 | reverse complement strand
GGTATTGAGCAACAAACACTTAAAGGAAAAAACATTGCATTAATTTTCGAAAAAGACTCAACTCGTACTCGTTGCGCATTTGAAGTTGCGGCAGCTGACCAAGGTGCAAGCACTACTTACCTTGGACCAACTGGTTCTCAAATGGGCAAAAAAGAAACAGCAGCAGATACAGCACGCGTTTTAGGCGGCATGTATGACGGCATCGAATATCGCGGATTCTCTCAACGTACTGTTGAAACATTAGCTGAAGAATCAGGCGTGCCGGTATGGAACGGTTTAACTGACGAAGATCACCCAACACAAGTATTAGCTGACTTCCTAACAGCTAAAGAAGTATTGAAAAAACCTTATCACGAAATCAACTTCACTTACGTAGGCGATGGTCGCAACAACGTTGCGAATGCGTTGATGCAAGGTGCAGCAATCATGGGTATGCGTTTCAACCTTGTTTGCCCTAAAGAATTGAATCCTACGGATGAATTATTGAACCGTTGTAAAGAAATCGCTGAAGAAAACGGCGGCGAAATCTTAGTAACAGACGATATCGATAAAGGTGTTAAAGATTCAGACGTACTTTACACAGACGTATGGGTATCTATGGGTGAACCAGACGAAGTTTGGGAAGAACGTATCAAATTATTGAAACCTTACCAAGTAAACCAAGACATGATCGAAAAAACAGGCAACCCACATGTTATTTTCGAACACTGCTTACCTTCTTTCCACAACACTGACACAACAATCGGTAAACAAAT
>NZ_KV820952.1:0-849 GCF_001815505.1 Staphylococcus sp. HMSC072B07 | reverse complement strand
TTTCAGGTGTGCCTGGTTCCTCTGGTGTTGTCGGTTCTTCCGGCTTTTCAGGTGTGCCTGGCTCTTCCGGTGTTGGATCCTCTGGTGTTGGTTCTACTACTGGTTTGTAGAATCCGCTATCGATTGTTTTATCATCTGCGTTATTTACAATCACTGTTACAGTTTTGCCGTCTGAGTCTAATGCAGTATTTCCTACATTAACTAATGTTGGTTCATAACCTTCTGGCGTTTCAAATGTAATTGTATATTCACCATTCGGTAAGTTTGTGAACTCATAATTACCATTTTCGTCTGTTGTAGTTGTAACTGTTGATCCATCTGGTTTTGTCAACGTTACTTCTACGCCAGGGATGCCAGGTTCATTTGAGTTTTGGATACCGTCTTTGTTTGTATCTTCCCAAACTTTATCGCCAACTGTGTAAGTTGCTGGTACTGGTGTTGGTTCTACTACTGGTTTAAAGAAGCCACTATCAATTGTGTAGTTATCTGCATTATTGATTGTAACTGTTGTAGTTGTTCCATCTGAATCAAGCGCAGTATTTCCTACATTAACTAATGTTGGTTCATAACCTTCAGGTGCTTCGAATGTGATCGTGTATTCACCATTTGGTAAATCTGTGAATTCATACTTTCCATTCGCATCTGTTGTTGTTGTAACGACTGAACCATCCGGTTTCGTTAACGTTACTGTTACACCTTCGATACCTACTTCGTTAGAGTTTTGGATACCGTCTTTATTACTATCTTCCCATACATAATCACCTAAGTTATATGTTGCTGGTACTGGTGTTGGCTCAACTGTTGGTTTGTAGAATCCGCTGTCGATTGTTTTATCGTCGCCGTTATTAA
>NZ_KV820951.1:0-4201 GCF_001815505.1 Staphylococcus sp. HMSC072B07 | reverse complement strand
GATTATCACCAGTCCTAAATAGTATAGAGCCATTCTCTTTCTGAGAGATAACTAAATTTAGATATGCGTTAACTAGTTTGGGTGAAATTATAACTTTTTTTTATAAAATAACATAAGGAAAACGAACCAAAAAATTGTTACGTACAATTAGATAAGTGTTATAATTTATTTGGTGCTATGTATGATGATAAGAAGAATACGAATCTGTAATTTTCAAAGAGAGCAAGAAGGGGTGAAAGGGATTATTCTTGTTATTATTTTGCATGCCTAAATTAAAATTAAGGAGTGTCTAGGTTGAAAGACGAACACACATCTAAGAACAAAGCATCTTTCCAACCGGATAGAAAAAACAAATATTCTATTCGTAAATTCACTGTAGGTACTGCTTCTATTCTAGTAGGAGCTATCTTATTATTCGGGGTGAATACACAAGATGCGAAAGCAGCTGAAACATCAACCACATTTACAATTAACGCAACAACACCAGACAAAGACACTAATGTTGAAGTGAATCATGCAGATGCAGTTGTTAATGAAACTGCAGTAACTACATCATCTGAAATAACAACACCAGATGAAACTAAAGAAGTACCGAAAACTGAAGTTGAATCACTACCAACAAAAGTTAGTAATGATTCCACAGAAAAAGCAACTTCTGATCATCAAGAAGTTGTAGCTCCAACAGTCGAAAAAGAAGCGACTGCAGCTCCAAAATCACAAGAAGTTTCAACAGAAACAGCTCCGTTTGAGACAAACACAACAGTTCAAAAAGTAGCTGAAACACCTAAAGTAGAAGTACCTCAATCTATTTTAGACATTCAACAAGTTCAAGATTTGAATACAGCTGCTGAATTTTATGCACAATCTTCAGGCGTCTCTATAGAAGAAGCGAAGACTTTAATTCAAGAATTGAATTTAGACAGTCAAGCCACACCCGAAGAAATTCAACAAGCTTTACTTTATCAATTGTCCCATGAATATGAAACTTGGTATAAACCTGCTGTACGTGAAGATTTGACTACAGAGGCAGAACAAGTGGCAGATAATCCAGACTTTGTAAAATATGCGGTAACGCTTCCAATAGAACCGATAATTATTGATGCAGATGCGATTAAAAACGGTTATGTTCGTTCAGGTTCAGATGAATTAAGTAAAACTAACTTAATTTCCGGTCGTGCTTGGATGGCGGACCAAGGTATCCCATCTGTAGGTACAAATGGTTTAGCACCTGTACCTGTCAATACACCGGTTTATTTACAATGGATGGACAAAGATGGATCAATTTCACCAATTTATCGTGCATATACACATAATAAAAATCGTGATGACAGTGCACAAGATGGTCCAGGTGCCTTTGCCTTTGACTTAAGACAAGGTTGGACAGATGCGACAGGTAAACACCATGTATATAAAGCTTTTAAAGGACAAAAATATCGTTTTGCTATTCCAGATTTTACATTACCTAATGGCAACAAAGCGACAATGTTACGACAAGCTGGTGGATTCTATCCAGGTGTATTTGTAGACACATTTACTGATAACAATATGGGGCAAACTCCAGTAGTAGGTAAAAACATTGGCCGTACAGGTATTTTTATGGCTGAAGTGCCAGTCGGTAATTATATGACGAAACCTAAAAATCAATGGATTACAAGCGAAGGTAACCATAGTTATCCAGAACTATTAGCTGTTGATGGTTATAATGTCGTTCGTGGTAAAGTTTGGATAGAAAGCTCAGGTGGAGATAGAGCCAACTCAGCAACTGGTCCTAACTATAACCCAAATTTAGGAGATAGAGTCGCAGCGGGTTATAAAGTTGTATTAAGTTCATTAACTTCACAAGGTGCAGCAGCTTATAGAAATGAAGTACAACGTGTACCTGTACATGAACGTGCTGCAGCTGCGAAAAGATTATTAACTGCGCATCCAGAATATATTTCAGCTACTGTTGTTTCAGTGGTTGATGGAAATGGGGTTTACGCAGCTAAATTCCCTAATGGTACTTTGGATGTAGATCATATTTATGGTTTTGTGCTAAATACTAAAGGTAAACTCGTCCAAACGTATTCAGGATTTACCTCACCAGAATTTAGAAAAGCGAACCAAAATATCTCTTTCGTACCAATTTCAGAACCTTATTCAGGGGTTCAACAATGGGCGAATGTGAACTTTGCGGTAGTATTGAGTCCATCGGATACCATTGATCTTCATACTGTACCGTATAATGCGACAGACAACCCAGCAGCACCAGGCAGTCGTGTTAATGTTAAATTGCCTAATGGTGATGTACCACCAATGCCTACACACATCGAATGGAGAGATCCTAGCGGACAAACAGTGCATAGAGCTCCGGACTTTACAACGCCAAAACGAGGAGAACAAGTAAGTGGATTTACGATTCCTAAAGAGGCTCAGGAAGGTGATATTTATACTGCAGTACTTGTTTCTGGTGGTAACGATATCGCTGGTTCATCTGTAATTGTTCATATAACAGAAGCTAATAAATATCCACCAAAAGCGCAAACAGTTACTAAAGAATTCGGACAACCAGCAACTGAAGAAGATGTTATGAGTCATGTCACATTCCCTAAATATCCGGCTCATCTTAAAAAACCTACAATAACAATAGATCATCCTGATAAATTACCTGATGGAAATACGCCTGGTAAAGTTCTAGTACCTGTTACTGTTACGTATCCAGATGGTTCTGTTGCGCACGTTAATGTACCAGTAGTTACAAAAGCACAATCTGATAAAGACAAATATACGCCAACTGCAGGTTCAGTTGAAAAAGACTTCGGTCATAAAGCAACACCTGGTGAAATCACAGGAAAAGTATCTGTACCAGACTTCCCAGCTGGAGGTAATCAACCAACTTATACAGTGGATGAAACAACAATTCCAGATGGCCAAACACCAGGTACAGTGAATGTACCGGTGACTGTACATTATCCTGATAATTCTTCAGAAGTTATTGAAGTTCCGGTTACTACAAAAGTACAACCTGATAACGATAAATATCAACCGGCAACTGAAGCAATCCATAAACCATTTGGTCAAAAAACAGATGAAAATGAAGTGAAATCAAAAGTTTCTGTACCTAATTTCCCAGGAAATGGTAATCAACCGACTTATACAGTAGATACTTCAACAATTCCAGATGGTCAAACACCAGGAACAGTAAATGTACCAGTGACTGTACAATATCCAGATGGTACAAGTGAAGTAGTAAATGTACCTGTTATTACAGGACCAAAAGATTCAGATACGTACCAACCAACTACAGGAGAAATTACAAAACCATATGGTCAAGGTACAACAGAACAAGAAGTAAAAGATAAAGTCGCAGTGCCGAATTTCCCTAAAGACAAAGGCACACCAACAATCACAGTTGATACAAGCAAGTTGCCAAATGGTCAAACAAGCGGTGAGTTCCAAGTTCCCGTTACAGTGACTTATCCTGACAAAACAACGGACACAGTGAATGTCAAAGTGACAGTAGGAGTTCAACCTGATAATGATAAATATCAACCAACAGCAGGAGAAATTACAAAACCATATGGTACACCAACAACATCAAATGATGTAACAGGAAAAGTAAGTGTTCCAAACTTCCCTAAAACAGGTGCACAACCAGTCATTACTGTTGATACAAACAATTTACCAAACGGTCAAACAAGTGGCGTGTTCCAAGTCCCAGTCACAGTAACATATCCAGATAAAACAACAGATACAGTGAATGTGAAAGTGACAGTCGGACCGAAAGACTCAGATACGTACCAACCAACAACAGGTTCAATCACAAAACCATATGGTCAAGGTACAACAGAACAAGAAGTAAAAGATAAAGTCGCAGTGCCGAATTTCCCTAAAGACAAAGGCACACCAACAATCACAGTTGATACAAGCAAGTTGCCAAACGGTCAAACAAGCGGTGAGTTCCAAGTCCCAGTTACAGTGACTTATCCTGACAAAACAACAGATACAGTGAATGTGAAAGTGACAGTCGGACCGAAAGACTCAGATACGTACCAACCAACAACAGGTTCAATCACAAAACCATATGGTCAAGGTACAACAGAACAAGAAGTAAAAGATAAAGTCGCAGTGCCGAATTTCCCTAAAGACAAAGGCACACCAACAATCACTGTTGATACAAACAACTTACCAAACGGTCAAACAAGCGGTGAGTTCCAAGTCC
>NZ_KV820950.1:0-4179 GCF_001815505.1 Staphylococcus sp. HMSC072B07 | reverse complement strand
TATCACCAGTCCTAAATAGTATAGAGCCCTTTTTCTTCCATTAAAAATTCATTTGAATGAACTAAGTAAATATCAAAAATTAACAACATAATCTAAATTCTAAGGTAAAACAATATATGTTCATGCTAATCTTTATATAATTATCTATTAATATTCTATGTTAGGTGCCTTATTTACATGAGCTTGATAACGTTTTAATCCCAAAAAGGCAACAATAACAACTATTGAAATTGTTAATAATTTGTTCATAAGAAACCTCCTATATATCAATCTATGATATAAATTATTTGCTACTCATATAATAATTTAATTCTAAGTCTTTTGATGTTTGTTGGCGTGTTTTTCTCATCAGTTCGATATCCTCAATTAACGATCTACCGTATGACGGAATCATTTTTTTAATAATCGGCATCCATTGTTCTTCATATTCTGGGAAATTCTTTTCGATCACTTCTAATGATACAGATACTGAAGTTGAAGCACCAGGAGATTCACCTAATAAAGCGATAACTGAATGGTCTGCAGAGTTAACTACTTCAGTGCCAAATTGAATAAATCCTTTTCCATACTCTGGAGTATCTTTAATAACCTGAACACGTTTACCAGCAGTATATAATTGCCAATCTTCATCACGAGCTTCCGGATAGAATGTACGTAAATGATTCATACAACCTTCTTTAGTCATTAAAATTTGATCAAATGAATATTTAATTAATGGTAAGTTTTTAACCGCTGAAGCTAACAATGTCATAATATTGTATGGCTTGACTGATTTAAATAAATCTAAGTTAGAACCATTTTTTAAAAACTTAGGTCCTACACTAGCAAACGGACCAAACAATAGTGTGCGTTCTCCATCAATATAACGTGTATCCAAGTGAGGTACAGTCATAGGAGGTGTGCCTGGCGGTTCTTTACCGTAAACTTTGGCATCATGCTTTTCAATAACAGAAGGATTTGTACAGATTAAAAACTGTCCTGTAATAGGGAAGCCACCTAAGTTTTTACTTTCAGGAATGCCTGTCTTTTGTAATAGTGGAATTGCACCACCACCTGCACCAATAAATACGTAATCTGCAAGTTCTGTTTTAATATTTCCGCTATTACGTTGACGTACTTTAACTTCCCATTTACCATCTTTACGATGATTAAAATCAATAACTTCATGATTGTATTGGACATTTGCATTTGGATGTTCCTCAATACTCTTAGCCATTTTACGAGTAAGTTCTCCGAAATTGACATCTGTTCCTTCATCAATTTTACTTGCAGCCATAATGTCACTAGCACTATGCCCTTGCATCATTAATGGAATCCATTTTCTCATTTCTTCAATATTTTCGGTATATTCAATGTTGTCAAACATTGGAGCATCTTTCATAGCATGATAACGATCTTTTAAGAATTGAACGTTATTTTTTCCTCGCACGAAACTAATATGAGGTAGTGGTTTGATAAACTCTTTTGGATTAGAGATATTATTACTCTTTACTAAATAGCTCCAAAATTGTTTTGAAATTTCAAATTGCTCATTAATCTCTTTTGCTTTCTCAATATCAATCGAACCATCAGGTTGTCTCACAGTATAGTTTAATTCACATAATGCTGCGTGACCTGTTCCTGCATTATGACGCTCGTTTGAGCTTTCAATCCCAGGTCGATCTAGGCGCTCATAAAGTTTTATTTTCCAATTTGGTTCTAATTCTTTAAGCATAGAACTAAAAGTAGTACTTAAAACACCAGCGCCAATGACAACAACTGTTTTTGACTCTTTATTATTCATAATTGACTCCCTTTCTTATTTTGAGTACAGAAAACATTGTAATACAAAAACCATATTAATGAAAATACTAATTTTCAATATAAATCATTCATTTATGGAATATAATCCTAAAATTATCATAGTGTAATAATACCTCAAGTTATAAAAATACTAAGAATAAATGTCCAAATACACACAAATATAAGGAGGCCTATACTAAAACGCATAGTCATTTTCATCAAGCGTGATTCCTTCCCCACTTCATTAACTGCTGCGGTAGCAATGGCAATGGATTGTGGCGATACAATTTTAGCTGTCACACCACCAGCAACATTAGCGGCCACCAATAAAGAAGCTTTAATATCAATCTGAGTCGCAACTGATGCTTGGATAGGTGCAAAGAGAACATTATTATTTACAACAGATCCTGTCATAAATACACCAATCCATCCTAATATCGGAGATAACAACGGGAAAATAGAACCAGACTTAGAAATACCCTGTCCCATTGCACTACTTAAACCACCGTAAGTTGTCACCTTAGATACTGCTAAAATAAAACAAATTGTAAGTACAGAAATCCATAACTCTTTAAATGTAACACCTAATAATTTACCAGCACTTTTAAAATTCATGTTTTTAGCAATGATAATTGTTAAAATTACTGTAATCAAAATGGCTGTACCAGTTTGTGCAATAAAGTTAAATGTCAAAATATTAGGTGTATGAGTAACATCATTCATCGTACCAGGAACATTAAATTTAACAACCAATGAACTGAATAAGCCATCTTTTTCAAATAGCTTTTTGAAGAATGATGAACTCCAAATAAGAACAACAAAAGTTAGAATAATGAATGGGCTCCACGCATAAACAATATCTTTCAATGAATGTTTAGTTACAGATGGAGTATTTTCATCTTTATGTAATCTAAAGATGTTTTTAGGTTGGATTTTTTTAGATACTAGCGCTAACACTATCATGCTTACTAAACCAGGAATAATATCTGCAAGTGCTGATACATCTAAACTTGTAATAACAAGTTGCAAGAATGTATAAGTAAAAGAAACTATTAAAGTAAGTAACCAAGTTTCTTTTACACCTTTAAATCCATCAATCATAAACATTAATAGAAATGGTATAAAAAAACTAATAAAATCAAGCGTTAAATTACCAATCAATGCTACTTCCGTTGAAGTAACATTTCCAGATAAACTTAACGTATCAATAATTGATATTGGTATTCCAACTGCTCCGTAGGCACCTGCAGCAGCATTAGCCACCAAACAATACATAGCTGCCTCTAATGGCTTGAATCCCAGTTGAGTAAGTAATACAGCACATATCGCAATGGGTACACCAAAACCAGCTGCTCCTTCTAAAAATGCATTAAATACAAAACCAATAAGCAGTAATTGAATACGTTGATCTTGTGAAATACTTGAAATACTATCTTGGACAATATCAAACTGTCCACTCTCAGTTGAAATTTTATATAACCATACAGCCATAATAATAATAAAACCAATAGGAATAACTCCTTGGTAAAAACCTTCCAGTACAGCACCGCCAGCAATACTTATTGGAAGTTTAAAAACAACTAAAGCAACTATTATTGTCACTATTAAAGTTGATAATGCTGCATAAACACCTTTCATTTTAAATACTATTAAAAATAATAGAAATAAAATGATAGGTACAGCAGCAACAATTGATGATAAAAGCAAATTATTAAATGGATCAAATGAATGTACTAACATTGAACCCCTCATTTCTCAATAAATAATTATTCATACATTTTGATTTATAAATAACTTCAAATAAACAAAAATCATCTGAACCCAAATTTAAAATACAACTTATATTTATTATCTATCTCCTTTAATTTCAGTAGTTAACATCATTAATATTCACTTTTTTATTATAGACGAAAACCTCAAGATTTTGTATATTTAAAATTTTATATCCATCAATGAACTCAAGGTATTTATTATCTATATTTTTCACACTCAGTGCTTTTTATAAGAAAAATTCATATGTTCCACCTATTATCATAAGATAAATTGCATTTAGTTCTTTTTATATTGCAAAACATTTTCATTTCCTATTTGAAAAGTAAAAAGGCCTGTAGGTGATATTAAACATCATTCTACAGACCTTTATAAAATCTATATCATCTATTACAAATATCTTAATGACTTACATATTAATTGTCATTATTTTTTTTACGTCTTCCAAATAACAATAAACTTCCAAGTACTGCAAATAAAGAACCAAATAAAGTCGCATTACTTTGATCTGTTTGTTGTCCTGTTTCTGGTAATTCTTTTTTAGCAGGAACAGAATTACCTTTTGAATTTTTAGGCGATTTAGTAATTGCACTATTATCCGCTTGTTCTTTTGTTGTGACTGATACT
>NZ_KV820949.1:2745-7415 GCF_001815505.1 Staphylococcus sp. HMSC072B07 | reverse complement strand
GTGAACTTATTTTAATGCTGCCTATTATGATTTTTCTATAATATTCTTTGTTTTTATTTAGCTTTATTCTCTATTCTTCAGTTTGTTATTACCTATTCTTTTGAACGTTTTTATTTTACTTATTTCTTTTAAAATGTTATATTTGAATGTTATATTCAATTAAAATATACTTGTATTTCAGTTCGTTTTCGCGAACTTATACCCTAATCAAAAAAAGAACGCCACCTTTGTAGATGACGTCCCTCTTTATGACTAGCTATAAAATTATTCGATAACATCTTACGCTGAGTTATCTACTCTCTAAAATATTGTTTTCTAAGTGTTGATCACTTATTCTACTGCGTATGCATAAATTTTGATGACTGTTATAACGTGTCTAACATCTTGCATAACCTCATATTTTACCTTTTTAGCTAAACTATCACTAAAGTAAACATACGTTTCCTTGTTAAAATTGTCCTCAGTGCTTTTACGTGCTAGGATAAGAGTAGGTCATTCCTTTTGAGACATGACCTACGTTTTGACTCTCGCCTAACAGTGATTCTAACTATCATCACTGTTACAATCACTGTGAAAGCAGTTTGATACATGCATTTTAATAACACCTATACTCCAGCTTTGTCATGGTAAATCATGACAGTAGTATTGGGACATCTTAATTTTATAGATGTCCCTTTTTCTTATATCAATAAGTAGATTTATTTTTCTCCTTATCATTTAGATTTCTTGTACACAATCCCATTTTATTAAATTCTAAAACATCGAATTTTTGAGAATTGTCCTTATCATTTTTACATACTATAATAATGGTAGGCCATCCTTTTTTGGGATATAACCTTATTCTGTTTTCAATGCTTCTACAGAGGTTATTGAAACTTCTGTAGAAGCAATCATACAAGTTAGCCTCAACCTCTGCTAGCTTATATGAAAAAACAACCAATATGTACTCGCCTATTGATTGATAAATAATCCAACAGTGAGTCATGCTGGTTTAATTTTACCTCTATTTTTTCTTAAGTCACACGATTACAACGACTTAAAGGCACCTTAACTTGATTAAGGTGCCTTTCTTTTCTTTCTTTTCTTTCTATCTTCATGCCCATGATAATTATTAGGGGTTCCGCCTAATTGATGGAACCTTGCATACATATACGCTGATAACTCTTTAAAAGCCATATTTAATCTATTAAAGGCATTTTTTGTACCAATATACTCTCGATCTTCCAATAAAGCTCTTCTAGTGTATGCAATCTCTTTAGCAAAAGCCATATTTAATGCATATGAATCTGATTTACGGTTATGACTCTGATAGTATGATAGACCAGAACTTTTAATAGGGCTGAGCAACATCAGAAGCGGTTCAGGGTCCGGACGTTTCCCTCTCTCTTCTGTAATATCTGGTTTGATCTCTGATAGCAGCTGAGCTTCTCGGCAATAGCCCGTATCTTCCAATTCACCAATAATCTGCTCAATTTCTTGTGCTATTTCATCTCCAGCTGTACATGCTTCTCTGAAAATAACGAAACTCGATACATATTCACTTCTGATACGCGATACACGTCCTATCAAGTAAGCTATAATATCAACATAAGTATAATCCTCATAGCTCTTAATTAGTTCCAATAAAACATCAATCTCTTCGATACTTATATTTTTCTGCTTTAAAACAAGCCATACTTGATATAAGACATCAATATCAAGTTCTGATTCTAAGCTGTCTCTAACCTCTATCAACTGCTTTATATCTTCATCATATTCATAATAAATATTATCTTCTTCTAACGTCTCTATATGATTCTCTATCTTCTTCAGCGCACTCTCTTTAACAATCTTTACATCTTCGTCAGCTTCCAAATCAGGTATTTCATCTTCAAATTCTTCGATTTCTCTCTGTAAAAATTGCTCAATTTGTATTAATCCATGTGATAGATGACTATATTCCTGTCTCAGCACATTCATATAATGATAACGTGTTTCTAATTGTTGCAAATAGCGTGCCATCTCTCCTTCTGCTTGGTACATCATCTCTTCTATTTTTATAAACTTATCTAGGTTTGTGACTGCCATCATTCGATTCCCCTTAAGACAATTTCTGTTCTCGGATAATCCATCTCTTGAAATTTTGCCATCGTTACCATTACTACTCGACTATCCTTGACATCTAAGCCTTTGAAAATACTGTCGAGCGCTGCTTTAAGTAAATTATCTATATCAGGTGCTGTTGTACGTGTAATCTGTTTAAGTCTCTTTTGACTCCTAGGCGCTTGAACATAAAACATAATTTCCGCTTTAACACCTAAAGGCGTGTGTATAATATCGAAAAAATCTTCATTCAATGCCTGATCAGCTTCCAATTGTGCCTGTACAGCATCTATATAGTCTATATACGCTTGATCATAATACGTAATCTTTCTGCCATCTCCTAAAAAGCGATGACGCGGCCTTGGCGTTGCCATCGGTGCAAGGTTGATGGTATACCGCCATACTTTGCTCATACATCCAACCTCCTAAGATTGCCCCTTATTGTCGGAAGTTTTGGTACGTTTCGACTCATTTTTGTACTTTAAATAATCCGTATTCATACTATTAATGTGTTTTTGTACAATTTCTTCTTGCTGCTCGAGATCTACTTCAGCTTTTTTCTTCGTTTTTTCATATTTTTCTGGGTGCTCTATATAGTCGTTAAACATTGCAATGACAGTGTTTAATTGTTTAACTGTAAAGATTTCCGCTAAAGCATCAAAGGCACTTTTACTTTCACTGAGCTCTTTTACATTCTTCTTATATTTAAAAACTGCTGTCTTACCTAGTTCTAACTGCTCACTCAATAACTTCCAATGCGCTTCATTAATAAACCATGATGCAATATTTTCACTTTTCGTTTTAGCCATCGTTATTGGCTTTTGTGTTCTTGTATTTGCCATAGACACTTCACCTCTTTGATTAATATGTTTTATATTCGTTATTTTAAATGACGGATTTAATACGTTTCATTTCGGTGTATTGATTCAATTCAAACACTTAACCAGATTCGCCCTATAAAGGTCATTAGGTATAATTTTAAAGTTTTCCGACGTATCATAATAACTTTAATGATTATATAATTAAATAGTAAAAACTCATTGTATTAAAGTACTTTATATAGAAAAACATTGAACTTAAATCATCTATTACTCACTGAGTTCTTTAATATGAACTATTTTAAAATAAAAAACCTTATTTTTTATAGTTCTTTTTTTAGAACTTTAATTGATTGTATTAGTGTGTATAAACATACACATGAATACGTATATATTTGTACTTATCTATATATTTATGTGTATACTTGTGGTTTTTGATAAATGAAAATCTATTCTTGTTGAAGAATAGATTTTATCAGTAGTGTCCTTAGCTTCATCGATGCCTGATTACAATTGCTTAATCAGTTCATTTAAAAATTCTGATGAAGATGAATAATTATTTTCTTTGACTAATTCATCCAGCTTTTTTCTGACTGATGGTTGTAACATAAATTGGTATCTTGCTTTGTTTTCTTTGACTTTGCCCTTTTTAATTTCTATTTTTTTATATGAAACATCCGGTGATGCTGCTTCTTCTAATGCTTTCTCAATATTTTGATCATCTTGTGTATATTTTTTGTTAAATGCCATAGCTCAGGCCCTCCTTAGTTATTAATTGATATATTATTATTTTCTTTAAAGCATATAAAATTATTGGTATGTTACATCAGCTATGCATCTTTGATTGCTTTACATTTCTCACTGAATTGATCAAAAAATGTTTTTTCCTTCGCATATAATTTGGAATCTTTTTTCATCTCAACAATCGGCTTTTTCTCTAAGACACTGCGTGTAATTAATTCTTTGTCTGGAAAATATGTGATGTAGTTTGAGTTATTTTGAATTGCTTCTTTAAAAGCAATAGATGATTTTGTATTATGTTTGACCATATTTCCAACATAAAATAATTCAGCTGTGACATAACTTTCTCTCGTTTTAAAATCTATGAGCTCTTTTTTCAATTTATTAATACGATATTCAATATTAGCATTCGAATCATCACTAAAGCCGCTCGGCTTATTTGGAGAAATGACTTTATGACTGACGACAATGGCATTACGTGTGGATGTACTGAAATCTGGATGCGTATCGATAATAATATAATCGTATTGATCAAGATAATATGCTTCATAATAATCATCTAACCACATATATAACTGCATATCTTTACCATCTGTCGTGCTCATATGTTTTTCATATTCATCCAATCGTAAAAAACCGCTAATGAGATCGATGTTGTCACTGATGTGATGAATTTTAACTTTTTCATTAATATGCAGAGACTCAACTTTTTCAAATATGGATAAAACTGTATTTTTTTGATCATAGATCCCTAAAATCTGAGATAAATTACATTGATGATCGAGATCAATCATTAAAACCTTAGCGCCTGAATCAGCCAGATATTCAGCAAAATTGTAAGATAGTGTAGTTTTGCCGACACCGCCTTTAATAGCTGCGAATGTGATGATTTCCATCTTAACACCTCCATGCTCATTATAACATATACATTTGAACATTAACATGTTTGTATATGTGTGTATGTATATGTGTATATAAGTATGTATTTGTATACCTATTTATATCCTTATTTACGTTCTTATTTATATC
>NZ_KV820949.1:1613-2645 GCF_001815505.1 Staphylococcus sp. HMSC072B07 | reverse complement strand
CTTATTTACGGGCTTATTTATATCCTTATTTACGTTTATTTTTGTGTCACACAAAAATAAACGCTCCCTATAACTTTCAATAGTTATAGGGAGGAGACAGCCTGATAGCTATATACCATAATTTACAGCACTTATATATCGTTATATATATCAATTAATAAAAAAACGTCATTAATTAGGCTTAAAGCTAGCAACTAATCATCTTAAGCGAATATATAGAGTTTTGTATTAAAACTACATAAATATTAAGGTTTCTTCAAAATGTCCCTTTAAAATTTAAAATAAAGACACTCAACTTTATCACAAGACTTGTGATAAAGTTTGTATAAAAAGAGGTGTAATAAGTAGATAAGATTAGTTACTTTTTAAAATCATTAGTATTAGCGATTATGCTTCGTTGTACAATGAATTATTTGCTACCGACATTTGAAAAATTTTCTTTTAAAATTGTAGATGGACTTATTTTTGGCGTGTTATTGTATCTTTTAGTCATTTGGTTTATTGGTCTTTTTAAGAATTCATCACAAAAATAGAACACATATTTATGTCGAGAAAATTTATTGATCAACGAGAAGAACAATTAACTAAACTTGAAGACGAATGTCGGTATAGCGTGAGCTATTAAGCCGACCATTCGACAAGTTTTGGGTTTGTTAAGGGTTTAGAAGCTCGCTGTCAATATAGTAATTTAACTAATAGGATGACTTTAAGACGTGGAAAGGAGTATTACATTGGTAAAAAGTTTTTGGAAAGCATTATTAGAATCTATTATTGTAATGATTGGAATATCAGTAGTTTTGTGGTTGTTAAATAAAATCGAAGTTGATGCTAGAGGAATTGATAATGTTATCAGTGAATCTCAATATAGTAGTTTTGCCTTTGTGAATATTTTCGATTTAGAGGTATTTAACATTGCTTTTTCCATTCTTATTATTGTCTTAATAATTTATATTTTTGCTAAAACTGCGTTAAGAAAATAAGAAGTTTTATGAATAGACCACGCATTTATGCCGAGAAAATTTATTGATCAAT
>NZ_KV820949.1:0-1513 GCF_001815505.1 Staphylococcus sp. HMSC072B07 | reverse complement strand
GCCTGAGCTATTAAGCCGACCATTCGACAAGTTTAGTTAAGGGTTCAGAGACTCGTTGTCAATAAAGCAATTGGAATAAAGCAATGCTATGATTTATTGTTTTTAGGAATAATGAAGAATAATAAAATAATAATTAGAATGGCTGTTATTGAGTATATGATATTGGCTTCACTAGGAATATTGATTAAGTTCAATACTATACTGCAAATCATAAGTAGTAGGGTTATTATTCCCGCTAAAATAGAAGTTTTTTTCATTTTGACACCTCCATAAAAAGTATTTTATTATGTTATGCTAAAAAAAACGTAACATTTAAATTTATTATTTGAAAGGAGATTTTCTTTTGAAAAAGGCTATTGTAACATTATCAAGCGTTGCTTTACTATTTGGTTTTGGAAGTACTTCATACGTAGAAGCGAATGAGGTTAGTAATGTTAAACAAGTGACTCAAAATTCGCAAGAAAGTGGTCAGACATTCCCGATGGGATAAGGCTACAAATGAATACTTACAAAAAGAAAATTCTAATTTAACTACTTCTGAGCGTGGAGTTGTAGGGTGCACATCAGCTATAGGTTTAGCAATCGTTAGTAATGCATTTTCTGCTGCTAAAATTGCTAAAGTAAAAGAAGTTCTTAAAGCTGCTGGTGGTGCAAAAACATTCGCTACTAAGTTAGTTCCAGCATATAAAGAAGCTCGTAAGACGATGCCTAAGAAAGACGCAGCTGTTTCTGCTGTCAAAACAGCTGGAAGTGCTGCGGGGCCTCAAGCATTGTCTGCAGCAATTGGATTCTTTAGTATTGGTCAAGTGTATAGTGAGTGTTTTGAATAAACAAAATAGCGTACCGAATTCGGCACGCTATTTTATTTTTAGAAGCTCGTTTTCAACTCGTTTCTAAAAATAAAAAAGAGAGTGAAAATTAGGATCCACTCTCTTTTTCTAAACCAAAAATCAATAAAATAATTACGGACAAAAGCATAAAAGGAAAAAACAAAGAAGTGACTAAAAAACCTATAATCATAATTAAGTAAAATGAATCAATTTTATAATTTCCAAATTTCATACAAAAACTCCTTTCGTTTTTTAAAATAAAATTGTTTTATTCCAATTGTTTTATTTTGGAGGCTAGTAAATGATAACTGTCATATATCAATTTATTTTCTGTAATTTTAGGAACCTACGGATTAATGCGCGGAGGCTATATGGATATTCGGTGTAATTTTCTATTATCTTTGTATGGAATGTTCGTCGGTTTTCTTGTTATGTTCTATCTTGCAGTTTATAAAAGTCCAGAATTTAGTAAAAGAAAGATAAAAATAATAGCCTTTATCAGCTCTATATTAACGATTGTTATTATTTTTATCCTAGGGCATTTAATGTGGATCTTAGTGACAAAATAAATTTCAGTAAAATAGATTACCTCATTCAATTATTGTTGATTTATTCCAATTACTTTATTGACAGCGAGTCTCTGAACCCTTAATCGAGTAGGAGAGTAATCATTAATTGACCAC
>NZ_KV820948.1:39746-46010 GCF_001815505.1 Staphylococcus sp. HMSC072B07 | reverse complement strand
CTTTTTCAAGTTCTGCTTTCAACGCTTCAAGTGCCGCATTGACTGCATCAGCTTTATCTTGAGTTGCTTTAGCTTCAACCGCTTTATTCAACGCATCTTTCGCTGCATCCACTGCTTCTTGTGTCGCATTTGGATCTTCTAAAACAGCTTTTGCTTTATCCAATGCGTCTTGAACTGCTTTGTCTTCTTTATCTTTTGGATCTAAAGTTAAACCTTCAGCTTCAGTAATAGCTTTGTTCAATTCATCTTTATTCGCTTTCGCTTCAAGATTATTTTTTGCATCGTTAATTGCTTTAGCCGCTTCTTTTAACTCTTCTGGTGTTTTAGTCACATCTGCTTTTGCAGTTTCACCCGCTTTAATTGCATCTTCTAAAGGTTTCACTGTGTTAGGTTTGAAGTCATCTTTATTAACAGCTTTTGCATCTTCGATAGCTTTATTCAATTCATCTAAGGCATCTTGATGTTCTTTAGCCGCAATCGCATCATTAATTGCTTTCGTAGCATCTGCCACTTCTTGCGGTGTTGCGTTACCGTCTGCTTTTACTTTTTCACCTGCTGCAACTGCATCTAAGATTACTTTATCTTCTTTGTCAGTCGCTTCAAGATTATCAATTGCGTTAGCTTTATCAATAGCATTTTGTAACTCTGATTTATCTGCTTTTTGAACTAAACCAGCTTGCGCATCTTTTAATGCTTGTGTTGCTGCTTCGATTTCTTCTACTGTTTTGCCAGTTGGTGCATCGATAATTGCTTGACCTGTTGTTTCAGCTTCAGTTAACGGTTTTACACTGTTTGGTGTGTAATCATCTTTATTGATTGCTTTCGCTTTTTCAAGTTCTGCTTTTAATGCGTCTAATGCTGCATTCACTGCGTCTGCTTTATCTTGAGCAGTTTTCGCTTCAATTGCTTTGTTCAACGCATCTTTCGCTGCATTAACTTCATCTTGAGTTGCATTTGGATTTGCTTGAACAGCTTTCGCTTTTTCTAACGCATCTTGTACGGCTTTATCTTCTTTATCAGTCGGATCTAATGTTAAACCTTCTGCGTTATTGATTGCTTTATCAAGTTCTGTTTTATCTGCTTTCGCTACTAATCCAGCTTGGGCATCTTTCAATGCTTGTGTAGCTGCTTCTATTTCTTCAGTTGTTTTACCATCTGGAATAGCTACAATTGCATTACCTTCGATTTCTTTATCTGTTAAAGGTTTAACACTATCAGGTGTGTATTGATTAAGGTCGATTTTTGCGACTTTCGCAAGTTCTGCTTTCAACTCATCAAGCGCTGCTTGTTTTGCGTCTGCTTGATCTTGAGCAGTATTAGCTTCAATTGCTTTGTTTAATGCATCTTTCGCCGCATTAACTTCATCTTGAGTCGCATTTGGATTTGCTTGAACTTCTTTTGCTTTTTCTAAAGCATCTTGTACAGCTTTATCTTCTTTATCAGCTGGATTTAAAGTCAATCCATCAGCAGTTGTGATAGCTTTATCAAGTTCTGTTTTATCTGCTTTTGCAACTAAACCTGCTTGAGCATCTTTTAATGCTTGTGTAGCAGCTTCAATTTCTGCTGTTGTTTTATTGTCAGGTGCATCAACAATTGCTTGTCCTGTTGTTTCTGCATCAGTTAATGGTTTCACACTATTAGGCGTGTACTCATCTTTGTTGATTGCTTTTGCTTTTTCAAGCTCTGCTTTCAACGCATCTAATGCTGCTTGTTTAGCATCTGCTGCTTCTTTCGCTTCTTTTGCATCTTGAGCATTTTTAGCATTAATTGCATCTTCTAGAGCTGCTTTCGCTGCATCTACTGCGTCTTGAGAAGCATTAGGGTCTGCTTGAACTTCTTTCGCTTTAGCTAATGCGTCTTGAACAGCTTTATCTTCTTTGTCAGCTGGGTCTAAAGTTAAATCTTCTGCAGCAGTGATTACTTTGTTCAATTCATCTTTATTAGCTTTTGCTTCTAAAGCTTTTTGCGCATCAGTAATTGCTTTGGCTGCGTCTTTCAACTCTTGTGGAGTCTTAGTCGCATCTGCTTTTGCAGTTTCACCTGCTTTAACCGCATCCTCTAAAGGTTTCACTGTATTTGGTTTGAAGTCATCTTTATTGACTGCGTTTGCTGCATCGATTGCTTTTTGTAATTCATCTAAAGCATCTTGATGTTCTTTCGCTGCGATGACATCATTAATTGCTTTTGTAGCATCTGCCACTTCTTGTGGTGTTGCATTGCCATCAGCTTTAACTTTTTCACCCGCCGCTACAGCATCTTGAACGGCTTTATCTTCAGCATCAGCAGGATTCAATTCACCTAAAGCATTCGCTTTATCAATCGCTGCTTGTAAAGCGGCTTTGTCTGACTTAGCTTGTAATGCATTTTCTGCATCAATTAATGCTTGAGTTGCTTCTTTGATTTCTTCAGTTGTTTTCGCATCTGGATTTGCAACAATCGCTTTACCAGCTTCCTCTTTTTCAGTTAATGGTGCAACTGTGTTTGGAGTGAAGTTGTCTTTGTTAATTTTAGCGACTTTTTCTAACTCTGCTTTTAATGCATCTAAAGCGTCTTGTTTAGCTTTCGCTGCTGCTTGAGCTTCTTTTGCATCTTGTGCATTCTTAGCGTTCACTGCATTTTCTAAAGCTTCTTTTGCCGCATCAACATCTGCTTGAGAAGCATTAGGATCTGCTTGAACTTCTTTCGCTTTATTTAAAGCATCTTGGACTGCTTTATCTTCTGCGTCTGTTGGATCTAAAGTTAGACCGTCAGCATTTGTAATAGCTTTGTTTAACTCATCTTTATTAGCTTTTGCTTCTAAAGCTTTTTGCGCATCAGTAATTGCTTTGGCTGCGTCTTTCAACTCTTGTGGAGTCTTAGTCGCATCCGCTTTTGCAGCTTCGCCCGCTTTAACTGCATCTTCTAAAGGTTTCACTGTATTTGGTTTATAGTCAGCTTTATTGACTGCGTTTGCTGCGTCGATTGCTTTATTTAATTCATCTAAAGCATCTTGATGTTCTTTCGCTGCGATAGCATCGTTTAATGCTTTTGTTGCTTCTGCTACTTGTTGTGGCGTTGCATTATCATCAGCTTTAACTCTTTCAGCATCTGCTAATTTATCTTGAACCGCTTTGTCTTCTGGATCATTCGCGTCAAGGTTACCTAAAGTATTAGCTTTATCGATTGCCTTTTGTAATTCAGCTTTGTCTGCTTTTTGAACTAAGTCTTTTTGAGCATCTTTCAATGCTTGAGTTGCTGCTTCAATTTCTGCTGTTGTTTTATTATCCGGTGCATCAACAATCGCTAGTCCCGCTGTTTGTGCATCAGTTAATGGTTTCACACTGTCTGGTGTGTACTCATCTTTGTTGATTGCTTTCGCTTTTTCAAGCTCTGCTTTCAACGCATCTAATGCTGCTTGTTTGGCATCTGCTGCTGCTTTCGCTTCTTTCTCATCTTGTGCTTTTTTAGCATTAATTGCTTCATCTAACGCTGCTTTCGCTTTATCAACTTCAGTTTGTGTCGCATTAGGATTTTGTTCTACTGCTTTAGCTGCTGCTAAGGCATCTTGAACGGCTTTATCTTCTTTATCAGCTGGGTCTAATTGACCTAAACCTTCTGCAGTTGCAATTGATTTCTCAAGTTCAGTTTTGTCCGCTTTTGCGACTAAACCTGCTTGGGCATCTTTTAAGTCTTGTGTTGCTTTATTAATTTCTTCAACAGTTTTACCTGTTGGAGCATCAACAATTGCTTGTCTTGCTGTTTCAGCTTCAGTTAATAGTTTCACACTATCTGGAGTGAATTTATCAGTTTGAACAGCTTTCGCTTTTTCAAGCTCTGCTTTTAATGCATCAAGTGCTGCTTTGACTGCATCTGCTTGATTTTGAGCAGTTTTTGCTTCGATTGCTTTATTTAAAGCATCTTTCGCTGCATTAACTTCTTCTTGAGTTGCGTTAGGGTTTGCTTGAACTTCTTTTGCTTTATTTAATGCATCTTGAACGGCTTTATCTTCTTTATCATTTGGATCTAAAGTTAAGCCTTCTGCTGCAGTGATTGCTTTATCAAGTTCTGCTTTGTCTGCTTTTGCAACTAAACCTGCTTGTGCATCTTTCAATGCTTGTGTTGCTTTTTCAATTTCTTCAGTTGTTTTATTTTCAGGTGCGTCAACAATCGCTTGTCCTGCTGTTTGTGAATCAGTCAATGGTTTCACACTGTCTGGTGTGTAGTTGTTTTTATCAACTTGTGCTGCTTTAGCCAACTCTTGTTTCAATGCATCTAACGCTGCTTGTTTTGCGTCAGCCGCTTCTTTAGCTTCTTTTGCATCTTGTGCTTTTTTAGCGTTAATTGCATCTTCTAATGCTGCTTTTGCTGCATCGACTGTTGCTTGCGTAGCATTTTGATCTGCTTGAACTTCTTTTGCTTTTGCTAATGCATCTTGGACCGCTTTACCTTCTTTATCGTTTGGATCTAAAGTTAAGCCTTCTGCAGTAGTAATTGCTTTGTTCAATTCATCTTTGTTAGCTTTCGCTTCAAGATTATTTTTAGCATCAGTGATTGCTTTAGCTGCTGCTTTCAACTCTTCAGGAGTCTTAGTCGCATCTGCTTTTGCTGCTTCGCCTGCAGTAATAGCTGCTTCAAATGGTGCAACTGTATTTGGTTTGTAGTCATCTTTCTTAACAGTTTTCGCATCGTCTAATGCTTTTTGTAATGCATCTAATGCATCTTGACGTTCTTTTGCTGCGATGGCATCAGTGATTGCTTTTGTTGCTTCTTGAACTTGTTGTGGTGTTGCATTTCCGTCCGCTTTGACAGCTTCACCTGCAGTAACTGCGTCTTGAAGAGCTTTATCTTCTTTATCAGTAGGGTCAAGTTGACCTAAAGCATTTGCTTTATCGATGGCCGCTTGTAATGCTGCTTTATCAGATTTAGCTTGTAACGCTGCTTCTGCATCTTTTAATGCTTGTGTAGCATCTTCAATTTCTTTAGTTGTTTTATTTTCAGGTGCTGCAACGATAGCTTTACCTGCATCCTCTTTTTCAGTTAAAGGTGCAACTGTATGAGGCGTAAAGTTATCTTTATCGATTTTAGCAACTTTAGCAAGTTCTTCTTTCAATGCGTCTAATGCTGCTTGTTTTGCGTCAGCTGCTGCTTTAGCTTCTTTCGCATCTTGTGCTTTCTTAGCATTAATTGCGTCATCTAATGCTTTTTGAGCTGCATCTACAGCATCTTGTGAAGCATTAGGATCAGCTTGAACTTCTTTCGCTTTGTTTAAAGCATCTTGGACTGCTTTGTCTTCTTTATCTGCAGGGTCTAATTGACCTAAACCTTCAGCTGTTGCGATTGATTTTTCAAGTTCTGCTTTATTTGCTTTCGCTTGTAATGCATTTTGTGCGTCTTTGATTGCTTGTGCTGCTTCTTTCAACTCTTGTGGAGTCTTAGAAGTATCAGCTTTCGCTGCTTCACCAGCTTGAACGGCTGTTTCGAAAGGAGTTACAGTGCTTGGTTTGTAGTCATCTTTTTTAACAGCTTTTGCATCGTCTAATGCTTTTTGTAATTCATCTAATGCGTCTTGACGTTCTTTAGCCGCAATTGCATTGTTTAATGCTTCTGTTGCTTGTTGAACTTCTTGAGGTGTCGCATTTTGATTATCATTAACTGTATTAGCTGTTGCTAAAGCATCTTGGACTGCTTTGTCTTCTTTATCTGCAGGGTCAAGTTGTCCTAAACCAGTTGCTTTATCGATTGCTTTTTGTAACTCAGCTTTATCAGCTTTTTGAACTAAATCTTTTTGAGCATCTTTTAATGCTTGAGTAGCCGCTTCAATTTCTTTAGTTGTTTTGCCATCTGGTGCATCGACAATCGCCTGTCCAGAAGTTTCTGCATCAGTTAACGGTTTTACACTGTCTGGTGTGAAATTATCTTTTTGAACAGCTTTCGCTTTTTCAAGCTCTGCTTTCAATGCTTCTAAAGCTGCTTGTTTTGCATCCGCTGCCTCTTTAGCTTCTTTTGCATCTTGTGCTTTTTTAGCATTAATTGCGTCATCTAATGCTTTTTTCGCTGCATCGACTGCTGCTTGATCAGCATTTTGATCTGCTTCAACTGCTTTCGCTGCTGTTAAAGCATCTTGAACAGCTTTATCTTCTGGGTCATTTGCATCCAATTGACCTAAACCTTCCGCTGTCGCGATTGATTTTTCAAGTTCAGCTTTATTTGCTTTAGCTTGTAATGCGTTTTGCGCGTCTTTGATTGCTTTGGCTGCTTCTTTCAACTCTTGTGGAGTCTTAGAAG
>NZ_KV820948.1:38869-39646 GCF_001815505.1 Staphylococcus sp. HMSC072B07 | reverse complement strand
AAGTATCAGCTTTCGCTGCTTCACCAGCTTGAACTGCTGCTTCGAATGGTGTTACAGTGCTTGGTTTGTAGTCATCTTTCTTAACTGTGTTAGCTGCATCTAATGCTTTTTGTAACTCATCTAATGCATCTTGACGTTCTTTTGCTGCGATGGCATCGTTAATTGCTTTTGTTGCTTCTGCCACTTGTTGTGGTGTTGCATTACCATCAGCTTTAACCGCTTCACCAGCAGTTACTGCATCTTGAAGTGCTTTATCTTCTTTATCTGCAGGGTCAAGTTGACCTAAAGTTTTCGCTTTATCGATTGCTTTTTGTAATTCTGCTTTATCAGCTTTTTGAACTAAGTTATTTTGCGCATCTTTCAATGCTTGAGTTGCTTCTTTAATATCTTCAGTTGTTTTGTTGTCTGGATTAGCCACAATTGCTTTACCATCATTTTCTTTTTCATTTAATGGCGTAACTGAATTTGGCGTGAAACTATCTTTATCAAGTTTTGCAACTTTCGCTAGCTCTTCTTTCAATTCATCAAGCGCTGCTTGTTTTGCATCCGCTGCTTCTTTTGCTTCTTTAGCATCTTGTGCTTTTTTAGCATTAATCGCGTCATCTAACGCTTTTTTAGCTGCATCAACTGCTGCTTGATCCGCATTTTGATCTGCTTGAACTGCTTTAGCTTTATTTAATGCATCTTGAACTGCTTTGTCTTCCGGATCATTTGCGTTTAATTGACCTAAACCTTCAGCTGTCGCGATTGATTTTTCAAGTTCTGCTTTATTTGCTT
>NZ_KV820948.1:0-38769 GCF_001815505.1 Staphylococcus sp. HMSC072B07 | reverse complement strand
CTTTATTTGCTTTCGCTTGTAATGCATTTTGTGCATCTTTGATTGCTTGTGCTGCTTCTTTTAACTCTTGTGGAGTTTTAGAAGTATCAGCTTTCGCTGCTTCACCAGCTTGAACGGCTGTTTCGAAAGGAGTTACAGTGCTTGGTTTATAATCATCTTTCTTAACTGCGTTAGCTGCATCTAATGTTTTTTGTAATTCATCTAATGCATCTTGACGCTCTTTCGCCGCAACCGCATCATTTAAAACTTTTGTTGCGTCGGCTACTTGTTGTTCAGTTGCATTGCCGTCGGCATTTACTTGTTCAGCTTTTGTTAACGCATCTTGAACTGCTTTATCTTCTTTATCTGTTGAATCTAATTGACCTAAACCTTTTGCATTATCAATTGCTTTTTGTAATTCTGCTTTGTCCGCTTTTTTAACTAAATCTTTTTCAGCATCTTTCAACGCTTGTGTTGCTGCTTCAATTTCTTCAGTTGTTTTATTGTCCGGGTTAGCAACAATTGCTTTTCCATCAATTTCTTTTTCATTTAATGGTGCAACTGTATTTGGTGTGTAGCTGTCTTTATCAAGTTTTGCGACTTTCGCTAATTCGTCTTTCAATGCGTCAAGCGCTGCTTGTTTTGCAGCTGCTGCATCATTCGCTTCTTTCGCATCTTGAGCTTTTTTAACATTGATTGCATTATCTAAGGCTTCTTTCGCCGCATCTACAGCCGCTTGGTCAGCATTTTGATTTGCATCAACTTGTTTTGCTTTATCTAAAGCAGCTTTAATTGCGTCATCTTCAGGATCTCCTGCTTTTAACGGTGGTAATGCTTCTGCTGTTGCAATTGATTTTTCAAGTTCAACTTTATTTGCTTTTTGTTTTAATGCATCTTTCGCAGTTTTAATTGCTTCTGCAGCTGCTTTGAGTTGTTCTGGTGTTGCATTTGTATCAGCTGCTTTTGCTTTACCATCTGTAATCGCTGCTTCAAATGGTGTCACAGTTTCAGGTGTATAATTGTCTTTCTTAACTGCTTCGGCATCTTTAATTGCCGCATTCAATTCATCTAAAGCATCTTGGTAAAGTTTTTTGTCGATTGCTTGATTTAAAGCATCTGTCGCTTCAGTCACTTGTTGTGGAGTCGCATTTCCATCTGCTTTCACTTGATTTGCTTTGTCTAAAGCATCTTGAACTGCTTTGTCTTCAGTATCACTTGCATTAAGCTGTCCTAAAGTACCTGCTTTATCAATTGCTTTTTGCAACTCTGATTTATCCGCTTTTTTAACTAAACCAGCAATACTGTCATTAATCGCTTTTGTTGCTTCATTGATTTGATCAACTGAATATTGTTCACGTACTGTAGGGTCATCAGACATAGAAGCTATAACTAATGGGTTTACTTTTTTAATTGTGTCTTTTACGGCTTCAACACTATTAGGTGTATAACCATCAGCACTTGCAACTTCTACACCCTTCTTCACAGCTTCTTGTAGTTTTTCATAAGCATCTGCTCTTAATTTTTCTTGAATTGCATGATTTAAATTATTCTTGCTGTCATCTGTCGCTTGTTGAGTTGCATTTAAATCTGCATCAGTTGTTTTAGCATTGACTAAAGCAGTTTTCAATTGTTGATCCATTGGTTTGTTTGGATCTAAGTTTGTAATTTTTTCAGCTTCTGCAATCGCTTTTTCTAATTCAGATTTATCTGCTTTATGAACTAATTGATCTTTCGCTTGTTTGATTTCTTGCGCTTTTGCATTGAATGCATCTGTTGAACCTTTTTCAGGGTTCGCAAGTAACGCTTCGCCTTCAGCTACTTTCGCATCTAATGCTGCCACACTCTTAGGTGTGAAATCATCTTTAGCAACTGTTTTCGCATCAGCGACTGCTGCTTTTAATGCTTCAAGTGCTGCATTAGGTTTTACAGTGATATCAAATGTTGATGTTGCTGCGTTTTGTGCTGCATCAGTTGCAGTAATTGTTACTGTTGATGTGCCTTCAGCAGTTGGTGTACCTGTAATTTGTTTAGTTGCTGGGTCAAAAGTTAAACCAGCTGGTAAACCTGCAACAGTTAATGTTGGTGCAACTTTAGAGTTGTCATCGGCACTCAATGTAATCGGTGCGATTGGTGTATAGGCTTCAGTTGTTTTATTTTCAACTGGTGTGATTGTTGGTGCTTTTGTATCTGCAACTATATATTTAAATGTTTTTGTTGTAGTTAATCCAGCATTATCAGTTGCGGTAACCGTAACAGTTGATGTACCCACTTTAGTTGGTGTACCAGAAATAGTATTTGTATTTTCGTCAAATGTTACTCCTTCAGGAAGTCCTGTGACTGTTTTACTTCTGAAGTGATTACTATTATCTGTAATATTTAATACAAGTGGTGCCATTTCAGTGTCAACATCCACTGTTGTATTTGCTACATCACCAATGACTGGTGCTTGAACATCTTTCACATGATACACAATAAACTGACTAGCATTTGTTAACTTAACCTGATGTGTAGCTGTGTTATAGTTAGGCGCTAATGAATAATCTTCATTTACTAATTGATAACCTCTGTCTTTTAAGTACTGGTCATGAGAAGGAATTGTATAAGTTTGGTTCACATCTCCTGATGTACGGATTGGTTTATCAATCAATTCTTGTGTATCTTGATCCACAAAGTCTTGTTCTAATAAAGCTGAAGCTGTATATGTGAAGTTATCAATTTGAACTTGTTGTAAGTTAAATGCTCCACCTGTAGATGCCGCAATCGACAACGCAAATACATTTTTATGTGTTCTTGCAATTTCAGTTTTTAAATTTTTAGTCCAAGTTTGACCACCATACGTCACGGTCATATTTTTAGTATCGCCATCAAAATCAATGATAAAATCTTGGAATTGATTTTCATGTGGTTGTGCAGTTAAAGCTTTAGCAGTTCCAAAATCAACACTCATCATTCCTGCTCCATCCGTTTTTACAAATGCGCCGTATGATGATTTACCGTTAAATTGACCTGGATCTCCGAGTGCTTTGTTTTTAGGGTCCCCGCCTGAAGTAATATACGTATCTAATTTGAAACCAAATGAGTTTTTAAGTCCACCCATACCTACTGCGGCACCGAAAAGACCAATTTCATTTGTGTTTCCTGAGTTAAAGATAAAGGTAATACCGTCACCACCAGGTAAACCATTTTTTAAATGACCTTCACCTTTGTCACCAAGATTCACTTTACCAACAAAGCGGAAATCTTTATCTATGTTCATTTTAGTATCTAAAGAAATAGAACCACGTTTAGTTTTAAGGTCAGGTGTTAAAGTTGCAATACCAGTAGCTTGATCGTATGTCGCATCCATATTCGTATTGAAATATTGATTAAAGTTTTCTGGCGTCACAACGACATCATCTTTTAAAGATGTATCAACTGAAAATGCACGTACTGCTGTTGTTGGTTCTTCTACTGCTGATCTTAATTTTGTCGCTTGTGGGCTGTATAAGTCTTTTTGTGCTGAACCTTGTTCAAGTAAAAGTTTTAACACTTCTGCTTTAATTTGGTCCTCTGTTAAATCTGTAGTATCGATAACAGCTAATGCTGCATCTACTTTTGAACTGTCATAATCTGAGGCCAGTTCAGTTTTCACTTTATCTACCTTTTGTTCGGTAGATAGCGGTGTTGTTTCTATTGTTGGTGTTGCTTGGTCTGTTGAAGTCACTGTTTTAGCTTCTGAAGTATTGTTTGTTTCAGAAGTTGTTGCTGATGTTGTATCAGCTTTAGTTTCTTCTTTGACTGACTCAGTTGTTGATTTAGGAACTTCAGTAGTAGCTGCTGATTGTTTTTTTGTAGCATCAACTGTTTTTGCTTGTTCGGCTTCTGCTTGTTTCGCCGCTTCAGCTTCTGCTTTTTGTGCTTTGTCAACAACTGCTTGAACATCAGCTTCAGTTTGAGCTTGTTTGACTTCAGCAGTATATTGTTTAACTGTTTCTTCAGTTAAATGCGTAAATGTTGAAAGCTTAGACAATGCGTCTGTCTTAACTGTCTCCAATACATTTTGTGATGTTGGAGTGTTTTCAACTTGTTTAGTAGTGTTTGCTGTATTTTCTTGTGGCACTGGGTTCTCTACTGATTTTTGTTGGGATGCACTTGTGTCTTTTGATGCCTCTACAACTGTATTATCATTTGTATTCTCCGCTGCTTTGGCTTCGCCATTGTTTCCTAAGAATAAAAGTGACCCAATTAGAATAGATGCTGTACCTACAGTAAATCTTCTAATTGAATAGCGATTTCTTAAGTTAGGCAAAAAATCCAACTTCTTCATTTGATGTCCTCCGATATATTAAATTTTGAACTACTTTATAATTATAAAACGGAGTGACACAATTGTATATAAAATAGGTTCCATGAAGTTTTAATGGTATTTTATAGTATTCAGTTATGTATTTTAAAAATAATGGTGCATAATACATATAAACTACGGTTGCATCTACTATTACCGGCATATTTTAATGCGCACAATAAGACTTTCAACATTATAGTTTATAAGCATCAACATAATTTCTACATATAAAATTTACAAAAACGTAACATAAACGTAATAAAACAAAGCGAGATTATAGTATACTTTAAGGGTTAAACCTTATAGCACTCTATAATCTCGCTTATTTTTAATAAATATAATGTTTTTTAGTTTAAGCTTACTGTCTATTTATAACCCGCATGTACCTTCTAATGACAATGCCGCTTCAGCTTGTTTCTGACATTCTTCTATAGGAAGTTTTTCTTCAAATGAATACATAAAGATATCCTGGAACTTTTGTGCTAATGCCTGTGTATCGTCAATTTGATGAACTGCATCCATCATTTCATACACTTCAGCATCCCCCATCGTTTGATCCTGAAAGTTCATCGGATTCCAATCTGCGAGTTGTTGATATAACGCAATATTGACCTCGTTCTTTTCCACTGAGAATTAACCTCCTTTATCTTTTCTTAAAATAAGCCCGATTTGCGTCACCACAAATCGAGCTGCATCATCTATTTGAAATGCTTGTCTACTTATTTTTCTTCAACATCAATTGATTCAATAACTACATCATGAACTGGTTTGTCTTGAGGACCTACTTTAGTATTTGCGATATCTTCTAAAGTATTTTCACCTTCAACAAGTTGACCAAATACTGTGTGTTTTTGGTCTAACCAAGGTGTTCCGCCTTTTTCACCGTATGCTTCTACGATTGGTTTTGGCCAACCGCCATCAGCTAATTGATTCAACATGTTTTCAGGTACTTCTTTCATTTGTACGATGAAGAATTGTGAACCGTTTGTGTTAGGACCAGCGTTCGCCATTGATAATGCGCCATATAAATTGAATGCTTCCATAGAGAATTCATCTTCAAACGCTCCACCGTAAATACTTTCACCGCCCATACCAGTTGCTGTTGGGTCGCCGCCTTGTACCATAAAATCGTTGATAACACGGTGGAAAGTAATGCCGTTATAATAACCATTTTTAGCATGTGTCACAAAGTTTTCAACAGTTTTTGGTGCTAAATCAGGAAATAGTTTAAAAGTCATGTCACCTTTATTTGTGTGCATTACGACTTTAATTTCATTATCTTGGATTTCTTTATTTAATTGAGGATAGTTTGCCATAATTAATACTCCATTCATGTTAAGATTGATGTATCTCAATATTAACATATACCACAGAAAGGAAGTATTAAAATGTTATATCGTTTTTCACATAAAACAGGAAGCTATGGTGTTTCAATTGTAGAAGAGAAAGACAACGGTGAAGTCTTAGTTCAAGTTGAACAAGTCATCAAACATCCTAAACAAGGTGATTTACATGATCCAACAGCAACAGAGGGCGTCTTCTTCCATGAACGTCGCGCACTCAGTCATTATGAAAAAAGATTCACACCTAAATCAAAATTACGTGAATTCAATGTTGAACCTTTAGATTATGTAGATTCTTTACAACAAGCGATTACAAATTATGAAGAACAATTAAAACAAGAAAATACTGAACATGCGAAAATGTCTTTACACAATTTAAATACGCTAAAGAATGATTATGGCATTCAGTACAAACAAAATTTTAAATAATTTATTATGGGTTTCTTCTTATTTAAAAGACCCCCGAAATGTAAGCGTGTTACCGGAAAACAAGGTTTTTACACACTTCACATTGATGTATAATGAGGTTATCTTATATTCAAAGGAGGACAAATAATGAGTTGGTTACATGCAGCGGTATTGTTGCCGTTCATTTTTGCACTCATTATCCCTATTGTTTATCGTTTCATTAAGCGTATACATATAGGATGGTTCACATTACCTGTCCCCGTCGTTTTATTTATTTATTTCTTAACTTATATTTCGACAACGATGTCAGGTAAAACACGTTTTGCGGAATTACCATGGATGCCGCAAATTGGTATGAACTACAATTTATATGTTGATGGATTAAGCTTATTGTTCAGTTTATTGATTACAGGTATCGGTGCTTTAGTTACCTTCTATTCAATTAGCTATTTAAGCAAAAAGGAACAATTGGGTAATTTCTATTGTTATTTATTACTCTTTATGGGTGCAATGCTAGGCGTCGTGTTATCAGATAACGTCTTTATGCTGTATTTATTCTGGGAAATGACATCATTTTCTAGCTTCTTATTAATTTCATTTTGGCGCACTAGAGAGGCTTCACTCTACGGTGCTCAAAAGTCATTATTAATTACAGTATTTGGCGGCTTATCTTTACTCGGCGGCTTTATCTTAATGACACTTTCAGGACATTCAACAAGTATTCGCCATCTTATTGCACATGCCTCTGAGATTCAATCAAGCCCGTTCTTTATCTTGGCTATGATTTTAATACTCTTTGGTGCAATGACAAAATCAGCGCAATTTCCATTTTATATCTGGTTACCAGATGCAATGGAAGCACCTACGCCAGTCAGTGCTTATCTGCACTCTGCAACAATGGTCAAAGCGGGCATTTACTTAGTTGCACGACTTACACCAATCTTTGCATTATCACAAGGTTGGATTTGGACAGTCACTGCAATTGGATTAGTCACATTATTCTGGGCATCTTTAAATGCGACAAAACAGTCAGATTTGAAAGGTATCTTAGCTTTCTCAACTGTTTCACAACTCGGTATGGTCATGTCAATGCTTGGTATCGGAGCTGTCAGCTTCCACTTCCAAGGTTCACAAAGTCAATTTTATGCAGCCGCGTTTATCGCAGCAGTCTTTCATTTAATTAACCATGCCACATTCAAATGTGCACTCTTCATGATTGCAGGTATTATCGATCACGAAACCGGAACACGTGACGTACGTAAACTCGGTGGTTTAATGACAATTATGCCGATTTCATTTACGATTACAGTCATTTCAGCGTTAAGTATGGCTGGTGTGCCGCCATTTAACGGTTTCTTATCAAAAGAGAGCTTCCTTGAAGCAATGATTAATGTTACACAAGCACCTCTTTTCAGCTTGAACACGTTAGGTGTCTTGATTCCAATTGTTGCGATTTTAGGTAGTATCTTTACATTTGTATATTCAGTCAGATTTATCGGTCAAATTTTCTGGGGTTCATACAAACCTGAATCTTTACCACATAAACCACACGAACCATCAGTGTTAATGTGGATTGCTCCTGCTTTCTTAGCAGTATTAGTAGTAGTATTCGGTTTATTCCCAACATTATTAGCAAAACCGATTATTGATCCGGCAAGCCAAGCAATACGTAATGCGAAGTTGCCAGATGCAGAATTCCATTTATTCCATGGATTCACACCTGCATTCTTCTCAACTTTAGTTATTTACGCAATCGGTATTCTATTAATCTTCACTTATCATAAGTGGGTTAAAGTTCTAGAGAATATCCCAGAGCGTCTCGAACTAAATCATTTCTATGATCGTTCAGCAGACAACTTACCAGTATTCTCTAAACAAGTGACACATACTTATATGAGCGGATTTATCCGTAATAAACTTGTTGTCATTATGGGCAGTTTAATCGTATTAACTGCTGTTACTGTACTTGCATTGCCATTTGCATTTGATTTCAGTCATGTCAGTCGTGTACGTTCATATGAAGTTATCATTGTTGTGATGATTTTAGCAGCTGCAATTATGTTAGTCTTTGCACGTTCAAGACTGTTCAGTATTATCATGCTGAGTGCTGTGGGTTATTCTATGGCGATATTCTATATCTTCTTTAACGCACCAGACTTAGCATTAACACAATTCGTAGTTGAAACAATTTCAACCGCATTGTTCTTATTATGTTTCTACCATTTACCAAACTTGAACCGTTATAACGAAACGACTTCATTTAAAGTAACAAACGCCGTAATCGCGGCTGGTGTCGGTATCGCAGTAACAATTCTTGGTTTAATCGCATATGGTAATAAACATTTCGATTCTATTGCGGCTTACTACAAAGAAAATGTCCATAGTTTAGCACATGGTAACAACATGGTTAACGTTATCCTTGTTGACTTCCGTGGTACCGATACTTTATTCGAATCATCTGTATTAGGTATCGCTGGTCTAGCAGTTTACACGTTAATTAAATTACGTTCTAAACATAAAAATGGTTATGAAAGGGTGGATGAAAATGAACAAACAGAAAAATGATATTATCTTTCAATACTCAACAGTAGTCATTTTCTTCTTAATTGTCATGTTCGCCTTTTCACTATTCCTAAATGGACACTACCAACCCGGTGGCGGATTCATTGGAGGTTTGCTTGTTTCAAGTTCATTAGTACTCGTTGCGGTGGCCTTCGATGTGAAAACAATGCGTAAAATTTTCCCGTGGGATTTTAAGAAGCTGATTGCGATTGGTCTTACATTTTGTGTTATGACACCTGTTGCAAGCTGGTTCTATCACAAAAACTTCTTTACACATAAAGTATTCGAAGTACCACTTCCACTCTTAAAACCTATGGAAATCCATACAGCATTATTCTTTGACCTAGGCGTATTATTAGCCGTTGTCGGTACAGTAATGACAATTATTTTAGCGATTGGAGAGAATGAGTAATGGAAATAATTATGATTATTGTTTGCGGTATCTTAACATCAATCAGTATCTATCTCATTTTGTCTAAGAGCTTGATTCGAATCATTATTGGTACCGCAGTTCAAACACATGCTGCAAACTTGTTTTTAATCACAATGGGCGGCTTAGGTGAAGGCTCTGTTCCAATCTTTAAATACGGAACAAAAAGTTATGTCGACCCTATCCCGCAAGCGTTAATCTTAACTGCGATTGTTATTTCATTCGCGGTTACAGCGTTCTTCTTAGTACTTGCTTTCAGAAGCTATAAGGAACTTGGAACTGACAACGTAGAACAAATGAAGGGAGTGCCAGAAGATGATGATGCTAGATAACTTAATCGCTGCGATGTTGATTACACCTATGATTACTGCAGTGATTCTTGTATTTATCGGCAAGCGTCCTTTCATTAAACGTTATGTCGCTTTAGGCGGATCTTTAATCGCATTAGGTCTTGCCATTTGGAACTTTATCAACGTATGGCACCATGGACCTTTGAAATTAGAATTAGGTTCTTGGAAAGCACCATACAGTATCGTATTTGTACTTGATTTATTCAGTGCAACATTAGTAATTACTAGTTTAATTGTAACTATATTGATTATTTTGTTCTCATATCAATCAATCGGTTTACACCGTGAAACATATTATTACTATTTCGCAGTCATGTTCATGGAAACAGGTATTATCGGTGCATTTATCACAGGTGATATCTTCAACATGTTCGTATTCTTCGAAGTATTCTTGATTTCTTCATACTCCCTACTCGTTATTGGCGGTACGAAGATACAATTACAAGAAACAATCAAATACTTACTTGTGAACGTGGCATCTTCAGCCTTCTTCGTAGTGGCTGTCGGTATCTTGTACGCAGTAGTCGGAACATTGAACATGGCAGATATCAGTCAGAAATTGGGACACTTATCTGATACACAAAGCGGACTTGTCAGCATTGTATTCGTGATGTTCCTCTTTGTATTCGCAACAAAAGCCGGTGCCTTCCCTATGTACGTATGGTTACCTGGGGCTTACTATGCACCACCGTTTGCGATTATCGCATTCTTTGGTGCCTTGCTTACGAAAGTCGGCGTTTATGCGATTGCGAGAACATTAAGTTTATTCTTTGCACACACACTGACATTCTCGCACTACACAGTACTGATCTTAGCGTTATTAACGATTATCTTCGGTTCTATCGGGGCAATCAGCTTCAATGATACGAAGAAAATCATTTTATATAACATCATGATTGCGGTTGGTATCATCCTAGTTGGTGTGGCAATGATGAATGAAGCTGGTATCATCGGCGCGTTATATTACACAGTCAATGACATGTTGATTAAAGCAGCATTATTCTTCTTAATCGGTGTCATGCTTAAAATCACTGGTACCACAGATATCAGAAAGTTCGGTGGATTGATAAAACATTATCCTGTTTTAGGATGGACATTCTTTATCGCATGTTTAAACCTTGCAGGTATTCCACCTTTCAGCGGTTTCTACGGTAAAATGTATATCGTTCGTGCCGCATTTGAACAAGGATTTTATATCAGCGGTATTGTCGTCTTATTATCTAGTCTCTTAATTTTATATTCTGTGATGAAGATTTTTATCAGAGGATTCTTCGGAGAGTCAAAAGGTTATACATTTAATCCGCATTTACACTACCGCGGCCTATTAAGTGTCGCAATTCTAGCTGTTGCGCTATGTGTGGTCTTTAGTTTCGCAGCGGAATGGTTGTATCCATTCGTTAAAGAAGCAGCTGTCACATTCTATGACCCTAAAGCATATATCGACAGCGTACTGGGGGTGAAATAATATGGCAATTCAAGTACTCGTGAATCTATTACTTGCTATATTTTGGCTGTTCGTCAATGACAGCTACACTCTTAATAACTTTGTATTGGGATACGTCTTCGGTTTATTACTCGTATTCTTAATGCGTAAGTTACTACCTGGACGTTTCTATGTGGTTACACTTTATTACGTAATCAAATTGATGATTATCTTCTTAGTTGAACTCATCAAAGCGAATATTGATGTAATCCGCATTGTCATTAAACCGAAAATGGATAACGAACCTGCATTCTTTGTCTACGATACAGATTTAAAAGAACCATGGGAAGTTGTCGTATTAAGTACACTCATCACCCTTACACCAGGGACTATCGTTCTTGGCGTCAGTGATGATAACAAGAAAATCTATATTCATTGTTTAGATTTCAGCACGAAAGAAGAGGAAGTTGAAGGTATTAAATCTTCCTTAGAAAAAGCTGTCAGAGAGGTGGGAGAAGCATAATGTTTGCCTATAATGTCGTTATTATAATCGCATTGATTGTCGTTGCACTTTCGATACTCGGTATGTTGGTACGTGTGATTCTCGGCCCTTCTCTTGCCGACAGAGTCGTAGCTTTAGATGCGATCGGTATTCAATTTATGGCGATTGTTGCTCTGTTCAGTATCTTCCTAGATACTAAATACATGATTGTAACAATCCTGTTAATTGGAATCATCGCATTCTTAGGTACAGCTGTCTTCGCGAAATACATGCAGGAAGGTAAGGTGATTGAACATGATCGACGCGATAATGATTAGTTTGTCATTATTCTTTGTAATTGTCGGTGCGATTATCAGTGCCCTTTCTGCCATTGGTCTTTTACGTTTGAAAGATGTTTATGGCCGTGCACATGCTGCTGGTAAAGCAGCAACCTTAGGTTCAATGAGTTTATTATTAGGTGTCTTCTTATTCTTTATTGGCCATGATCATTATGTGAATCCACAATTGATTATTGGGATTTTATTCATCTTGATTACTGGACCTTTATCCAGTCACTTAATTATCAAAGCATCTTATAAAATTAAAACACCTTACTCACGTTCGACTAAGTTAGACGAAATGAGTGAATTACAAAAAGATAAGCCAAAAGCAGCTGACAAATCTTAATGGATTCAGACGCCGTAAAGTACTGTGACAACAGTATATTACGGCGTCTTTTCTTTTGACTTCAGCTTGTGATGCAAAAAGAAATGTGCTATATTAATTAAATCGAAACTATTACGATTTAAGAAGGTGACGCTATGTCTTGGACAATTATCGGCGGTGGTATTCACGCCGTTACTATTGCGATTAAACTCCGTGCTTCAGGTTTAGCAGCTGAAGACTTAACGATTATAGATCCTCATGATTCACTATGCGAACAATTTGATGATTTCTCTTGCCGTATCGGTATGCCATTTTTACGCTCACCACATGTACACCATGTTCATCCTGACCCTTTCCATTTGAAACATTTTGCGAAAACAAATCAATATACAGGTGCTACTTATGGTAAATATCAACGTCCACAACGCGATATGTTTATGGATCATGTGCATAAAATGCTGCATGAATTTGATTTAAACAGTCGTCATATTAAAGATGTGGCTACTAATATAGACCGTGTTGACGGTCAATGGCAAGTCGATATGAAAGCACACGACACTGTCACAAGCGATTATCTCCTTCTCGCTATCGGCAGTAACAATATTCCGCATATTCCAGATATGTATATCAATCAGCCTGATGTGAAACATATCTTTGATGATGAAACAATTCCTTATCAAGATGCCTCACATGTCATAGGCAGCGGTATTTCAGCAGCCCATTTAACATTAAAATTGATTGAAGAATCAAAAGCTGAAACGGTTCACTTATGGATGAATAAGCCCATTGAAGTCTATGACTTTGATGCAGATCCAGGTTGGTTAGGCCCTAAAAACATGACACGCTATCGTGAAATCGATTCATCTAAAGAACGATTAAGTATTATTGCGCAAGAACGTCATAAGGGTTCTATGCCTAAAGAGTTATATTTACGTCTAAAAAAACACGTACAAGATGGACAACTTCAAATCCATGTGAATGAAATTCAAGCAGTAAAAAATCATAGAATTATTACTGAAAATGAAAGTTATGAATATGATCATATACTGCTTGCGACAGGCTTCAAAAATAACATTATGCAAATGCCTGTCATTCAAAGCTTTGTGGAAAATACACAAGCACCTTTAACAGAAACAAAACATCCAGTCTTAAATGAAAGTTTAGAATGGTTGCCAGGTATATTTGTTTCAGGCGCACTCGCTGATATTGAATTAGGTCCATTTGCGAGAAGTTTTGCGGGAGGCAGAGAAGCTGCAAGCCGTATTTCAAAAGCATTTATCAATCAAGAAGAGAAAGTTTCTTAATATAAAGAAAAGGTTCCCTCGTAATATGACCAAAGGGAACCTTTTTCTATCTATTTATCTTTATAATCACACATCGCGTTTTTATAGTTCCTTACACACTAAAAAGCAGTAAAGTTACGCTTCTTAAAGTAACTTTACTGCTTAAATATTATCATCTATTTACGTGGTTTCAACATCATCGTTCCACGCATGACACTAATTAATTTGTCTTGATCATCTACAAGGTTGATATTCCAAACTTGTGTCGAACGACCTCCATGAATCAATTCCGCAATCGCATATACATAGCCGTCTGTAGCTGAACGGATATGATTCGTATTCATTTCAAGCCCTACTGGAATGACCTTATCCGTATCTACCATGTGAGCAGCACCAATAGAACAAGCTGTTTCACCGAGTGCCATGGTTGCGCCACCATGAAGGTAGCCGAAAGGTTGTTTTACTTTATCACTGACAGGCATTTTCATTTTAACGTAACCTGATTCGACTTTAAGCACTTCCATTTCTAATGTTTCTAATAAATTCGTCATCCCATTCTCTCCTATCGACTAGATTACTTCTATAATATCATAGCCGCAATCGTACCGAAGACCATTAACGGTATGTTATAGAATACGAAAGTCGGAATACATGTATCTCTAATGTGATCGTGTTGATCATCTACATCAAGCCCTGCAGTCGGTCCTAAAGTTGAATCACTGGCTGGTGAACCTGAGTCACCTAAGGCACCTGCTGTACCAATTAATGCGATTAATGCCATTGTACTCATACCAAGTTGTTCACCTAGTGGAATAAACAGTGCTGCGATAATTGGAATCGTCGCGAATGATGAACCGATACCTAATGTGACGATTAAACCAATTACATACATTAAAATAATCGCGATTAATTTATTATCTCCAGTCATGTTGGCGATACTTTCTACTAAACCTTTAACATCGCCTGTCGCATTCATAATCCCTGCGAAACCATTCGCAGTTAAAATAACGACACCAATGTAAGCCATGATTTTAATACCTTCTGTAAATTGTTTGTCCAATTCAAACCATTTGAATGAACGAGAAAGGAAGAAGACCATCACACCGGCTAACGCACCGAAAATCATTGACTCAGTGAATGTTTGAACTAAGAATGTTGCTAAAATCGCTACAATTGTTACACCTAAAACATATGGTTTTAATTCCTTAGGCGCATTTTCAATTGCTTTATCTTTTTTATATTCACGTGGTTTTCTGTAATAGAACATACCTAAAGCTAAACCGACGATATATCCTAATGATGGAATCAATAATGATTTCCAGATCATGTCAAATTCAATTTGGTGGTGTGCTTTAGTAAATCCAGTTTGAATAATTTGGTGATAGATTTGACCAAATCCATAAGGAAGTAATAAATATGGAAAACACAAACCGAAACTGATAACTAAGGCAATTTGACGTCTATCAATATTTAATTCATTAAATAAACTTAATAACGGTGGAATTACAATTGGGATGAACGCAATATGTACAGGAATCAAGTTCTGACTACTCATACTTAATAATAATAAAGCAACAATTAAAATAACTTTAATCGTAGAGCGAGAAACTTTCGTATTCTCTGCTTTGATTAAGTTGATGATTTTACCTACTAAGTAATCTGTAATGCCACTATAAGAAATTAATGCCGCGAAGCCTCCTAATAAAGCATAGCTTAAGGCTACTTCTGCCCCATCTACGATGTTATCCGTAAAGACATGGATGACTTTTTCTACTGACATCCCTGCGACTAGACCGCCAACTAATCCGCTGACGAACAGACTTAAAACAACGTTCAGTCTGAATAAACATAAAACAATCATTAATAAAACTGCGACTACTACTGCGTTAACCATTTTGCGTTACCCCTTTACTACATTATCGAACTAAAGTGTTATGTTAGTATAATAACAGTCCACTTTAGAGATGTCAATACAACATTATGTATTTCTAACACAATATAAAATACCCATCTCAATCAAAATTGAGACAGGCATTTTATGGTAGTTTAAATTTTAAGATTGTCTTAACCAATCTACTATACTATGGATTAAATAACCCGTTGGCCCTTTAGGACCATTGTAGTCTGATTTAGATGTCGTTGCTGGACCTGCAATGTCAAAATGCAAGTGCGGTGTACCAGCACTGAAGTGCATAATAAAGGCTGCCGCAAAGAGCGCTTTGCCCATACCATTTGTATGATTGACTAAGTCAGCGACTTCACTGCGTTTGATTAAACTGCGCTCAGTAGCCGTAACAGGCAATTCATAAGTCCATTCCCCATTACGTTGTGTCAGTGCTGTAATAGCATCTAACGGTGCGTTGTTATTATTTTTAAAGACAGCTGCTTTATCAAAGCCGAGTGCCGCAATAGCAGCTCCAGTAAGTGTCGCAAAGTCTAATATGACTTTAGGTTCATGTTGTACTGCTTGGAAAACAGCATCGCCTAATACGAGACGCCCTTCAGCATCAGTATTTAATACCTCTACAGTTTCTCCGCTCATAGCTGTAAAGACATCATCTGGTTTCATAGCCGCTTCATTAATCATATTTTCAGCAGATGCAATGATACCTACGATATTCACAGGTAAAGCTAATCGATGTGCCGCTTCAATCATCCCTACTACATTTGCCGCGCCACACATATCAAATTTCATCTCTTGCATACCAGGTTTAGATTTAATAGAGTAACCGCCTGAATCATAAGTGATACCTTTACCGACTAACGCGATTGGTGCCGCGTCAGGATCATCTGCACCTTGATAAGTCATTGTGATTAATCTAGGACCATTTGCGGAACCTTTACCGACCGCATGGATTAAACCGAACCCTTCCGCTTGTAACGTTTCTGCGTCTTTCACATCAACTTCTACTGCCGTTTCTGCGAAATGACCTGAAATAAGTTCTGCAAAATAAGCAGGAGTTAAAATGTTAGGCGGAATATTACTTAAATCTCTCGCAATTTTAATGCCTTCTCCAACTACTTCACCATCTTTAATGGCAGTAATTTCGTCTGGTTCTGCTTGATGTAATTTTAGATTTAAGTGATACGGTACTTTCTTATCTGATTTATAATTATCAAAAACATATAATGCTTTTTTACCTTGTAGGCCGAATAATTCAGCCATTTCATTTTTAGAAATCGCTTTTGATGCGAATGTTGAGAATAATACATCCGCTTCTGTTACATGTTCTGCTTTTAAATACTGCAGTAAGTTTCCGTATACTTTCATTGTTTGAATACGATCTAACTGCTTCAAATTGCCAAGTCCTACCGTAATCAAACGAACTTTAATGTCTCCTGTTTCAAAGAACGTCGAACTGACTTTACCCACTTCACTATGAATCATATGGTGGTGCTTATATGTATCTAAAGCATCCGATAAATCATGACCTTGAAGTGTGACTGTTCCTAATTGATTCAAGTGATCTGGCAAGCCGAGTACTAACGTGTTGCTGATTAATTCATTTTGTTCGTCAAATGTTATTTGTATTGGCATAATGTCTCCTCCATAAGATACAAAAGAGGTTGGTAAAAGCTGTTTATCAACAGTTTTGCCAACCTCTTAAAGTCTATATTAGCCGGCTTTTATGCATATAGCCGTATTATCATATTAGGTTAATATTAGAATTTACCTTTTTTGAATGCTAAGCCGATACCGCCAAGTTTGAAGATTGAACGAGTATCGATAACTTTTTTCATGAATGCTGCTTTTTTACCTACGATATTTTTACCGTAAACAACACCAATACCGTCATTAGCGCCTAATGAGCATACTGTACCACGGTTTACGTAGTTGAATGGCTCTTTAGGTTGACCATGTAAGATATTTTTGATGTTTTGAGCAACGTTTTCACCTTGTTGCATTGCGATTTGTGCAGTTGTTGGTAATGGACGTTCTTCACCTTCAGGAATGTAAGCTGATACGTCACCGATTACGAATGTTTCGCTATAACCTGGTGCAGTTAAGTCTTGGTTTACAACTAAACGACCACGTTTAACGCCATCGAATGATTCTTCCATTAATTTGCTTCCGCGTACACCAGCAGCCCATACTGAAGTGTTCGCTTCTAATTGTTCTTCTTTGTCGCCGACTTTAACTACGAAACCTTTTTCGTTTGCGCCAACAATCGGTGTACCGATTTTAAATTCAACCCCGCGTTCTTCTAAGTAGTTAACAGCGTGGTTAACTAATTCGTCGTCGAACATTGGAAGCATTTTAGGTGCTGCTTCAACACAAGTGATTTTAACTTTGTCACGGTCTACACCGTATTTGTTTGATAATTCATCAACGCGTTCAGTTAATTCACCTAAGAATTCGATACCAGTAAAGCCTGCACCACCTACTAAGAATGCAAGATCTTTAGGATCTTTTTCTTTTGAAGATGCATAGTTCGCAAATTTATCTTCGATGTGACGAGATAATTCACGTGCAGTGTGGATGTTTTCGATTTGGTAAGCATGTTCTAACATACCTTTGATACCGAATGTTTCACTGATGAATCCTAAACCAACCACTAAGATGTCATAGTTGAAACGACCATTGTTTGTTTCTACTACTTTAGCTTGTGGATCGATTTTTGTTACTTCTGCTTTAAGGAATTTCACTTTATCTTGCTTGATTACACTTTCGATTGGGAAGATAATATCTTCATAGTTTACAGTACCTGCTGATGCTTCATGTAAAAGTACTGATTCATAGTGATAATCATCTCTATTGATTAAAGTGATGTCAGCTTCGCCAGCTGGTAAAATCTTTTGTAATTTTGTTACAGTTTGCAAACCTGCATAACCTGCCCCTAAAACAATAACTTTTTTTGTTTCAGCCATTTTATTCACCTATGCTTTCTTAAAATTTTTGTTAGTATACGCTATCTTAATATATACCCCATTTGATTGAAAAAATGTCAAAATAAAGACAAATGCCATTCCTCTTAATTCTATAATTAACCAAACACTTTTTCAAGGTAATACTAAGAAAACAACTGATAATTTCAGAATTTACTGATTCTCAAGTACCTTTATTATGGTCATAGTTAGTTGGAATTTTAAAGTAAAAACATTTTCCAACTAAAAAAGAGTTGAGGAATATCCCCAACTCTGAATTGTATAAATGAAAATTGATTAACAATCTTCAGGTTGTCCAGCTACTTTCGCTGTTCTAAATGAGCTGCCGCAACCGCATGATGCAATCGCATTTGGATTATCAATTTGGAATCCGCCACCCATTAATGATTGTTTAAAATCAATTGTTGTACCTTCAAGTACTGGTTTATCATATTTGTCGACTAATACTTTAAGACCGTAGAATTCGATAACTTCATCGTTCTCCCCTGGTTCTTGTTCTGCTGACATGCCGTAAGTTAAACCTGTGCAACCGCCGCCGTTCACTTTAATTTTCAAGTATCCGTCTGGCATATCGTTGCTTTCTAACATACTTTTGACTTCATAAGCTGCAGCTTCTGTCAAAATCACTGTAGACATATTATATTCCTCCTTGTAACACGTCTTTCTATTGAATAAAACTTAGAAAATCCAAGTTTCCTCTATATGCTTATAAATATTTTGCAATAAATCGTCTGGTGAATCTCCTTCAACAATATCACCATTCACTAATGCATACAAGCCACTCGAACATACACCGCAGTTTTGCAGACAACCATATTCTAAGACATCTACACCTGGGTCTTGGTCCAACTGATTGTATACATAGTCTCCGCCTTTTGCCATGTTTGAAATGCAAAATTCTACAATTGGATTCATAATGCACCTCTTCATATTTTTGAGTCATACAATTATAACATATTTCACTGACTTTCTCTTGGGTTTGAACAGAATTTTTCCTTTTAGAACATTGTTTGTCTGAAATGTGAAAAAAGATTATAATAAATGAAAGCGTATTTTTAGAGAAAGCTTCTAAAATGACGTTGGTTACAATTCAACATAGCTTTCAGTCATCAAGCAGTGATGCAGCGTTATATAAATCTTGATAAGAGGGGTTATCGGAATGAAGAATTTAGTAATGTTAGGTGGCGGTTATGGTAACATGCGTGTTTTATCGCATATTTTACCAGATGCATTACCAAAGGACTACACTATCACTTTGATTGATCGTATGCCTTATCACGGTTTGAAACCAGAATATTATGCTCTGGCAGCGGGGACCAAATCAGATAAAGATGTACGATTACAGTTTCCGGAATCTGAGAAACTTAATGTTGTTTACGGGGAAATCTCAGCTATTGATTTAGATGACCAAATTGTTTCTGTCGGTGATACCAAAGTAGATTATGATGAACTTATTATCGGACTTGGGTGCGAGGATAAGTATCATAATGTACCAGGTGCTGATGAATTCACTTACAGTATTCAAACACTATCTAAATCTCGTAAAACTTACCACACGATTAACGAATTGCAAGCGGGGGCAAAAGTCGCAATTGTGGGTGCTGGACTTAGCGGTATTGAGCTTGCAAGTGAGTTGCGTGAAAGCCGTTCAGATTTAGACATCAAACTTTACGATCGCGGAGAACGTATTTTAGCACGTTTCCCAGAAAAATTAAGTCGCTTTATTGAAAAGTGGTTCCGTAAGCATAACGTGACAGTCGTACCGAATTCAAATATCAATAAAGTAGAACCAGGTCTGATTTATAATCATGATGAACCTGAAGAAGTAGATTTAGTCGTATGGACTGCAGGGATTCAACCTGTTTCAGTGGTGCGAAATTTACCTGTTGATGTAAATAAAAACGGTGCAGTGATTATTAACCAATATCATCAAGTACCGACTTATCGCAATGTTTATGTCGTTGGTGATTGCGCAAACTTACCGCATGCACCAAGTGCACAACTTGCTGAGGTTCAAGGAGACCAAATTGCTGATGTGTTGAAGAAACAATGGCAAGGTGAAGCATTACCTGATAAAATGCCTGAACTTAAAGTACAAGGCTTCCTAGGGTCACTTGGAGACAAACAAGGTTTCGCTTATGTGATGGACCGTCCACTCACAGGACGCATCGCCTCTATTTTGAAATCAGGTGTCTTATGGTTGTATAAATATCATAACGGTTAATAAAAAGATGATTATAAACAAACGCTCAAGTACTGAAATACATGTACTTGAGCGTTTTCAAACTAAAACAAGCACTCTTTTGTTTTAGCTGTTGATTTTATTGTGCTACAAAATGTTCATCAATGAATCTTGTAATTGGTTTAAGTTGTACATAGCCGTCTGCCACATACATATCGTTCATTGTAACTAATGGATAAAATAATTCATCATTTTCAATTTGTTCGATAAATTGTTGATCGTGATCTGTTAAATTTTCAGTATCTTTTTCAAAATCAATATATGTGTATTCAAAGTTGATATCAGGATATTTACGTTCTAACAAGGCTTTCAGCCAATCATACGTGTCTTGAGATGTCGGCGCATTCACACAACTTGCGCATACTACATCTGCCCCATAAACTACTACGCTAACTTTAGTCATTTGGTTCCCCTCCATAGATTTTTTTCTCTAAGTCTATTATAATAAATAAACAAGCAAAATATGAAATTATATACTTGGAAGGAGATATATCCATGCCAACTGAAAATACAACAATGTTTGATCAAGTCGCAGTAGTAATCGAGCGTTTACGTCCATTCTTATTAAGAGATGGCGGAGATTGTACATTAATCGATGTGGAAGACGGTATTGTTAAATTACAATTACACGGTGCATGCAACACATGCCCAAGTTCTACAATCACATTAAAAGCAGGTATCGAGCGCGCATTGCTTGAAGAAGTACCTGGTGTAGTTGAAGTAGAACAAGTCTTCTAATCAACTTAAATAAATCGCATGACGAGATAGGCACAGTCTGTTTTAACAGCTGTGCTTCTTTTTTATTCTGTATAAGCTTTAATAATCTGACTTAGGCATTCTGCTGCGTCTTGTTTACCTACTAAATCATCATAATATTTTTTGAATCTATCATCTGTTATATAAAGATCAGCCATAGCTTGATGATAACCTTCACTATATTGACCACTCATCAATTTCAACCATTGACGATGCGCGTTAAATACCGCTTCAGCATCTGAACCTTGTACATCAATTTGATTATGTTCTAATAATTGATTTAGTTTTTCTTTGATAATTTGTTCTTGCTGTTGTGCTTGTTCATATTCTAATTCTGAAAGATGACTCAAGTGATGCTCTGCCTTATCTAACGCTTCCTCACCATAACGTTCGATCACTTCTTCACCATATTGTTCACGATTGTCGGTTATTTCCTTTTGTTTAAACACTTCAAACTTTTCTTTATCTGGCATCATAACTTCCTCCTGTTCTATTTTATTAATCCACTGAATTAAAGATTGAATTTCCTGTTGTTTCTCCAATAACTGTCTCTTTTGTTCTGCTAAAAGCTGTTGTGTATTTGTATTTTGTGCTAATACTTGTTGAATCTTCGATAACGGAAAGTCTAGTCGACGTAGCAACATGATTATAGACAATGTATCTAAATCCTCTGATTGATACACACGGTAGTCATTCTCTTTTATTCTACGTGCTTTAAACAAACCAATATCGTCATAATACCGTAACGTCCGTTTGCTTAGTCCTGTTAATTCAGACAGCTCACTTACTGTATACTGCATGTTTTTCACCTCCTGATACTTACATTAAGGGTTGACGTAACGTGAAGGTCAACTCATTTTCCAATATTTTTCACATTTAACAATCAATTTCAACATTTTTAACAAACTAAAAAACGCAAATGATATTCACATACCATTTGCGTTTTGATTCATTATTTTTCCTTCATGTGTTGTGCGATACGCTCGTCGATGTAGACCCAGCCTTTCCAGCCGATGTGGACTGCATCTGTGATGACATAAGGTTCATAGTCCTTATCTGTCAGGTCATAAATTTGGCCACCGTTTTCAGTAACGACACGGTTGATTTTTTCATAAACAGGTTTACGTTTCTCTAAATCAACACCGATGTGATCATACCATTTTCCATTTGCGGGAATACTGATATATTCAACATCTGCCCCTGCTTCTCTCATTGTATCTACAAGTAATTTCAAGTCATTAAACTCTGGTGAGTTGATATTGAATTCATAGTCACGTTTAACACGACGTTTATTCGCTTGAATTAATTTCCAATACTTATCTCGGATATGGTATTCATTCGATTTTGAATGCGCTTCGCCATATTGTGTCGCAACATCTCTCATTTCTGACCATGATGCTTTTTCACTTGTTACAGGTTTTACATGTTCTAAAGGAACGTCTTTAAAATTAGCTAAACTTTTGATTGCTTCAATTTTAACTAATTGATTCTCTTTAAAATTAGAAATATAATTGCCATCCGTTTTGCCATTATGCTTTACTGTTGCTTTTAAAAAGTCTTTATTGTGGACGTGTTTGAATTGCAGCAATCGTTTCGCATAGCGTTGTTTCAGTTCATCACTCATATTTTTTTGGTGGAACAATTGATTGATTTGGTTTTGGGAAACACGTGCATCAAAGTTTTGATTCGTCAAACCATGATTTGTGAACCATTGCGGTGAAATAATGAAAGCAATTTTCTTTCCTTTTAATTCATCATAATTTGATGCAAGTTCAATACCATTGACTAAATCTGTATTCCCACCAGTACCGATTAAGAAAGGTTTACGTGATGCATTATGCGAATTTAATGCAATCGCCGGGTTGAATGGATCATCTTTCTCTAATTCACTTGAACCATAAATCGGGTAAAATTCATCGTTGTGTTTAAATAAACGCTTCTGTATTAAAGTTCCTTTTAATACTTGGTCAGTCAATGACACACGATTTTCAGCAAGTGTTTTTTGATTAACGAGTCCAGTAAACCAGCTCGCTGGCAGCAATACAAAGATAATAAAAATGGCACCGCTGATTAATATCGGCAAAAATGGCTTTATTTTTGAACTCATTTAAGTTCTTCTAAAGCTTCAACAATTTTATTAGGAGTCGCCCACTCATCACGATCAAAGTCCATAATTGAAACTTCGATACCTAATTTATTTTGAATTTCTAATAGTAAGCCTACTGTTTGGAATGAATCGATAATACCTTCTTCAAAAATTTCAACATCTGGATTTTCTTTAACGATATCGTTCTCTGCTACTTCTGCTAATAAGTCTAAAACTTGTTCTCTAAATTCCATAATATTATTAAATCTCCTTTATTAAATCAATTTACCTGAAAAGATTAAGAATCCGAAAGTGACAAAGTGGAATGTGATAATAACACTGAGTGCTGTTGTGAACTTGTTATTAAAGCGAGGCGGATGTGTCTTACGCCAACGTTCATAATAACCATAACCAATAAAGCCTGCCGCATGGTATAAACCATAAACAATGTAATAAATTTCGATGCCATGCCAGATACCCATGATAAAGAAGTTGATAAAGAACGCGACATTCGACATTGCGAATTGACTCTTTAATAATTTCTTTTTAGACATGTAGAAGAGCGATCTCATATAAATACAATCACGGAACCAGAATGATAACGTCATATGCCATCTGTTCCAGAAGTCTTTAATATTCTTCGCTTTGAACGGCTGGTTAAAGTTTGGCGGTGTTTTGATACCGTAAATGTAACTAAACGCAATCGCGAACAAACTATAACCTGCGAAATCAAAGAATAAATACATGCTGTAAGCATACATATATAACCAATAGTTTGTGAAACCATATAAGTGCAATTGCAACGGCATCACACCGTATTGATTCACAAAATACGCGATAATATATTTATATAAGAACCCTAGCATAATCATATGCACTGCTTTTAAGATTAAACCACGGTATTCATCTTTAGTCGGTACTTTTTTATCATCTTTTACAAATCGTTTATAGCGGTCAATCGGTCCAGATGAAATCGTCGGGAAGAATGAAATGAATTGGAAAACTTTCCCCCACTTAATTTCTTTAATAGAACCGTCACGAATTTCCATAATCAACTGTACACTTTTAAAGGTAACATAAGAAATACCTAAAAAGCCGACAAATTGGATTAATTTGTGTTCGTGGAATTGAATTTGCTGACCACCGAGCCATGTACTTGTCAATACTTTAACAATGGCTAACGGCAAAATTGATAATGCCATCACGATAAAGAATTTTAAGAAAGTATTCTTCTTAGGTCGCGAATGGTAATACCACATAATTAAAAGTGCTTGCCAAACCACATATATTATAAAGCTAATCAGTTGGATACTTAAATATTTCTGCCCGAACAAGTTCAACTTATCGGAAGAAAAGATAATCACAACCATGATTGCTGTACTGATACCATTATAAATATAGCTTCGCTTACCTAAGAAACCTAAGATAATAACAGGTATAAGAATAATAAATGCAATCAGGAAGAAACTAAACGTACCATAAGGAATCATGAATTCAATTCCTCAGCGATTTGTTTACGGTCTAATTTACCGTTGTTTGTTAATGGTAATTGATCCATCCATACAAATTTTCTTGGAATCATGTATTCGGGTAAGCTGGATTTCAATTGTTGTTTAAGATCATGCGAATACTGCGCATTGTCTTCCACTGTTTGTGTCGGTACGACTGCGCCGATTAATTGAACGACTTTGCCGTTTTTATAAATCGGTACGACTACCGCTTCTCTCACTAAATCTGACTGTCTCAACAATGCTTCGATTTCTTCAAGTTCCATACGATAACCATTCATTTTGATTTGGAAATCGATACGTCCTTGGATGAACCATTGATCATCTTCAAATTTTGCTTTGTCTCCTGAACGATAGACACGTACGCCATCGACGTTACTGAAGACTTCTTTAGATTTTTCTTCATTTTTTAAATAACCTGCGCTGACACTGTTGCCTGCAATCAGCAATTCACCTTCCTCTGTTGTAGAAAGTGTTGTGCCAGGGCGTGCTTGGCCGACTGGAAGCGGATTGAAACGTTCCAAAATTTCTTGTGTAATCTGTACACTAGTAACCGCTACAGTAGCTTCTGTCGGACCATACGTATTATAGACTACTGCAGATGGGAAGCGTGTAAGCAACGCTTGTGCAGTACGATGCGGCAGAATTTCTCCACAGAAGAAGAACTCTTTCAAGCTTGGATATTGTTTTTCATCTAATGTTGGCAATAATAAGCACATTTCAATAAATGAAGGTGTTGAAACCCAAACATTGATTGGAGTCGCTTGTAACATATTATTCAGCAATTTAGGCTTTTTAATCATGTCTTTATCTACTAAATTCAATGTACCACCAGTAACTAAACATGGATAAATTGCCATCACTGATAAGTCGAATGAAAATGGTGCTTGGTTCAACCACTCAAGATTTTCACCGAATTGATTCAAATCTTTCATCCATGTCGCAAATTCAGTTAAGCTTGCATATTCAATTTGAACACCTTTAGGTTCGCCTGTTGAACCTGAAGTGAAGATTGTATAGACCACATCTTCAGCTTGCATACGTGGTTCAAACGAAGCTTTTGAAGCTGTTTCTAAAGCTTCGATAGTTAAGACTTTGCCATGTTCAAAAGTTAATGCTTGTTCTGATACATCAAAAATAAATTCAGGTTGTGTTTTTTCAATAATCATTGCCGTACGATCTTCAGGTACTGAAGTATCAATCGGTACATAACCGCATCCTGCTTTAATACCAGCCATCATCCCTACGATTATATAAGGTGACATATGGCCATATAACACAACTGGTTTTTGACTCTCTTCGATAAGAGAAGCCAATTGGTCAGATTTCTCATCTAATTGTTGATACGTTAAAGTATCATCGATGTGTCTTACCGCCACTGTATCCGGTTGTTTATCTGCAAAATGTCGTAATACACTAATAATATCTGTCATAACTATACTCCTTTAATTAGAATTCATTGTATATAAAGTTATTGTGTGTGTCTCCTGAGCCATATATCAAATACAATGTAATAAATATCGCTAAATAAAGAGCAGTCAATAAATATGGTTTTAATTTGTTAAATGTTTCTGAAGTAGTATTTTGTTCTTTGGATTTCATCTTACACCCCTCTATCTCGGTCATCTTTTTCTCTTTTTTGCGACTCAATGCTTCCTGCTGAATGTCTTCTCCAATTCAACAAAATTATAATTCATTATAATCTTTTTCTCATGTATTTTCAATTGTATATTGGAAAAACCATACAATCTTTTTCATTTGTTCATAATTAATACAGACCAAGTTTGGGGTTCTGTACTAATGCGCTAACAGCCGGTTTTATATCTATTAAATGCACTAATATTTTAGCATTTACAGTTTACTTCTCTTCGGTTGGAAATACAATCCTTTCCACCCTAACAGAATTGTAATGCTTTTTATTTGCTTGTCACATCCGCCCTCAGCCCTATCACAAAATTAAAATGTAAAATAAGAAAAATGCAGTGATACACACTGTTCGTATGTACACTGCATTCTTTTTCTGTTTATTATTTATCAGTAACTGGTGTAATAGCCGGTTGGCCTTGCAGTACTGATTTCACATTATTAATAGAAAGTTGAATCATTCTATCACGCGTTACAACTGACGCACTACCAATGTGCGGTAAAGCAGTAACGTTTGGTAATTGTAATAACGGATGATCTGCACGGATTGGTTCTTCTCTGAATACATCTAAACCTGCACCGCCGATTTCACCCTCTTTTAATGCTTGCAGCAAGTCATCTTCAACAACCGTTGCACCACGGCCGATATTGATAAATATTGCATCATTACGCATTTTCTTAAAGGCTGCCGCATTAAATTTATCTTTTGTTTCCTCTGTTAAAGGTGCTGTACATACGACAAAATCACTGTTTTCTAACAGTTCATCAAATGAGACATAGAGTACACCTAATTCTTTTTCAGCTCTACGGTGACGACTGCGGTTATGATACATCACGTTCGCTTCAAAACCTTTTAAGCGACGTGCAAAGGCTTTACCGATATCACCCATACCGAAGATACCTACATTGGAACCATGGACATCTTTACCTGCAAGCAAGTAAGGTCCCCAGCTTTTCCATTCATCATCTTTAATATACTTTGCTGCTTCTACGATTCTGCGTGCTGTCGCAAGCATTAATGTGAAGCCGAGCTCTGCTGTTGTTTCAGTTAAGACACCTGGTGTGTTCGTTACGGTTACACCATGTTCTTCTGCTAAAGCAATATTGATGTTGTCATAGCCGACAGCCATGTTCGCAACGATTTTTAAATTAGGTGCCGCTTCTAATGTTTCTTCATCAATTCTTTCGCTTAATGTGATAAATGCTGCTTCTGCATCTTTGATTTCTTCTAAGAATTTTTCGCGCGGCATCGGAATGAATTCTTCATCCCACATCTTCACATCCGCAAATTCTTCTAATTGTTGAATAAATTTATCTGGTACTTTACGTGTCACTAACACTTTGGTCATCGTAACACCTACCCTTCTAAGTCTTTGATTACCTCATTCAAATCTTTGAATGTGTAAGTTGGTTGTTGTTCTTTTTCTGCTAATTCTTCCTTACTTGTTACACCTGTTTGTACATGAATCGTATCAATACCTGCGTTGATACCTGACATAATGTCAGTTTCATATAAATCGCCGACCATTGCGACTTCTTCTTTCGGCAAATTAATAACATCCATTGCCATATCCATAATAATCGGCTGGGGTTTACCGATAAACGTCGGTTGTACTTTAGTAGATGTTGTAATCACACTTGTGATTGCACCATTACCTGGTAAGAAACCACGTTCATTCGGAATAGATATATCTTGGTTTGTCGAAATAAACTTCGCACCATTACGCACACCGAGTGTACCTTGTGAGAATTTATCATAATCGACTTTAGTATCTAAACCGACTACGACATAATCCACATGTGTGTCATCAATCAATGTTAAACCTTGATTTAATAATGCTTGACGAAGTCCGCCTTCACCGATGACATAAATGGAAGCTTGCGCATTTTCTTGTTTAATATAATGTGCTGTTGCTAAAGCAGATGTAACTACTTCTTCTGGTGTCGCTTCAATGCCGAATGCAGCTAATTTCTTCACAACATCTTCTGGCACTTTAGTAGAATTGTTTGTCACATACAAATGTGGAATGTCATGTTGGTTTAAATAATCAATGAATTGCTTAGCGCCGTCAATTTCATCAGCGCCTTTATACATTGTGCCATCTAAGTCAATCAGATAACCTTTGTATTGTTTCATTTATTTCTGGTCTCCTTTTCCAAATGCTGTAACGGGTACATTTTCATTGTTTAAGAAATTGATGACTTCATCAATAAAACGTTCATAGTCTTTAAGTGAAGCATCAAATAAAGGGATTAAATCTTTTGTATCTAATTGATCATATTGATGTACAAATCGTTTACGTACATCTACGGTTTGATTGATACCTTGTTGTGTTTCTTTAGAAATCACACCTTCTAATTCTAAAATATCAATGACATCTTTATAATTACCTGGATCTCTTAAAACAAAACCATCAATGACCATATTTCCAATATCTACGGAAGACTCAATCAACATTTGTGCAATTCTTTCAAATGCATAATGGTTCTCTTTATTTTCTGAATAATCTTCTGTTAACTTTTGTAAGTAATTCAGCTTATACGTCAATTTATCTTTATCAACAAAATACATGTTATTCAACTCCTCATCCCCTCAATCATATCACATCTTTGCAGTACAAATCATTTCTGTTTATACTTGAGAAAAGAGAATGTACAAAGGAGTCAATGAAATCATGATAGAGATGTTTTTATACGATGATAACGAAGAAGCTGATGTACAATATGTTGGAATGGTCGGAGAAGAAAGTCGCTATGATTTAATGATGTTCCAAACCAATCGTCATTACGGAAAAGTACTTGTACTTAACATGCAGACAAACAAATTTGGAATTATTGGACCAGACGACTTAGCAGAAGATGGTTATATTGCTTATACATTAGGTGTCAGTGAAGCAGAGGGAGAAGAACTGACAGCATATTTAAAAGATGTTATCCCTAGTGGCACATTTGATAGTGGAGAGTACTAATATTAAACACTAATAACAACTTTAAAATTGATATAACAAAAAGGACAGCTATCGATCAGCTGTCCTTTTGTTTTTGATCAGAAGGTAAACTTGGCGCAATTTTAACATCATGTAATTTATCTGATGCATTGGCTTCTATTTCTTCTTGTGCACGCAGTTTTTTCAGTTCACGTTCAGGAATGCGACGTAAAATAAAATAAGCACAACCGAAGTTGCAGTATTCTAGTAAGTAATCTTGAATCGTCGCAAAGCGTTTACTGATTTCTACTTTTTTATTAGAGTCTTTGTAAAAACCTTTGAGTCTTAATTGTTCATAGCCAAAGTCACCGACTACAAAATCATATTTATCTAGTATTTCTGAATAACGGTTCGCAAATTGTTCTTCATCGAAACAATCACGATATTGTTCGATCATTTCGAAGTATTTATCTCCTACTTTTATCATGTATGTCACCTATCAATTCTATTCTTGAGCATTTTTGCTTGTTTCAATGTCTCGTGTGTTATTGACTTCAATCTTGAAGATTTACTTATATTATACATTATAACAGTAGTTGAATGACGAAAGAAGCGGACTGATTCAGCCCGCTTCTTCCCCATTCAAATCTATACTTATCAATTATGCTTCAGTTGATTCGTTTAATTTTTCTTCACCAATACGTTGTTTTTCTTTCGCAGCTTCGTTAACTTGCTCATCTGCGTGGTAAGAACTACGTACTAATGGCCCAGCTTGGCAATGTTTGAATCCTTTTTCCATTGCTACTTTTCGTAATTTACCGAATTCTAATGGTGAATAGTATTTTTCAACTTTCAAGTGTTTACGTGAAGGTTGTAAGTATTGTCCAATTGTTAAAATATCTACATCTGCTGCACGTAAATCATCCATTGTTTCATGAAGTTCTTCAATTGTTTCGCCTAATCCAACCATGATACTTGATTTCGTTGGAATATCTGGTTGTAATTCTTTAGAACGTCTTAAGAATTCTAAAGTACGGTCATATGTTGCACGCGCACGAACTCTCGGAGTTAAACGACGTACTGTTTCGATATTGTGGTTTAAAATATCTGGTTTAGATGCCATTAATGTTTCAAGCGCATCATAGTCGCCACCCATATCTGATGGTAAAATTTCAATTGTCGTATATGGATTGCGTTCTCTTACTTTTCTTACTGTTTCAGCATAAACGTTTGAACCTGCATCACGTAAATCATCACGCGCAACTGCTGTGATTACCACGTGTTTTAAGTTCATAATTTCTACTGACTCTGCTACACGTTCCGGCTCGTCTAAGTCTAATTCGTTAGGTAAGCCAGTTTTAACTGCACAGAAGCGGCAAGCACGTGTACATACTGCACCTAAAATCATAAATGTAGCTGTTCGGCGCTCACCCCAACACTCATGTATATTCGGACACTTTGCTTCTTCGCAAACAGTGTTTAAATTCTTCTCACGCATCATCTTCTTAAGACCAGTATAGTTCTCGTTCGTGTTCAGCTTTATCTTCAACCAGTCCGGTTTACGTAAAATCTCATTGTTTTTTGTAGCCATTACAACACATACCCTCCTGTGTACTCATCTTCATCTTATTATAACGAATTTATAACAAAATGAAAACGCTATAAGTCATAATTCATAATTCTAATAATTTCTGTTTGAAAATATCTCTTAAAAATTCTGGCATCAAATATTCTGTCGGCAAGTTTTTAAATAGTGGGAAATAACGTCCAAACGTATACATATCAACAGTTCCTAATGTATAGATGTGATCATCAACAATCTCTTCCCCTTGAACAAAGAAACGGGACTCTGATTCAATATAACCCATTTGATATAAAATATAACCGCCGAAAATATCGCCTCTAAATCCTAAACCTTGCGCATGTTCGTGCATATACGCTTGTTCTTCAGCTGTTAAGATAACTTGTTTTAAATCACGGCCTGTAATTTTGATACGTACTAAATTAATCGGATGCGGCAACATTTGATGCACATCATATTCAGTGACATTCGGCCCTTCGATGCCTTTGACTACTAACCCAGCGTTAATAATTGCACAATCTGCATGTGTGAACTCACATACACTTTCTGCAAGTAAATACGCTGTTTTGGTAATCATATCTGTTTTTCTTTTTAAGTTTACAGGATGATCAACTAAAGGCGTACTCATCAATGCTTTACCTTCTTCTTTAAAGTTCGTTTCAACTTCTGGCAAGGTGTCTTCAGGATGCAGGATTGCTGTTTTATGTACGACTTTCTTATTTTCAATCGTTAAATTAACTTCACCTAAGAAATGACCGTATTTTCCTGCTGCTGCCATTAAAACACCATTTTTCATTTCGCCTTCTTCAAAATAATGATGGGTGTGACTACCAAAAATAACATCAATTTCAGGAATCTCTTCACATAATTTACGGTCGAAGAAGATACCGCAATGACTCATGATCATCAATACATCATAATTACCTGCTTGTTTCTCTACCTCATCTTTTATCGCAGCCATCGGATCAGTAACAACCCAATCTAAAGCACGATAGAACGGTGTGAAAGGTGCAGTTGCGGCAACAAATAAGATACGTACACCTTCAATTTCTTTAATATAACTCGATGTAATATGGTGTGGCAAATGGCCATCTTCATCAAACACATTACTGCAAGTAACCGCAAAATCAGCATCTTCATATAATGCGTTTAAATCTTCATGTGAAATGGTCATCCCTTCATTATTACCGATTGTCGCAATATCACAATGTGCGTCATTTAATAATTCTATATTTTTAAGGCCATGTGTTGCTTCTGTTACAGGTGCTGATAAATCAACATGGTCGCCGATATCTATATAAAGTGAAGGATGGTCTAGTAATGGTCTATGCTCTGCCATATACGCAGCAATACGCTCGTAAGCATGCAGATGGCTGTGAATATCATTCGTATGATAAATCGTTAATTTCAAACTCGACGCCTCCTTTAAAGTAATGATTTAATAATAAGATAAACCCCTAATAACAGCATCACCGTTCTCAGTAAAGCAACTACTGTATTAGACTTGATAGATTGGTTGATTCTAACACCGATTTTAGCTCCGACATAACTTGAAATAACTAAAACAAGCGCATAATGCCAAGCAACGTGACCTTGGAAAGTATGTCCGATAGAACTCATCACACTAGAGAAGAAAATCATCATCATACTTGTACCTACCGCAACGTGCGGCGGGAATCTGAACACAATCAACATTAATGGTGTCATTAAAGCGCCTCCGCCGATACCGAAGAGTCCTGTTGTAATTCCAATGAAAAATGTTACCACGAATGCAAATACAGGCGGCACGTGATAATGATAAATCGTCCCATCTTTATCTACATATGTTTTTTCATACTTTTTCTTTTCAAAGAGTTTGATCGGCTTAATTGAATTACGTACTAATAATAAAATCGAAACCAGAATCAAAAACATACCGAAGTACAAATTAAATGAATCTAACGTTAAATAACGACTGATAAATGAACCGAATAAGGAGCCTGGTAATAATCCGAATAAGAATATATAACCATTTTTTGTATCTACTTGCTTAGATTTTAAATACCCTAATGTAGACACTAAACCTGTCACAATTAAAATAATTGAGGAAGTTCCAATCGCTATTTGAGGCGTAATCCCATGGAGTAAATCATGTTCCACACCTAAATAGACTAATGTCGGAACTATAATTAATCCGCCTCCAATTCCGACAAGCGAGCCTAAAATTGCTGATAAGGCTCCTATTAAAATGAGTAAGAGAATACTCACCATATCATCACTTCCTAAAATAATTTAAGCTGCTGCGGTGCTAAGCCTTCGTAGTCAATACCAAGAATTCGTTGAAGTTCTTTCGCATTGTTTGCTGCGTGACCGCCTGAGTTGTTATTGAAAACTACATAAATCTTTTTAGCTTTTTGCTGAATAATACGCACATGTTGTGCAAGTTCTTCTAACTCTTCTGTTGTATAGTCATATAAATAGCGGACATCTCGCCACGCTTCGTCTGTCATATCTTGCTTAGTCCAACCATGACGGTTACGTCCATGATAGCGTACAAAGGCTGTATCCGTTGTAATGCGGTTGACGAAAGGTGCTGAACCTTCCCCGACTTGCGGTTCATCGACAATCGCATGAATCAAGCCTTGTTCTGTTAAAAAGGTTAAAGTATGTTCTTTCATCTCTCCTTCAAACCAAGTTTGATTTCTGAATTCTATACAAACCGGTACATGTTTTAAATGTTCACGTACATAACGTATGTAATTAATATTTTGAGTCTTGCAGTCAAACCATGGCGGAAACTGAACAAGTACCATCGCAAGTTTATCCGCTTCAATTAATGGTTGAATCATTAACTTGAACTCTTCAAATAATTCATTTCGTGTCTCAGCAAAGTCTTTAAAATCCGCATGCAAAGTCAATGCTTGATGAATTTTCACCACAAACTTAAAACGATCGGGTGTTTCTTTTATCCACTTTCTAATATTGCGTTCGGGTTGAATCGCATAATACGACACATCTAATTCTACCACTGGAAAATGACTCGCATAAGTCTTTAATTTATCTGTTTTACGACTTAGATCAGTATAAAGAGAATCGTGATCTCCCCACCCTGTCAGTCCAATATCTATCATACATAATCACCAATCTCATTCTATCATATTTTATGTCTAGAACCTGTTCACTTCATCTTAGAATTGAAGTAAAAATAAGTACTGCGCAATGAACAACGCAGTACTTATTCCTCTTAATTTCTATGATTGAAATCGCATATCTTCAATTTGCTGCACTATAGATTCAACGACTTCATTCGCTTTACGACTTGTCGCAAGTCTTGGTGTCTGACCACTCCATAATGACATTAATGAGTGATCATGATTGGCAGTCGATGCTTTACGGATTGCTGAAGTCAATTGGTTTTGAATTGGGTATTCTGGCACTTCTCCACGAAATGTAGACAGGTAATCTACAAAATCATTACGGATACCTCGTGCCATTTTGCCACTGAAAGCATTTGTTAACACGGTTGATGTTTCTGTGCTATTTAAAATTGCTTGCTTATACGCAATATCTGCACCGCTTTCTTGTGATGTTAAGAAGGCTGTTCCCATCTGTACACCTGACGCACCTAAAATCAGACTAGCAAGTACACCCCTGGCGTCCATAATACCGCCTGCTGCGACTACAGGTATAGACACTGCATCAGCTACTTGCGGTACAAGTGAAATACTGCCAATCATTGGATATTCTCCGTCTTCTTGTTTTAAAAATGATCCACGATGTCCGCCTGCCTCACTACCTTGTGTCACAATAATATCAATACCCGCTTCTTCATTCACAATTGCTTCTTCAACAGAAGTCGCGGTACCCATCACTATCATATGATGTTCATGCATTTTACGAATTAAATGGACATCTGGAATACCGAATGTAAAACTAACAATGGGTACACGTTTTTCAATCAAGATATCAATTTGTTGTTCAAGTTGTTGTGTTTCAGATAAATTCACTACGGGTTGTTCTAAATCCAATGCACGACGATAAGGATTTAACCATGCATTCATTAAATCAACTTGCGCACGCTTGATATGTTTTTTACTCGGCACAAATAAATTAACCGCAAAAGGTTGAGTGGTTAATAATTTAACTTTATCTATTTCCTCCGCAAGTTTTTCTGAACTGAAATACCCTGCGCCTATCGTTCCTAAGCCTCCGCTATTACTCACACTAGCGACTAATTCAGGCGTTGTATTGCCTGCCATTCCGGCTTGAATAATTGGATACTTGATTCCAAGTTGTGCAGTGATTTTTGTATCTGACCACATATGTGAACACTCCCTATAAAGATGATTGATTCGCTTTTGGCTTTTGTCTATTTTTCAAACGTTCATCGACTTTATTTTGTTCATGTTGATCCATTTCATCTTCAATATCTAAACCAAGCAATTGCTCAATTAAGTCTTCCATCGTAATAATCGCATCCGTACCGCCATATTCATCTAATACAATGGCGATGTGTTTACGTGTCGCAATCATTTTACGCATGACCCACTCAGCTTTATTGTGCTCATTCACAAAAAGTGGTTTAGAAATATAATCTTCTAATGTTTTATCATAGTGACGACTCCATATTAATAAGTATTTTGAATGAAAGACTCCCACAATATTATCAATGTCTTCATCATAGACCGGATAACGTGTATATGGGTGTGACATAATAATTTCATACACTTCGTCATATGGTGTATCTTTTGAGAATGCAGTCACATTGACACGTGGTGTTGTATCTACATCTTTAACACGCAATTGTTGGAAAGTTAAAACACTTTGAAGACGATCTCGTTCATTCTCATTAAATGCCCCTTGTGCCCCTGCAATGGTTACCATTGTACGCACTTCTTCTTTAGACATGGTTTGGCTTTGGAATTTATCATTCGCAAGCATTCGGTTAATCAAACCAGTTAAACCATTTAAAATTTTAGTAATCGGCGTTAAGATTACCACAAATAAATGAATTACCGGATAGACTAATTTAGAAATCGCATCAGGATAAGTTGCTGCAATAGATTTTGGTATCACTTCTGAAACAATAATTACCACAACTGTAATCACTAAAGATGCAATCCCCACGTTCCAACCATGTTGTACAGCAAGAATAGTAACTAGCGTAGGCAACACGATATTCGCACTGTTATTTGCGATTAAAATCGTTGTGATAAAATCTCTAGGTTTATTTAAAAGTGCTAATAACCTTTTTGCCTTTGGATCTCCTTTCCTGCTTTCAGTCTGTAATTTCACTTTATTCGCAGCAGTTAATGCCGTTTCACTGCCAGAAAAGAAGAAAGAAACAAAAATTAAAATAATGATAGCTATAATCATGATGGCCGACGCTCCCTTAAAACTCTTATTGACTCTGTCAAAAAGCGTATATTTCTTATTAATTTCCCATCTCTCTATTTATGTAAACCGAACAAGTTCCACGCTTTTCACGAAGTACAATGATTAATTACCATTGTACCGAATTTTCAGATGAATTGTAGTACCTTTAAAAAATACTTTTAATAAAACAATCCCTCTAGGAGTAATACTGCACTTTAACGTTAGATATCTAACCAAGTAGATTTCAAGAAAATAAATTCACATACACTACGCGTAGAAATTCCTTTTAAAATTGCACGATGGATAACATCATTCTTTATGCTATCTTTAGCGATGATAAGCAGACTATCACACTTTGTGACGATGGCTATACACTATTTAATTTAAAATCTCAAAAACCTGAGTTGTTTGAGCAGAAACCAACACTTAAATTACTATACAAATACATTCAAACATTTAATGTAAATATAGATAAAAGCACTGAAGAAATCTATATTGAATGTGTTATACAGAATTTAAATGAATCACTTCAAAGTTTTACTCAGTCAATCTTTTGTATAAATAACTTATTCAACAATAAGACATCGATACAGAATTTATCTCTAAAAGATACAACTAACGACTTTTTATCATTTAATCATTTAACTTTTATGAACTAAAATAAAGCCAGAAAGTAAGATACAGTGTAACTGTTTACTTTCCGGCTTTTAAAATATACTTTTAAAATAAGTAAGTGAGATAGTAGATAAAATGAAACGCCATAAATATTACTGCACAAATTATAGAAATCGTGAGAAAACGATCTCCAACGACATCATTGTATTTTTTGATTTTCACACTACAAATTATACTTCCAATCGCAAATAACGGGCTGATAATTGTTAACAATATAAATACTGCTGCTAGAATCTTTAACAAAGTTGGATTATTCTTCATAGGTTTCCCCTCTAAACGTTTTCTTTATTTTATCACTTACTTATACCACATTTCAGAATTTTACGTCACGTTAAATTTCAATATAAATTGTATGAGTAGACTTTAACATGTCCTAATTTGCTTAATAAATTACCAAAAATCGTATTAACCCTGAACTTGTTTGACATGCCTGACATAATTCTCTTTAAATCTCGGTAAATCTCTTTATTGTTTCATTACACTTATCTTTTCACTTAACTTCAGACATTAAAAAGCAGCACACATACGATTAAGTATGCATGCTGCGTATTTTAATACTTATATTCAATGAACACTATTGGATTAACCGATAGAACCTTCCATTTCGATTGAAAATGAAGTTTTTTAGGATTTCTTGAAATTTAAAACGTTGATTTCATGCGATTTCAAGCACTTAAATTTTCTAAACTTTTTCTGTTTTTAAACAAAATGGTATCAAAAATGGTATCAAAAAACTGCCTATTTAATGGTGGGATCTTACAAATTAAAAAGCGTCATCTGATGTAGGTTTGCGGGCTATATCAGATAACGCTTAAGGCGCAAAAAAATATATGAGTGAATAACACTCAATAACTACTATAACATTTCTCTCTTTTTTCATCAAAAAAATATATAATTTCAATAGTATTAACCATGCAATAATAAAAAAGAGGTTGCCGAAGCAACCTCTCCTTATTATTATTGCTTTACACACAAGACTTTTTCAACAACATTCGTAACATAAAAAGTGGTCATACCAATAAAAGTAAGGATCACTCTATTAAAGAGAAAATAAAGCAAAAAATAATAAGTAAGGCAATACCTAAAAAGGTATTGTATATCAAATAATAATACATTACTTTGATGCAGTCAATATAATGTATTAAAAGTCATGTACTAATCTAATTGATATGTAATAAAAATTGTCACTTGTGCATTTTAGGAAGGGAACACAAGTGACACAAAGCATATATAAAATAATAGAAATGGAAGTAATCAAACTTCAAGTTCACTTAAGCAAATTAAAGATGAACAAATAATATTTTAACATATTTCCAATGTTAAGTAAATATTAAAAAGCAAATTTATTAGATTAGCAAAAATAAAACAGCACTATGTTGATGGTACTATTCATTTATGCTTATATTTACTATCAACTAAAAAAGAGGTTGCCTAAGCAACCTCTCCCCCTATTATCCATACTTAAATCATCAAGACTTTTTCAACATTCTAAGCAGAAGAAAATAGAGAAACAATAACACACGAACAATATCTTTTGATATTGTACCAATCATGTTAATACAAGTTTTTAATTTTGTCAAAAGACACACCTAAAATAGTTAAGTGGATCACATTATGTATGCCACCTCGAAAGGTGGCTGTGTTCTCGTTTGGGATAGATTAGAGAGAAAGTAACGAAAACACACAATAAAATAACAGAAATGCTTTGAATCTAGCATTAAGGAAGTAAGGATACAATATGCACATTGAATACATACTGCAAAAGCATAATAGCATTCTTCTTTTACATAATCAATGAAAAAGAGAAACTATTTAAATAGTTTCTCTCAGACTGTCGACAAAGTCCTACGGACTTGTC